>JBNGDP010000006.1:0-70392 GCA_049975345.1 Oceanipulchritudo sp. | reverse complement strand
CGGCCCATGGCGGCCGGCGGGACAAGCCCGCCGGCGCGCCCAATCCGATTGCTTGGCCGACGCGGCCCTGGGTCCGTGCAGGAAGAAGCCCAAGCCCCAACGGGGCGGCATCTGTTTGATACGGCGGATTTTATTTCGCCCCCTTGGGGCTTTGCATATTTATCCTGAATTTCCCAAGGCTATGGCATACGGCCCCATTGGGGCCATTTCCGGGGTCGCGACATCTTGGAAATTGTCCAAAATTCAGACCCGCCCCTGGGGCGTGACAAATTGCCGGTCCCTCCTTAACCGAGTGCCATTCAGGTTAGAATATGGATTTCAGCCGACCCGGATAGCCCTGTTTTCGGCGGCGCTGCGGGTGGCGAGGGCGAGGATTTCCATGGTGCGGCGGCTCCATTCGGCGGAGATGACGAGTTCGGCCTTCCCGGTGAGGGCGTCGGCGATATTCAGGTAATATTGATCCTGTTGCCCCTGGCGGTTGATTCCCTTCACGATGCGGGTCTCCTCCCCGCTCTTGCGGTGGATCTCAAAGGCGCGCTGATCCATGCGGTATTTCCCCCCGGTCCCGGTGACGACGAGCTGGTGCGGGTCCGGATCGGCATCAAGGTGGGTGATGCGCAGGTTGAGCAGGGCGCCGTTGGCAAAACGCACGATGGCGCTCAATTCGTCCTGGTTGGTATCCCCGCCCCATTTCGTCTTCCAGAAACCCTCCCTGGCGAAGGCGCTGACCTCGACCACCTTGGAATCGATCAACTGCAGGGTGTATTCGATCAAGTGCACACCCCAATCGTAATGGATGCCCCCGGAAATACTGCGGCTGGAGCGCCACCAGTCGCCCGGTTGGCTGTACCCGCCCATGTGGGCCTCGACCCGGAAGACGTCCCCGATTTCCCCCTTCGTGACGATCCGGTCCACCGCCTCGAGGATGCAGCCGTCCCAATGGCGGTTGTGATAGACGGAAAGGAGCAGTCCCTCCTGCCGGGCGAGGGCGATCATCTCGTCGCATTCCTCCAGGGAGATGGCCATCGGCTTTTCACAAACCACGCCCGCCCCGGCATGGAGGCATTGCATGCTGAGGGCGGCGTGCGTGTTGTGGGGCGTGATGATCGCCACAAGGTCGGGCCTGGATTCCGAGAGCATCTCCTCCACGGTCGTGAAAGTCTGGATACCGGGAAAGTCGACCCGCGCCACCTGCAGGCGGGCCGGATCAATTTCCGCCACCGCGACCGGGGTCAAGCCCGCGGCCTCCATCTGGCTCAAGTGGGCCTTGCCCATGTTGAAGGCGCCGCCATACCCGATGGTGGCGCAACGAATCTCCTTCGCCGTCTGAAATTTCTTCATGGACAGAGGCTATGAAGGGGCCGGGATTCATTGTCGAGGATCTTTGAACGAGGAAAAGTCAAGGTTCCGGAGTGGGTACTGTTCGGGCCTGTAGCCGAGTTCCTCGCGGGCCGCCGCGATGGAAAACCAGTGGCTTTTGGCCAGCTCCAGCGCGAGGAACCGGGTCATGGGCGGGACATCCCTGGCGCCGGAAATCCGCCAGAGCTGTTCGGCGATCCAGCCGATCCGGTAGGCGGCGGGCAGGGAAATGCGCTTCTCCAGGCGGGGAATGTCGAGGCTGTCCAGGACCTGGTTGATCCACTCCCAGAGGACCACCGGCTCTCCCTGGGAAATAAAATAGGGACGGTTGACGGCGGAGGGACGGTCGAGGGCCTTCAGGGCGAGAAGATGGGCGGCGGCGGCGTTTTCCACCCGCGTGAGGTCCACCCGGTTGGTGCCGTCGCCAACGATGCGCAACCGTCCGGAGCGCGCACGGCGGATGACCCGCGGGAGAAGATGCGGATCCCCCTCCCCGACAATGAGGTGCGGGCGCAGGGCGATCACCCTCCCCTTTCCGGACCGGCCCCACTCGAGAACGGCCTGCTCGGCCAAGGCCTTGCTTTCGGGGTAGTCGCAGTTCCAGTTGCGTCCGTAGGGCAACGACTCGTCAGCCCCCTCAAAGGAGGAACCGTCGAAGACCACGCTCGGGGAGCTGCAGTGGACGAGGTCCCCGACCCCCGCGGCGGCCATCGCCTCCAGGAGATTCCGGGTACCCTCGACATTGGTAGCGAAATATTCACGCCGGGGTCCCCAGACCCCCGCCTTGGCGGCCGTGTGGATGACCGCATCGCAACCCCGCACGGCGATCCGCAGGGACTCGGCGGCGGTCAGGGATCCGGTCGTCACTTCCACGCCGGCCGCGGCCATGGCCGGATTTTCACTTCGCTGGTAGACGCGGACGGAATGGCCTTCCTTCAGAAGTCCATCGACAATGCGGCTTCCGAGAAAGCCGCCCCCGCCTGTGACAAGGATCTTCATCGGGTCTGGAATCTTCCTGCCAGTTCAAGACGGTGGATCTTGGCGTTGTGGCGCACATCCACCGGAAAGGACCTGCTGAAAAAGACCTGCTTCACCGCGGATGTCAACGGATGGCGGGCGGCATGTTCAAGAACGGCTTCCCTGTCCACCCGTTCCCCTTTTTCCGGTTCGATGACAATGGCCGGTTCCTGGTTTGGAGGGGAGCCCAGCCCGATCAGGGCGGAGCGGCTGACCCCGGGAAGGACGTTGAAAATCCCCTCCACACAATCCGTGTAGAGCGGGCCGTCCTTGCTCAGCACCCTTTCCGAGAGGCGTCCGCAAAACCAGAGTCGGCCCGCCTCGTCCAGGTAACCGGCATCGCCCATGCGGTGCCAGATCCGGCCCTCCCGGTCCGTTATCTTGGCCCTGGCGGTGGCTTCCGGCAGGGCGTCGTAGGAGCGGGTGACGGTGCGGCCGGTGGCGACAATCTCCCCGATCTCCCCGGGCGGCAGGGGGCGGGCATCCTCCATTGCGGGAACCGCATCCTCGCGGATTTCAATGATTCGTATGCGCACACCCGCGACAGGGCCTCCGACACAGGTTCCGGCCCCCGTGGCGGACTTCTCCGCGGATTCGCGCAGGATGGTTTCCCCGTCGATGGCGCTGACCGGCAGGCACTCCGTGGCCCCGTAAGGTGACCAGAGGCGCGCTTGGGGGAAGACCGGCCGCATCAGGCGGACCAGATCCGGGGGAACCGGCGCCCCGGCCATGAGAACACGCCGCAGCGTGGGAAAGGTCCGCTTGTGATCCCCCGCGTAGCGGGCAATCTTCTTCCAGAGCACGGGGGCGCCGAAGCTGTTGGTCACGCCGCACTGATCGATCGCCTGGAGAATCTTCCGCGGCTCCACGCTGGCGGGCTTTCCGGGATTGATTTCCGGCACCACCGTGGTCATCCCGAGGGCGGGATTGAAAAGGGAGAACACCGGCAGCATGGGCAGGTCGACCTCTCCCGGCTCGATGGCGAAGGTCTCGCGAATGAGATGGACCTGGGCATCAAACTCGCCGTGGCCGTAGCAGACCCCTTTCGGTGGACCGGTTGATCCGGAGGTGAAAAGGATCGCGGCCAGTTCCCCCGGCCCGGGCTCGCGGATCGGGAACCCCGTGTCCGGCCGTCCGGCATACCATGCGGCGAACCGCTTCCCCACCGGAACGCGGTGCCGCAGGCTGCGGAAGGAACTGCGGAATACGCGGCTTACCAGTTGGGCCAGGGGAATGCCGAGGAGGGCTTCCGGCCGGGTGCGCCGGACGCATTCAAGGAAATGCCGGAGGCCCATGCCGGGATCGATGATCACCGGAACCGCCCCCAGCTTGAACAGGGCGAAGCAGCACCGGATCAGGTCGCTCCCGGGCCGGACCATCAGCAGCGTGCGCATTCCGGGGCGCAGGCCGGCCCCGTGCAGGGCGTGGGCCACCTGCTCGGTCTGGGCGTGAAGCGCGGAGAAGGAAACCCTTTCATACCGTATGGAACCGTCCCTTTCGCGTCCCAGGGGGGCCATCAGGGCTGCGGCCTCCGGCTGCGCGCCCGCCTGTCGGGCGAGGAACCGGGCGACATTCGAGGATGTCCGGGTCCTCATCGCAGGGTCGCGTAGAGGCGCTCGCCGCATTCGTTGGCACGGTGGAGGCAATCCAGCGGGTCCGTTCCCAGAAAGGTAAGGTGGCCCATCTTGCGGCCGGGTCGCGGTTCCCCCTTGTCGTAAAGATGCAGCTTGCACCGGGAATCCTGGAGGATGAAGGACCAGTCCGGGCACCCGTTCTTCCAGACATCCCCCAGCAGGTTGAGCATGCAGGCGGGAAGGTACTGGCGGGTGAGCCCGGGATGCAGGTTGCAGACCAGGCGGATGTGCTGCTCGAACTGGCTGGTCATGTGGGCGTCGAAGGTCAGGTGTCCCGAATTGTGCGGACGGGGCGCCATTTCATTAACCACCCACCCGTCCTGGGTGAGGAACAGCTCGATGGCAACGAGGCCCACAAGGTCCAGCCCGTCGGCGATGGCCAGGGCCAGCCGTCCGGCGGTCTTCTCAAGGCCCTCGTCCACTCCCGCCGGACTGAGGGAAGTGTGCAGGATATGGTTCCGGTGGGTGTTTTGAATCAAGGGATAAACGCAGGTCTGCCCGGAGGCGTTCCGGCCGCAGATCACGGAATACTCGCCGATGAAATCGACCCAGCCCTCCAGGACGGCCGAGCGCCCTTCATAGGGCTCCCAGACGGGTTCGAGGTCCATTCCCTTGTCGATGCGTACCTGGCCCTTTCCGTCATACCCGGAATCCGCGGTCTTCAGGACCGCCGGGCAGCCGATGATTTCCACGGCCTGTTCCAGCTCGGCAAGGCTGTTGACCAGGGCGAAGGGGGCACAGGGGATGCCCGATGATTGCAGAAACCGCTTTTCACGGGCCCGGTTCTGGCAGACCTCCAGGGCCTTGCGTCCGGGATAGACCGGAATCCGGTCGGTCAGGATGTCGAGGGCCCGGGCGGGGATGTTTTCAAATTCCAGGGTGGCGAGGTCCACCCGCGAGGCGAAATCGCGAAGCGCTTCCTCATCGTCATAGGGCGCCCTGATTTGCGTGTCGGCAACCATTCCGGCGGCGGAGGGAGACTTGGGTTCCAGCACGCAAAAGCGATACCCCATCCGGCGGCCCGCAAGGATGGACATGCGTCCCAGCTGCCCGCCCCCGAGCATGCCGATCGTCGCTCCTGGTGCCACCGGGCTCATGCTTCCGGCAGCTCCATGGATTCCACCGTGGCGCGCAAACCGTCCCGGTAGGCGATCAGGCGCCCGCGCAGCCCGTCATCCGCAAGGGCCAGAATCGCGGCGGCGCTGAGGGCGGCGTTTTTCGCCCCGGCCTCCCCGATGGCGAGGGTCGGCACGGGAATACCGGCCGGCATCTGGACGATGGACAAAAGCGAATCCAGCCCGCTGAGGGCGCGGCTGCGAACCGGCACGCCCAGCACCGGCAGATGGGTCATCGAGGCGGTCATTCCGGGAAGGTGGGCCGCTCCTCCGGCACCGGCAATGATCACCTTCAAGCCGCGGACGGCGGCGCTTTCGGCATATTCCACCATGCGCCGGGGCGTGCGGTGGGCGCTGACAATGGATTTTTCATAGGCGATTCCCAACTCATCCAGAAGGGCGGCCGCCTCCTTCATGGTATCCCAATCGGAGACGCTGCCCATGATGATCCCTACCTGTGCCTTGCCGTTGTCCTTCATGCGACCAAGGACTATGGGAGGCATCCGCGTTTGAGCAAATCCTTTCGCATGGTCAGGCGGTGGCCCATGCGAGAAGGATCACACCCAGGACACTGAGGAGCGCACCCGAAACGGCCCGCCGGTCCGGGCGGTCCCCCTCGAGGTACCGGGCCATTGGCATGACCACCAGCGGGGTCATGGCGACAATGGGCTGCACCACCGCGCTGGGGGTCGTCGCAAGGGCCCACTGGAAGCAAATAATCCCGAACACGGGCCCGCTGGCGGCGGTCAACAGAACGTATTTCACCTTCCGGCCCGGCAGATCCCCGGCCTCGGGGCCCCTCGGCCGGGTGCGCCAGGAGGAAACCATGAGGCTGAGAAGATAGAAAACGACCACCACGAGGGCGCCTCCCACCAGGCGCTGATATCCGCTGGTCGCTCCCATGAAAACACTGTCGAGAATTCCCCGGGGCTCCGTCCAGCTCCCGGCGGCGTGGGCGGCCGCGTAGGCTTTTCGGCTCAGGACGGCCCCGAGCCCCTGCCCGAGGGCCGCCACCGTACCGAAAAGGATCCCGGCCAGAAAGGAGGGCAGGTTGGCGGCGGGAATGTTCCGCGGGGCAAGGGCAAAAACAATCCCCGCAAGGATGATGCAGATGGCCAGAACCTGGATTCCATTCAGGGTCGTCCCGAGCCAGGCCCATTCCGCCAGACCGGCGATGGGCGCGGCCATGCATTGGGCCATCAGAAGGGTAAGCCGGGAGCCCAGCCGGGGCAGCGCATAAAAAATCCCGATGTCGCCAAACCCGAATCCGATCATGCCACTGAGAAAGAAGTAAGCAAACCCGCCTCCCCCCAGGCCCATCCCGAAGAGGTGGGCCATCAGGCCGAGGGCGGCAAGGGCGACAAGGATGCGGGCCAGGTTGGCCGCGTTCTCCCCCAGTTGGGCAATGGAGCGAAGCGACGCGATGACGCAGTAACTCCAGAGAATGGTGGTCAGGAAGGCAGGCAGCATCGGGCAAAAAGCGAAAGAGGCAGGATCCGCCCGGATCCGGAACTCCGCAGGGCCAGTTCCCCGAATTCCAGCTCCCCGGCGGGGAAAAACTCCTCCATGAGGTTTTTCAGCATGAGGGAAGAGGCCTCGAGATTGTACATGGTGAGGACCACCATGCCGCCTTCCGGGGCAAGGATCCGGCGAATGTTATCCAACAGGGCCCCGATCTGCTGCTCCACTTTCCAGATCTCCCCCCTGGGACCCCGGCCAAAACTGGGCGGATCCAGGAGAATGGCCTCGTAGACGCGTTCCCGCCGGACCTCACGCGCGACGAACTTGTAGGCGTCATCGAGGATCCAGCGCACGGGAGTGCCGGCGAGTCCGCTCAATTCCTGGTTGTGGCGTGCCCAGTTGATGGCCGGTTTCGAACCGTCGACATGGGTGACTTCCGCTCCGGCCGCGGCGGCCACAAGAGTGGCCGCCCCGGTATAACCGAACAGGTTCAAGACCCGCGGCTTCGCCCGGGCCCGGAGGCGGCGATCCAGCCAGCGCCAATGCGGCTCCTGCTCGGGAAAGACCCCGACATGCTTGGACATGTCCGTCAGCCGGGCCTCGAAGACCAGGTCCCCGTAGCGCATCGGCCAGTTCCTGGCCGGGCTTCCATGGAGGGTCCATTTTCCCCCGGCATCGGAGATTTCCGCTTCCGCCCGATGCCACTCGGGAAGGGAGGCATCCTCGCTCCACCAGGCCTTCGGTTCACTGCGGACAAGGATGTGCTCACCGAAGCGCTCCAGCTTCCTGCGGCTGCCGCAATCCAGGAGCGAATAGTCCTCCCATTCCGGAAAAAGAATGACCGGCACTTCTTCCATGACGGGATCGGTGGACCGGCGAGGCTACCGGATCCGGCGGGTCGAGAGGATAACCACCGGATCCACCGGAACCCCTTCCATGCGCCCCTGGGTCGCGGTTTCCACAAGGGAGATCTCATCCACGACGTCCATTCCCTCGTAGACCCGGCCAAAGACCGCGTATCCACCGGTCACCCCGTCCCCGTTCAAGGCGGCATTGTCCACGAGATTGATGAAGAATTGGGAATTGGCGGAATCCAGGTCCGATGTACGGGCCATCGCGACGGATCCCCGGACATTGCGCAAGCCGTTCCCGGCCTCGTTGAGGATGGGTTCGCGCGTTGGCTTTTGTTCCAGATCCGGGGTGAACCCGCCCCCCTGGATGACAAAGCCCGGGACGATCCGGTGAAAGATGGTCCCCTCAAAGAACCCGTCCTCCACATACTCCAGGAAATTCGCCACCGATTCAGGCGCCTGCTCCTCATAGAGCTGGATGAGGATGATTCCCTTGGTTGTTTGCAGCTCCACAAGGGGAAGGGAATCGGCTTGCTCCTGCCCCTGCGCGGCGGGGGCCACGGTGCGCCAGACATCGATATCGCCCGGTTCAAAAAGGTCGGGGTGGGGGCGACCCCGGCAACCGGTCAGGGCAACCAGCGCCAGCAGGGCGGCGGAAAAATAAAGGCTGATCCTCATGGGGCGCATTATCCGATGCGCTCCCCGTTTTTCAAGCGCCGAAACACACTCATGAAGGATTCCAGGCGCGCGGCCGACAATTTTCCAAGGAAGGCCCCTTCTTCCCGGAAGTCGGAACCGACGATAAAGCCGTCCGCCTCGGGGAAAAACCGCTCCAGATTCCCTGCATTCATCCCGGACCCGATCAGCAGGGGAAGATCGCATGCTTGGCGGCTGGCCAGCAAGTCGGTTGTTTCCGGCTCGGTGCCGGTCCTCGGTCCGGTAACGACAATTCCGTCGGCCCGGAAAAAATCCGCCTGCCGGACATGTTCGCTCAGGGGGAGGTCACCGGTCAGGGCATGGGCGCAATGTTTCTTGCGGACATCGGCAAACACGCGGATGGATTCAGCTCCCAGTCGCCGGCGAAGCCGCAAGAGCCGGCCGGCGCATCCTTCAATCAGGCCCGCACCACCGACATGGGCGAAAACAAACCCCTCCACCCGGATATAATCCATCGCGCAGTTGGCGGCGATCCGGAGCGCTTGTTCATTCGCCGCCTCCAGCAGCTGCAGTCCAAGGGGGCCCTTCCACCGCGACCGGATCATGGCGCAGATCTGCTCAACCAGCAGTCCGGCGGCCTCCTCCAGGGGCGGTTTCATGTAGGGAAGATCCCCGCTGTTTTCCACCAGGATGGCATCCACCCCGGCGCGCGAATAGGCTTCCACATCCGCCATTGCGGCATCGACCACCGCCTGTTCGCTCCCCCCGTACAGCGGGGCGCCGGGCAGCGGCTTGAGCCCCACCATGGCGAGGAGGGACTTGTCGGGAAAGCTTTGGCGCGCCGGCCTGTTCATGAATCCATTTCCTCTGGTTTATGCGGCCCTTTGCGGAAGGGGAGTTCAACAGTGAAGGTGGTTCCCTTACCGACCTTGCTGTCCACATTGATCACCCCTCCCAACAAGTCGACCAGTTTCCTGCTGATCGCGAGGCCGAGGCCGCTGCCACCAACCCGGCGGTTTTCCTCGGGTTGAAATTGATTGAACGGCTCGAAGACCATTCCCAGCCGTTCGGACGGGATCCCGATCCCGGAATCCGTGATGCGGATTGTCAGGATCCCGGCCTGCCCAAGGGTCGGCACGAACTTGAAATCCGCCACCACGGAGCCCTCCTCCGTGAACTTGATGGCGTTGGTGAGAAGATTGACCAGGATCTGGGCAAGCCGGACGGAATCCCCGATCAGGACATCCGGGAGTCCGGGATCATACTGCATGCGGAAATCGAGCTTCTTCTTTTCCGCTTCCCGCATCACCATCTGCTGGCAGTAAGCCAGGGTCTCCATCAGATGAAACGGGGCCTTCTCGATTTCGAGACGCCCGGATTCCATCCGTCCGAGGTCGAGCAGGTCGTCGATAAGGACGAGGAGGTTGCGGCTGCAGACCCGGATGGTCTCGATATATTTCCGGTAGCGGGGATCGACAACCAGTTCGTCCAGGATGCTCACCATGCCGACCAGTCCGCTCATCGGCGTCTTGATCTCATGGCTGATGTTGGAAAGAAACTGGCTTTTGAGCCGGTTGGCACGGTCCGTGGCCTCCTGGGCGTCCCTCGATGTGCGAACCGCCTGCTGGAGTTGTTCATTGACATGCCGCTGGGTCTGCATGCGCAGGATCAATCCGAGAATGACAATCAGGAAAACGAGGAGAAGGATCAGCAAATAATACAGCTCCAGCTCAATGGCCTGGTCGCCGGATTTTGCCATTTTCCGGGAAAGCGAGCCCTGATACCGGTCCCATGACGGGTGCAGTTCATCCATCACGGAAGAGATATGAAGTTCCATCCGGGCAAAGCGCCGCATGCTGTAAAGGGCCCTCCGCGGTTCACCCGATTCGGCCTGCAACTGGGAGCGGGCCAGAAACCCGTAGGCGCTGATGACCGAAGTCTCCTTGTCGAAGGCATAGGCGGCCATGGCCTCCAGGAACGGCCCCCCGTGGGCAAGTGGGTCGCCGAGTTTGTCCCAGCGCATCAGCATCGCGAGGGCCAGTGGAAAAAAGGCGGGCCGGCCGGCCGGCCGGTAGGCCTGCGAGGATTTCTCAAGGAGTTCCCCCACCCCTGCCGCGTCCGCGGCCCGGTTCCACTCCATCAGGGCCTTGATAAAATACAAATGCCCATTGAAGGAATATTCGGCGTCGGCGGCCGGAATGCGTTCCAGGAAGGTCTGCGCTTCACCCGCCTGTCCCTCCAGAAGGGCCTGCATCCCCTTGAGGATCCAGTAGTTCTCAAGCATCCGGGGCGTGAGCGTTTCATCGACTTCCCTGGAAAAGGCGTCGAGGCATTCGCCGAGATGGCCCGGATTCCGGTCGATCGTGGCGATCCAGGCTTTCAAGAGCAGGGCCCGCCGGCGCCAGTGGGGATCCGACAAGGCTCCGGTTTCCTCAAGGACTTCCCAGATCCGATGGGCGTGCCCGGGATAACCAAGGGCCAAGTCCAGCTGAATCGCCCGGTCCGCCAGTTCCCGGATGAGAGCGGAAGGCGTGTCGGATCCGATGCATTCAAGGCCCATGATCACCTGGCGGTATCCGTACCGCAGAACCCCGTGCCGCAGCGCAAGGTCGGCATGGGCAATCCGGATCATCAGAACAAGAAGCCTGGGTTCGGAGGAGTCGACAGCGAGCTGCAGCGCCTTGTTCAACCGGTACCGTGCGGAGGCGTAGCCCTTGCGCATGGCGAGGGCCGGGGCCATCGCCGCCAGCAGGCGCACCCGCTGCGCACCGTCATCCTTCCCCCCGATCAGGGATTCGGCCTCGGTTATGAGGGGCCATGCATCCCCCGGCGACTCGCGGCAGATGAGCGCGATTTCATGAACCAGGTCCGCAAAACGGTCATCCTGTTCCCCCGATGCCGGAAAGACCGCCGGTAGAAGGGAGGCTGCCAGCAGCGCTAGAGGGAACGCCGTTTTTCTCATTTCAAGGCATCGCCGATATTCATCAGGGGAAGGGGCTGCGGGCTGTCGCCATTCAGGAAATAAATCTTGGAACTGGGATCCTTGGAAATCTCCTTGAGGGCCTCCATGGCCTGGATCTGCAGGTAGGCCGGGTTTTCGGCAATGGCCTCATTGAGCTTCTTGATTTCATAGGCCCGGGCATCCGCCAGCACCTTGACCTGCTTGGCCTTTTCTTCAGCCGCCTCCCGCTCGGCGGTTGCCTGGGCGATTTTCTGCTGCTGCTCCGTGCGAAAACGCTCCAACTCGGCCTTCTGCTTCTCAACCTCCTGTTCCCGCTCCTTCTTGGCTTCAATGGCCCGCATGATGAACGGCGGCAGGGTGATGCTCCGGATCATGACCCGGTCAATATTCAGTCCCTTCGGCTCAAGGTCCGATCGCAGGGAAGCGATCAGGTCCCGCTGGAGCCTGTCCTGCGTCTCCTCGAGAAAAAAGTTCTCGGCCTGGGGAATGGTTTTACCCGCCTCGCGGAGGGTCGACCGCAAGGCCGGAACCAGCTGTTTCTCGATCAGCGTTTCCTTGGTGCCGAACTGCTGGTAGGTCACCGGGGCCAGGGCCTCGTTGATGCTGAATCGCACGCTGACGTCAATTGTCGTCTGCAGCTGGTCCTGGCTGGGCACGTTGGCCTGCTCGGTGATGGTGTCTTCGCGGATGTCGTAGGCAAACCATTCGTACAGCGGATTAACCGGGAAGTGGAGGCCCGAATCATACGGCTTTTCAACCACCTCCCCGAAGAGGGTCGCCACGCCGACATGGCCGGCCTCGATCGTCTTCACAAAACGGCTGCCGAACATGACAACCAGGGCAATGATAATGATTCCAATAATCAGGGTGATGTTGCTTTTGCTCATATTATTTCTCTTTCTCCTTTTCGGGTTCAGCCAGTCCCTCGCTCCATAATGCGGGAACCTGTTGCATCAAATGATTACGGGGAAGGGTGGTTTCGCCTCCCGTTTCCAGGTCGCGCACCTTCACGAGGTTGTGCTCCCTTTCCTCGCTTCCGTACACCAGGGCGAAGCGGGCCCCGCTCTGCCCGGCCTGCTTGAATTGCTTGCCAAATCCGGACAGCTTCAGGGGATAGCGGACCCGGTATCCCATGGCGCGCAGGCTGGAGGCGTCCGCCAGGGCAAGGGGGCGCTCCCCGGGACCGCCAATGACACAGTAAAAGTCCGGGACATCGATCAGGGGGGGCATCAGGCCGCGTTCCTCCAGGGCATCCGCGAGGACCACGTCCCCCATCCCGAATCCGACGGCTGGAACATCGCCGTAGCCAAGCAGGGCGACCAGGTGGTCAAAACGCCCTCCCCCGGCGAGGGCCCGGCCAACGGGGCGGCCGGCCTCGTCCTGCAGGAAGACCTCGAAGACAAAACCGGTGTAATAGGCAAGGCCGCGGACAATCCCGAGGTCGATCTGCAGGTAGTCCGATACCCCGTAGGCCTCAAGGGATTCCAGAAGCTCCGTCCATTCCGCCATGCGGCAGGCCGCGCGCTCCTTGATGGATGCGGTGGGACAGAGGCGCTCGATGGCCTGCCGAAGGCCGGCAAGATCCCGCTGGGAGCGCAGAAGGTCCACCGAGGAAAGAAAGTCCTCCACCGCCTCGTTGAAGAAGGGACGGAGCTTTTCCATCAACCCTTCTGCGGAGAGACGCTCCATCTTGTCGATGATGGAAAGCACCTCAAGGGCAGCTTCCCCCTCGAAACCAAGCCCCTCCAGGAAAAGGCTCCAGATCCGCCGGTCGCTGAGTCGCAGTTTCACGTCCCCGGAACCGAACCCGAAATCCTTCAGGATGCTGATCAGCAGGGCCTGGATGTCGGCATCCGCGTGGATCCCCGGTTCACCGAAAATATCCGCATTCAACTGGTAATGGGAGCGCAGGCGGCCCTTCTGCTGGCGCTCATAACGGAAATTCTCGGCGATATTGAACCACTTGACGGGCCGCTTGAGGCTGTTGATGCGGCTGCCCACCATGCGGGCGAGGGAAGGGGTCAGCTCGGGACGCAGGGCCACGGCGCGTCCACCCTGGTCCTCGAAATGGAACAACTGCGAAACGATCTCGGCCCCGCTTTTGCGCGTGAACAGCTCCAGCGGTTCCAGGGTCGGGATGTCGTATTCGGAAAAATCAAACCGCCGGGCCCAGTTGCTCCAACGGCGGAACAGGTAATTCCGCTTGCGGCATTCCTCTGGGTAAAAGTCCCTGAATCCGGGAAGGACCTCAAACATGACGCAACGCGGGAAAACCTCAGGCCTGGCGCTCCAGGTCGAGATCCTTGAGATTCCCCTTCAACTCCTTGCCGGCCTTGAACTTGATGACGGAGCGCTCGGGAATCACCACGTCCTTCTCCGGCTTGTTGGGATTGCGGCCGATCCGCGCCTTCCGGACCTGGACCTCGAAGACACCGAAATTGCGCAACTCCACATTGCGCCCCTTGGAGAGGGCCATGGCGATCTCGTCCAGGGTCTTCTGGACAATTTCACGGATGGCCTTCTGAGAGACATCCGGGTACTCGCGCTTGACCTCGTTGTGGATGCTGAGGACGATGTCTCTCTTTGTCAGGTTTGCGGACATGGGATTTGTGGTTAAGCTGAATGTGGAAATGTGATCAACAGCAATTGCTTAATAAACAGGCAGATGCTGTCAAGAAAGCCAACAGAAAACATCTGTAATGAGCAAAGATAAAACACCATTGGAAGAACTTCAGGAGAAATTGCAGGAGGCCCTGCGCAGCGGGAACGTGCAGGTGACCGGGGTGATGCCGGGCCAAATGCGCACCCGGCGCGGCCCGGAAGGGAGGGAAGGCCCCACCCAGGCCGACAAGGAGGCCGAGGAGGCCCTGGAGCGCATTCGCACCTTCAGCTTCAAGCCGCGGGAGATCCGGGATTACCTGGATCGCTTTGTCATTTCCCAGCAGGAGGCGAAAAAAGTCCTCTCGGTGGCGATATGCGACCATTACAACCATGTCCGCCAGTGCATCGAGAACCCGAAACTGCTTGAGAAGGACTACCACAAGCAGAACATCCTGCTGCTGGGGCCGACCGGGGTGGGAAAAACCTTCCTGATGCGGCATATCTCCAAACTGATCGGGGTCCCCTTCGTGAAGGCGGATGCGACCAAGTTTTCAGAGACCGGCTATGTGGGGGCGGATGTCGAGGACCTGGTGCGCGACCTCTACAAGATGGCCGGCTCCAACGCCGACCTGGCCCAGTACGGGATCATCTACATCGACGAGATCGACAAGATTGCGGCGGCCGCCAACCTGGCCGGGGGGAAGGATGTTTCGGGTCGCGGGGTCCAGATCAACCTGCTCAAGCTCATGGAGGATACCGATGTGAACCTCTTCAGCCCGACCGACATGATGGCCCAGATGAGCGCCATGATGGAGGCCAGCCGGGGTGGTAAACCCGGAAAGCGCAGCATCAGCACGCGCCATATCCTCTTCATTGTCAGCGGCGCCTTCGACAAGCTGGCGGAATCGGTCAAAAAGCGCCTCGAGGCCAGCGCCATTGGTTTTGGCAGCACCCGGGAGATCGTGGACCGCGACCCCAGCGAATATCTCCACAAGATCGAGACTTCGGACCTCATCAAGTACGGCTTCGAGCCGGAATTTGTGGGCCGCCTGCCGGTGCGGGTCGCGTGCGACCCGCTCTCGGTCGGGGACCTGCAGGAGATCCTGACCAGCGCGGAGGATAACCTGCTCGAGCAGTACGAGCAGGATTTCAAAGGCTACGGAATCGATTTCAAGGTGACCCGGGAGGCGATCGAGGAAATCGCCCGCAAGGCCCACGGGGAAAACACCGGAGCGCGCGGCCTGATGACCGTGTTTGAGCGGGTGTTCCGCTACTTTAAATTCGAACTCCCCTCCGCGGGGGCCAGTTCCTTTGAAGTAACCCGGGAGACGGTCGCCGAACCGCACGAGGCCCTGAAGGTCGTTCTGAAGGAACACAGCCACATGAAACGCAATGTCCTCCGGGAGGAAATCGAGGCCTTCGCGCAGCGCTTCTCCAAGGAGACCGGCCTCGCCATCGCTTTCAGCGACGAGGCCTCCGACCTGCTTATCGACATTGCCGTGGACCGGGACAAGACCATCCGGGCCGTCTGTGAGGACCGGTTCAAGGATCTTGAGTACGGCCTGAAAATCGTCAGCCGCAACACGGGCCGGCAATCCTTCGAGATCGGCAAGGCCATGGCGGAAAATCCCGATTCCCAGCTGTCAAAAATGGTGGTCGAGAGTTTCCAGAACCGGGAATCGGAGCTGTCCGACCGGTCGGACCGATCGGATCCGTCCGACCAATCCGACCCGTCGGAGCAAAGGGAGTAGCCGATGCCCCGGGGACAGGCGGTTGAGCAAATGTTTTCCGGGATTTCCGGAAAGTACGACCTGGCCAATCACCTGCTCAGTGGCGGGGTCGACTGGTACTGGCGCTACCGTTTGGTCCGCGCGGTGCGGCGACACAGGCCCTCGGCGGTGGCGGACCTGGCCACGGGAAGCGGGGATGTGGCCTTTGCCCTGCGCAAAGCCCTGCCCGCGGGTTGCCCGGTCCAGGCGCTGGATTTCTGTGAGCCCATGCTGGAAGTGGCCCGCCGAAAGCAGAAGAGAATGCCCGCATCCGGAAAGCTGGAATTCACTTTCGGGGATTGCCTGGACCTTCCCCTGCCGGATGCGAGCGTGGAGGCCGTGACCATCGCCTTCGGCCTGCGCAACCTCGAGGACCGGCACCGGGGACTGTGCGAGATGCGCCGGATCCTCAAGCCTGGTTCGGGCGCGCTCTTTGTCCTCGAGTTCAGCCAGCCCGCGGCCGCCTTGAAACCGTTCTACTCCTTGTACTTGAATTCCATCCTGCCGCGCCTCGCCCGCCTGGCCACCGGCGACCGGGGGGCCTATGAGTATCTTGCCGGAAGCATCAACCAGTTTCCGGACAAGAACCGCCTGGCCGAGGAAATCCGGGCCGCCGGATTTGAACCGGTACAGGCCACCGGCCTGACCGGCTCCATTGTGGCGTTGCATGTTGGCCGCAGGTCGTAGGTCTCGGGTCGATGGTCGACCTTACGGCTTCGACTTCCAACTATCCCGCAAACCGACGGAGCGGTTGATGACGAGCTTTCCGGGGGTGGAGTCAGGATCCACGCAAAAGTAGCCCTTGCGTTCGAACTGGAACCGGTCCCCTGCCCCGGCGCTCTCCAGTTCCGGCTCCCCGTAGGCGGTGGTGATGTCGAGGGAATGCGGATTCAGGTTGTCGAGATAGCTGCCTTCCGGGTCGTCGACTTCATTGGGATCCTCCTTGAGGAAGAGGTTGTCGTAGAGGCGGCACTCGAAGGGAACATTCTCGCCGGCACTCACCCAGTGGATGGTCCCCTTGACCTTGCGGCCGTCGGGCGTGCTGCCCCCGCGGGATTCCGGGTCCATCTCGGCATGGATTTCCGTGATGTTCCCCTTCTCATCCTTGATCACCTCCGTGCAGGTGATGTAGCAGGCGTACCGGAGCCTCACCTCCTTTCCCGGGGCGAGGCGGAAATACTTTCGCGGCGGATCCTCCATGAAATCGTCCCGTTCGATGTAGATTTCGCGGGTCAGGAGCACCTCGCGCTCGCCCATTTCCGGACGGGACGGATGGTTCGGACCGGCGTACCTTTCCCGGGCCTCCTCCGGCAGGTTGGTGATGACCACCTTCACGGGATCCAGCACGGCCATGCGGCGAACGGCCTTTTCCTCGAGGTCCTGGCGCAGGCAGAATTCGAGCAGGGCCAGGTCGTTGATCTTGTTGCGCTTGGTCACCCCGGCACGGGTGGTGAATTCCCAGACGGATTCCGGGGTGTAGCCGCGACGGCGGATGCCGCTGATGGTCGGCATACGCGGATCATCCCAGCCGTGGACGTGCCCTTCCTTCACCAGCTGCAGCAGCTTGCGCTTCGAGGTCACCATGTAAGTCAGGTTGAGCCGGGCGAACTCGATCTGCCGCGGGCGGCTGGGCACGGGCAGGTTTTCGATGAACCAGTCGTACAACGGGCGGTGATCCTCGAATTCCAGCGTGCAGATGCTGTGCGTGATGCCCTCGATGGCGTCGCTCTGCCCGTGGGCAAAGTCGTACATCGGGTAGATGCACCACGCGTCGCCGGTCCGGTGATGATGCGCGTGCGCCACCCGGTACAGCACCGGATCGCGCATGTTCAGGTTGGGATGGGCCATGTCGATGCGGGCCCGGAGGACCTTTTCCCCGTTCGCGAACTCCCCCTTGCGCATGCGGGCAAAGAGGTCCAGGTTTTCCTCCGGGGAACGGTCGCGACAGGGGCTTTCCGTTCCCGCTCCGGTCAGGGAACCGCGCATCCGGCGGATCTCCCCGGCGCTGGAATCGTCCACATAGGCCTTTCCTTCGCGGATGAGGTGGCAGGCCCACTCGTACAGCTGTTCAAAGTAGTCCGAGGCAAAATACTGGTGTTCCCCCCAGTCGATGCCCAACCAGCGGATGTCCTCCCTGATGGATTCGACGTACTCCATCTCCTCCTTGACCGGGTTGGTGTCGTCAAAGCGCAGATGGAAGCGCCCGCCATACTTGCGCACGAGGCCGGCATTCAGGCAGATCGCCATGGCATGCCCGATGTGCAGGTACCCGTTCGGCTCCGGCGGAAAGCGCGTCACGATCATCTCGTGCTTCCCCGATGCCAGATCCGCCTCGATGATCTCCTCGATGAAATTCCTTGGCTTGTCTTCTGTCTCGCTCATTTCCGCCAATGCTTGAAAACGCCCGACTCTTCAGCATCCTTGCGAATTTGCAACGATGTTCTCACAAGACACGGACTATGAAAACGACACATCCCCGCAATTTCGCCAGCGACAACAACGCCCCGATCTGCCCGGAGGCCTGGGAGGCCATGCAGGAGGCCAATGCCGACCATTCCAGCGCCTACGGCACGGACGAGTGGACGGCAAAGGCCTGCGAGGCCATCCGGGACATCTTCGAGACGAAGTGTGAAGTGTTCTTCGTTTTCAATGGCACGGCCGCCAATTCCCTTTCCCTGGCCAGCCTCTGCCGGAGCTATCACAGCGTCATTTGCCATTCCCTGGCCCATGTCGAGACCGATGAATGCGGCGCGCCGGAATTCTATTCGGGCGGATCCAAGATTCTTCTGGTGGAAGGGGACGACGGGAAAGTCACTCCGGATGCCGTGGAGACCACCGTGCATCGCCGCAGCGACCTGCACTTCCCCAAGCCCAAGGTGGTGAGCATCACCCAGAGCACCGAGGTGGGAACCGTCTACACCCCCGCCGAACTGCGCCAGTTGGGCGCCATCACCCACGGGCTCGGGCTTTCCCTCCACATGGACGGCGCCCGCTTCGCCAATGCCCTCGTCGAACTGGACTGCCCGCCCAAGGAGATCACCTGGCGCGCCGGGGTCGATGTCCTCTGCCTCGGCGGGACCAAGAACGGCCTGGCCATCGGGGAGGCCGTCGTCTTTTTCAACAAGGCCATGGCCGAGGAATTCGAGTACCGCTGCAAGCAGGCCGGCCAGCTCTGCTCCAAGATGCGCTACCTGAGCGCCCCCTGGCTGGGAATCCTCCGGGAGGGCGCCTGGCTGCGCCACGCCGCCCATGCCAACGCCTGTGCCGCCCGCCTCGAGGCCGGCCTGCGGGAAATCCCCGGCGTCGAGGTCCTCTTCCCCCGAGAGGCCAATGCCGTCTTTGCCCGGATGCACGACCGCGTCATCTCCGGACTCTATGCCCGCGGCTGGCAGTTCTATGACTTCATCGCCGCCGGCGGCTGCCGCCTCATGTGCTCCTGGGACACCACCGAAAACGATGTGGATGGTTTTCTTGCCGATGTACAGGACCTCGTGAGTTCCACCGAGGACCACACCGGCTCCCACCCGGTCATCCGCCACTAAGGCCCGGAAATCCTTTCATAAGGATTGACGAATCCGCAACCCTCCCTATCACCTTTGTCCTTAGTCCTTGGTCCATATATAAGGGCGCGTAGCTCAGTTGGTTAGAGCGCCATCTTCACACGGTGGAAGTCCGCAGTTCGAATCTGCGCGCGCCCACCATTTGGCAAGCGCAGCTTGCCAAATGCCCTGAGCCCGTCGAAGGGCTGAGTCCGATACGGCAAGCCTGATCGGGTCCGGATTACTCCAACCGCAGGCGGTAGAAGGAGGCGGGGCTGCTTTGCAAGGAGCCGAGGTCGTATACCGCCTCGAAGCCGTCCCCCTCGATGGGCGGGGTTAAATCCAGCCATGTCTGCAAATCGGACGAATGCTCGATGACGTAGACTTCCCCCGTGCGGGTGGGAAAGCGCAGGCGCCAGGCGTTCCCTTCACGGATCAGGCGCAGTTGCCGGCCGGTAACCGGCGTGAACCAGGCCTGCAGGTAGTCCATTTCCACATCCTCGTAGCCGCGGAAATAGACCCGCAGTCCCTCGTGGGATTCAAAGTAGCGGTACAGGGGCGCCGTGCCCGGGGCCTCCGCTTCCTCCGGCAGGGGCATGTAGCCGTCCCGCACCCAGCCCATGCCGTCGTCATCGGCATCGACATAGAGAGCCTGGTGATCGGGCGCGACCACATAGCGGAAGCGCTGCCATTGCAGCGAGGCCAATCCCTTGGAGCTGCGCACCCAGCCGTTGCAGGGCCAGGGGTCCCCCACCCCCGGGCTCGGTCCGCCGTTGGAGGCATCGCCACCGGCCGTCGAGGAAAACCCCGGCAGCCACCAGAGGGGGCCCAGGCTGTCGCTGTAGATTTCAAACTCCCCTTCAGGGCTGTAGCCACCGCCGTACATCAAAAGAGCGGTGCCGTCCTCCCCGTCCCCGAGGGCCCGGTCGTTTCCCCGGATCCGCACCTGGTAACTCGGCCGCCCCCACCACTCCTGCGTGAAGTCGTAGACCTTTACATCGCGGGTCAGGTCCAGCCCGCCCGCGGGGTATTCGTGCACCAGCATCAGGTTGATCCGGTTCCATTCCCCGCGCAGATCGTAAATCATGCTCGCCCAGCGGACCCGGATCTCGATGACCAGGTCCCCATCACGATGGGTCAATGGTTCCGAAAACTGCCGGTCCAGGGCCGTGAAGGAGCGGGTCTTCCCGATGCTGTCCCACGGGGTAAGGCCGACCGAGGCGATCCCCGCCTCGTTGAGACTGAGAATCCCGCCCGTGGTTTCCCATGCGGAGCCGTTCACCGGCTGCCCAGTCCAGCTGATGGCCGTGCTCAGGTCGTCCCATCCGGAAAGATCGTCGAAGGGCTCGTCGATGAGGAACTCCTGACCATACAGCGGAAAAGAGCCCGCGCAAATGGCCAGGAAGATCCGGAAAGGAGTCGCGTGGAATCGGCTCATGGGGAATGCGAACCCATCTAAATGGCCTCTCTGAAGAAAAGGCAATGATTGATTGAAGATGGGAAACCTGCCATCATGGAAAGTGTGGAGATGGTGCACTGGCTCCGCGAGAACGAGGTCCTCCTGGCCTGGCTGGGGGGAACGGGGATGCTGATGTTTCTGGGAAGCCTGGTGGCGGTGCCGGTGATCGTCGCCTGGATGCCGGAGGATTACTTTGTCCGTTTGAGCGCGGGCCCGCTGGAGCGGGGACCCTTGCGGAAGGGGCTGCACGGGCTGAAGAATTTGCTTGGCGCCTTCCTTCTGCTGGCGGGGCTGCTGCTGCTCCTGCTGCCCGGCCAGGGGATCCTGACCATGGTCATCGGACTGGGCCTGATTGACTTTCCCGGCAAGCGACGGCTCCAGATCCGCCTCGTGCGGGTTCCCCGCATCCGCAATTCGATCCAGTGGCTGCGCGCCAGGGTCCACCACCGACCGTTGATTCTGCCGGCCCCATGAAAGAAATGAAAATCCGCGGATTGCAGGGATTGCCGCAGATTCGTATGATTTAAATCCGGGAAAAATGAATCCATTAGGGAACAAGCATAAAGGAAAGTTCTGCGAGAATCTGTGATCGGTGGATACAAAATCTGCGAACAAAACCGATGTCCCACCAAATGATCAGCAACATTCCCGTCTGGGGGGAGCCGCTTGAGGACGCCGTCCGGCAGATCAAGGTATGCCGGGAAACGGGCGTGCGCGCGGCCCTGATGGCGGACCACCACGTCGGCTATTCCATGCCGATCGGCGGAGTCGTGGCCTACCGCGACAAGATCTCCCCTTCCGGGGTCGGGTTCGACATCGCCTGCGGAAACAAGGCCGTGCGGCTCGATGCGGATCCGGAGACCGTGAAGGGGAACATCGGGGAAATAATGGACGAGATTTTCGACACCATTTCCTTCGGGGTCGGGCGCAGGAACAAGGAGCCGATCGACCACCCCCTCCTGCATGATGACCCGGCCTGGGACATCCCGGCCGCGGCGTCCCTGCGCCAGCTGGCCCACGACCAGTTGGGGACCGTCGGCAGCGGCAACCACTATGTGGATGTCTTCGAGGACGAAACCGGCGCGATCTGGATCGGGGTCCACTTCGGCTCGCGCGGCCTGGGTCACAAGCTGGCCACCCACTTCCTCAAGGCGGCGGGGGGCAAGGAAGGTATCCATGTTCCTCCTACACTCATCCCGGTAAAGTCGAACCTCGGGGAGGAATACCTCGCCTGCATGAAACTGGCCGGCCGGTATGCCTATGCCGGTCGGGACTGGGTCTGCCGGCGGGTGGCGCAAATCCTCGGGGCTGACATTCTGGAGGAGGTGCACAATCACCACAACTTCGCGTGGCTGGAGGAGCACCGCGGGGAAAAGCTCTGGGTCGTCCGCAAGGGCGCCACCCCGGCCTTTCCGGGCCAGCGCGGATTCATCGGCGGCTCCATGGGGGACGATTCCGTCATCGTCGAGGGCGTGCCGTCAGCGGAATCCGCCCTTGCCCTGTTTTCCACTGTCCACGGGGCCGGCCGGGTCATGAGCCGGACCCGGGCCAGCGGGAAGAGCCGCTGGCGGCACGGGCGCAAGGTCCACACCAGCCGCGGGGAAATCTCCCGCCGGATGATGCTGGACTGGGTCGATAAAAAGGGCGTCGTCCTCCGCGGGGCGGGTACCGACGAATCCCCCCACTGCTACAAGCGCCTCAGGGAAGTCCTTGCATTCCACAAGGACACCCTCCGCGTCCTCCACACCCTCCGCCCCCTCGGGGTCGCCATGGCCGGAGAGGATGAATGGGATCCATACAAGGACTAGTCCCTCGTCCCCACCATGTCGAGCGCCCTGCCCTCGGTCTCCCGGCGAAATCGGCGCGTGTAGAGGGCATGGTAATGGCCCTTCCGCGAAATGAGCTCGCTGTGGGAACCCTGCTCGAGGATTTTGCCCCGGTCGATGACAAGGATCTTGTCGGCGGAGCGGATCGTCGAGAGCCGGTGGGCGATGACAAAGCTGATCCGACCGCGCAGGATCCTCTGCAGGCCCGTCTGGATCAGCGCCTCCGTCTCCGTGTCGATCGAGGAGGTCGCCTCGTCCATGATGAAAACCTGCGGATTGGCAAGAATCGCCCGGGCAAAGGAAACGAGTTGCTTCTGGCCGGTGGAGAGGCGCTTGCCCCCCTCCCCGACAGGGGTATCGTAGCCCTTCTCCAGTTTCTCGATAAAGGCGTGCGCATTGGCCATGCGCGCGGCCTGTTCAACTTCCGCATCCGTGGCCCCGAGCCGCCCGTACAGGATATTCTCCTTGACCGTTCCCGAAAAGAGATGCGGGGACTGCAAAACAATCCCGAAATTGGACTGGTACCAGGCGAGCGAGCGCTGCCGGTATTCGATCCCGTCAAGGTAGATTCCGCCCGCCGTCGGTTCGTAAAACCGTGCCGGAAGACTGACGATGGTGCTTTTGCCGCCTCCGCTGGCCCCCACAAGGGCGATCGTCTCGCCGGGTTCCACCGTCAGGTTGAAATTCTCAAGAACCGGCTCTTTTTCCTCATAGGCAAAACCAACCCCGCGGAATTCGATCCGCCCGATCAAGGGGGAATCCCCGTCAGGCGCCGCGGCCGGAAACCGGCCCGGATTGGCTGAAACCTCCCTGATCCGACGAACAACTTCAGGGGAATCCTTGATTTCCGGTTCCGTGGCGAGGAGACTGAGAACACGTTCCCCGGCGGCCTGCGCCCCCTGCAGCTGGACCATGATGGCCGCCACGTAGGGGAAGACCGAGAAACCCTCCCCGGCCGCGGTCACATCCCTTGATCAAATTTCCCGACCATCCGGATTGACCGCCGGCAGCCCGGTCGGTTGAATCGGGACATGAAACTCCGCACGCTCCTTGTATGGGTGCTCCTCTCGGCCGGAACGGGTCTGCTCGCGGCCGGTTCGGTCCTTGGGGACTGGCGCACGATTGATGACGAGACGGGAAAGACCAAATCCATCGTCACCCTCTACCTGGACAGTGACGGAAAACTGGAGGGGAGGGTCATCGAGATCCTGCACAGCGACCGCGGGCCCAATCCGCTTTGCGACAATTGTCCGGGCGAGCGCAAGGGGAAACCGGTCCTCGGTATGGTCATCTTGTGGGGGCTCAAGGAAACCGGGGATGGCGATTGGAAGGGCGGTCAAATCATCGATCCCAAGAACGGAAAGGTGTACAAGGCAAAACTCCACCTGCGCGAGGACGGCAGGCTGGAAGTTCGTGGATTTGTCGGATTCTCCCTCCTTGGACGCACCCAGACCTGGGAGCCCGTTGCCGGTTCCTAATCGAGCAGGCTCTCCTCGAAAGCCCTCAGGATTTGGCTGCGGTAGGCCTTCAGACCAGGTCCCCCAGGTTGGATCATCGGGGTCAGATCCAGCCCCCAGGCAAGGCTTTCCATGACATCAACGGCATGGGATTGATAAAAGGTGGCATTGGCCAGCCAGCGGCCAGGAACGGCCAGATCGTAGCGTTTCCCCCCCTTGATTTGTGAACGGAAACACTGCATGAGCTTCCTTGCCAGCTCCGGATGGGCGTGCGTCGGAAGCGCCACCTTGCATTTTCCCGGAACCCAGTCCAGGCCGCGCCACACCTCGCAGCCGTACACCTTTCGCGGCCTGTGCTTCGGAGGGAGATTCAGCAAGGCGGCCAAGGAGCATTTCAAAACGCCGATGTGGGTCGGGTGCTTGTCGAAGGGCTGATGCAGATACAGCACTTCCGGGCGGCTCGCCGTGAGAAGGGATTCAAGATCGGCGACCACCGCTGGATCAACCGCGCGGACAACCGCACTGTCATGAAAAAGCTGTGCCTGGAATCCGTAGGATCCGATCCGCGCCGCTTCCACCTGTTCGCGGCTGCGGATGTCGGCCATCTCATGGGCGGTGCATTCCGCATAAGGTCCGCTCCTCGGCGGATTGGCCCCGTTCGTCACGGTCACCCCGCCGAACCATTTGTCGGCCCGGTCAAAACACTCCGCGATCCCCGAGTAAGCCATGAATTCGAGATCATCCGCGTGCGCCCCGATTCCCAGATGCGTGGTGCGACGAAGGGCCGCCTCCTCGGAAACCCCATCCGGAATCCACAGGGAGGCATGCTGCTGGGATAACTCCACGTTCCTTATAACTCCTTTTTAACGCGATTCATAATTGTAAACATCAAGAGCACAAGGGGAATCCCCAGCGCCCAGTTCAGCCATCCATCAAACGGATCAGGCCGGCCAGCGACCTCAACCCCTGTTTACGGGCCCCATTTAATACACAATGGCAGAGTTCGACCCTTCCATAAAGGGAATTTTGCCTGTTCTTTTGTTTGCGAAATTCCCCTGTTCCCCTAGGCATGGGGACTGATGAGTTACACCCTTGGACTGGATTACGGCACCAATTCCGTCCGCGCGCTGGTCGTGCGGGTTGCGGATGGCAAGGAGCTCGGTGCGCATGTGTTCAATTACCCCGGCGGCAGGCAGGGCATCCTTCTCGATCCGGCCGACCATAACCTGGCCCGCCAGCATCCGGGGGATTATCTGCAGGGACTGGAAGTTTCCGTGCGCGAGGCCCTCAAGGCCGCGGGCGCGGATCCGGAATTCAGCCCGCAGAAAGTGATCGGGATCGGGGTGGACACCACCGGTTCCAGTCCCATTCCGGTGAATGACAAGAACGAGGCCCTCGGCATGCTGCCCGCGTTCCGGGAAAACCTGAACGCCCAGTGCTGGCTGTGGAAGGACCACACCAGCCATGCCGAGGCGGAGGCCATCACCTCCCTCGCCCGCAGGCTCCGGCCGGAATACGTCGCCAAGTGCGGAAACACCTATTCCTCGGAGTGGTTCTGGAGCAAGATCTGGCACTGCCTGAAAACCGACCCCGCGGTATTCGAGGCCGCCCACAGCTGGGTCGAGTTCGCCGACTGGATCCCCGCCCGGCTGGCCGGAATCAGCGATCCCTCCGAAATCGTCCGCGGGGTCTGCATGGCCGGACACAAGGCCCTCTATGCGGATGACTGGAACGGCCTCCCGGACAAGGAGTTTCTCTCGCTGCTTGATCCGAAGCTGGCCGACTTGCGGGACCGGCTCTACGAGAAGGCCCACGACGCCTCCGTGAAGGCCGGCCAGCTCTCGGAGGAATGGGCTTCCCGCCTCGGCCTGTCCGTTGGTATCCCCATCGCCATCGGGGAGATGGACGTCCACTACGGGGCGATCGGTTGCGGGGTCCGGGAGGGCACCCTCGTCAAGGTCATCGGAACCTCCACCTGCGATTGCGGGGTCGTCTCCGCCGAAAAGGAGGTGGCCGACATTCCCGGGATCTGCGGCATCGTCAAGGGCGCCATCCTGCCCGGGTTCTACGGCATCGAGGCCGGCCAGAGCGCGGTCGGCGACCTGTTCAAATGGTGGGTCGAGGTGGTCTGCGAAGGAGACGACCGGAAACACGTGGAATTCACAAGGGAAGTGGAGGGAATGAAACCCGGCCAGAGCGGCCTTCTGGCCCTCGACTGGAACAACGGCAACCGCACCGTCCTGGTCGACCAGCGCCTGACCGGGCTCATCCTCGGGCAGACCCTGCACACCAGCGCCGCCGAGGTCTACCGCGCCCTCATCGAGGCCAGCGCCTTCGGGGCCCGCATGATCCTCGATCGGATCGCCGAATACGGGGTGCCGGTCGAGCGCATCATCTGCGCCGGCGGCATCGCCGAGAAGAATCCCATGCTGATGCAGATTTACGCCGATGTGACCAACAGCGAGATGCTGGTCTCCGCCTCCTCCCAGGCCTGCGCTCTCGGGGCGGCCATCGGCGGCGCCGTCGTGGCCGGAGCCTATGCGGATTATCCCGCCGCCCAGGCCGCCATGACCCGCGTCAAGGACATCGTTTACAAGCCCGATCCGCAAAACCACGCCGTTTACAACGAGCTCTTCGCCCTCTACAAGGAGGTCCACGACGCCTTCGGCGGCGTGTGCACGAAGGCCGATCTCGGCGGTGTCATGAAAGCGCTGCTCGCTATCAAGGCACGCCAGGCGAAAGCCGGAAGCAATTGAGAATTGTAGCTGCAGTATGAATACAGACCGCTACCAGGGGATCCGGGAGGAGTGCTGCGAGGCGAACAAGTGTCTGCCAAGGACCGGGCTGGTGGACCTCACTTTCGGCAACGTGAGTGTGCTTGACACGGAAACAGGGGTGTTCGCCATCAAGCCGAGCGGGGTTCCTTATGATGAGTTGAAACCCTCCGACATGGTCCTCCTCGACCTGGAAGGAAAAATCGTCGAGGGAGCGCTCAATCCATCCTCCGACACGCCGACGCACCGGCGCCTCTTCATGGCCTTTGCCGAGGCCGGGGTTCGCTCCGTCGTGCACACCCATTCACGCTCCGCGGTCGCCTTTGCCCAGGCCGGCAGGGAGATTCCCTGCCTCGGCACCACCCACGCCGATCATTTTCACGGTCCGGTGCCCGTGACCCGGGAAATGACCGGGGAGCAAATCAGGGGAAACTATGAATGGGAAACCGCCAACGTCATTCTCGAGCGCTTCCGCGGGATCCGGCCCCTGGATGTTCCGGCCGTGCTGGTGCGCGGGCATGGCCCCTTCGTCTGGAACACCACCGCCGCCAGGGCGGTTGAATATGCCGAAGCCCTTGAAATCTGCGCCGACATGGCCCTGAAGACCCTGGCCCTCGGGCCTGCCGCCGGCGGGATCTCCCGCGCCCTTCTCGACAGGCACTTTCTGCGCAAGCACGGGTCCGGAGCCTACTACGGGCAGAAGTGAAACGACAGGGGCGGCCCAGGCCCCGCTATTTCCTGTCCTTGTCGGGATTCTGGAAGTCCGTCTGGTTGACGAAGCCCTTCTGCATGGCGTACCGGATCAGGTCGACCGTCGTGTGCAGGTTCAGCTTGCGCATGATCCGGGCCTTGTGGTTCTGCACACTGACCGGGCGCAGGTTCAGCTGTTCGGCGATCCTCTCGTTGGACGCGCCGGCCCCGATGTAGCGCATCAACTCCTGCTCGCGCTCCGTGAGGATCTTTGAGAAGGCGTTCGGGTCCGTCTTCTGGATGAGCATGTTCTGCTGGACCGTCGCCGCGTAGTAGCAGTTCCCCTCGCCCATCTGGGCCACGGCCTTTTTCAACTCCTCGATCGATTCCGTGTTCTTGTCGACGAAACCGAAGAGGCCGGTCATGAAAACCCGGTAGAGGGTATACTCGTCGGTCCGTCCCGAGACACCCAGGATGCGCAGCTTGGGATTCACCTTCAGCATCCTGTTGGCAAGGTCCAGCCCGCTGCCGTCGGGTAGCTCGATGTCCAGAATGACTGCTTCCGGCTGGTGCTTCTCGAAGGCTTTCCAACCCTCCTTGATCGTCTGGCAGGTGGCCACCAGCTCGAATTTGTCCGTCAGGCACTGGCGGATCAGATCGATCCCGAGTTGCTGGTCCTCGATGATGATCGTCTTCAATTGTTCGTTGATGCTCTTCACCGCTTCCTCCACTTCTGCAGTTCAAGCAATCCCAGCTGGGCTTCCTCCATGTTCTGTTCGGAAGCGGAGACCTGAAGATCACGACATACCCGCTGCATGTCCCTATTATTCCGGATCATTGCCATGCCCGTCAAGTGATGCGCGCACCTCCGCAGGTTTTCCCATTCATAATGCTCGGCGAATTTCACGCAATCCCCGATAAGTTTGTAAATTTCCCCCTGGACCTTGTCCGGGTCAACCAGATCGGGCGGCCTTTTCCTTTTCGGCACCCATTCCTGGATATTGGCCAGGCAGTAGGCCAGACGGGTGGCCGTCAAGGGTTTGCTGATGTATCCGTTCATCCCGGCCTCCTCGCTTTCGCGCTTTTTGGCGTCGTCGGTATACGCGGTCACGGCGATGAGGAGGACCGGGTCATCGGGAGCGTGCTTGCGGTGGCGCCGGGCGATTTCCGGCCCCGTCAAGCCCGGCAGATCCCAATCCAGCAGGGCCAGGTGATACCGCTTCGCATCCAGCATCTCCAATGCCTGGGAACCGTTATCGGCTTCTTCGCATTTGCAGCCGATGGCCTCGAAAAACTCCACGACGGACTGCCGGTTGTAGTGCAAATCGTCCACGACGAGGATTTCCTTTCCTTCGAGGGAAGCGAGCACGGCCTCCTTGTCCAGCTCGGCCGCATCCTCGGCCCGCTCAAACTTGCCCTTCAAGACAAAGCGGCAACCGGCGGGCTCGTTCTCTTCAAGCACCAGCTCACACCCGATGGCATGGGCCATATCCAGGCAGATGGAAAGGCCCAGACCGGTCCCGTGCTTACCGCTCTCGATTCCACTCTCCCCGCGGTAAAACCGGTCGAAGACAAGTTCCTTTTCCGACTCATCGATGCCGATCCCCCAGTCCGCCACGTACAGTTCGATCACGACCTCGGTGTCTGACAACTCGATGCAGCTGGCCCCGATCTCGATGTGCTCGGACTCGGAATATTCGAGGGCGTTGATGAGAAGATTTCCGAGGATCTTGATCATGGCGTTGGGATCCGTCCGGATGACGACATCCCGGAGGCGCTCATCGATGGCCTCCTTGAGGATGACCATCTCCCTCTGGATGCTGAACTGGTTCTGCTTCACAGAAGTGGTGATGATGTCCTTAACCGAGGTGGCCACGAAGCTCAGGGGCAGGCTCTTCTGGTCAATGGCGGAAAACTCGAGAATGTCCCCGAGCATGCGGTCAACCATCGTCCCGTACTCGGTAAGGTCCTTGAGGCGCGGGTCTTCCGCGCTGGAGGGGGGATGCCTGGCAAGGGTTTCCGCGATCATCAACACCCCGTTCAAGGGATTGCGGATGTCGTGTGAAAGGCCGGCCAGGAAATTGGTCCGTGCCGCGTTCGCCGCCTCCAGTTCCCGGGTCTGCTTCTTCACCTCGCTTTCCAGCCAGAGGTTCCGGCGTTTTATTTCCCGCGATTTCAGGTAGTTGAACCCCCATGTGCCGAGAATGGCCAGGGCAACCGCCAGCAACAAAAGCCCCACCTGGTACCGGGGATCCATGTACCATGGGGGAGCGATTCCAAACTGCACCACTTCCACCGGCGAGGCGTTGCGGTTGGGATGCACCGCCCGCAACTCCACCGTGAAACTCCCGTGCCCGGTAAAAGGAAGGGAGGGATACTGCGGGTTGAAGTTGGTCCAGCGCTGCTCGTTGATCCGGTACTGCACGATGCTTGGGATGTCCGGGCCTCTGGTGTTCACCTTCAAGTCAATGTAATGCATCCCGTGGGGAATGGTCCGGTCCTCCACCCGCTTGTCCTGGAAGAGCAGGTCGAAGCTGACTTCCGGAACCGCCACGGGCTGCAACTCCCCGACCGGGTACCACCCAGCCCCGTCGGTGCCAACGAGCACCAGGCGCTCCCCGTCGCAAAGAAGGTCCAGTGGATCGCCAAGTTTATCCTTGTGCGGCACCGCCAGCATGACGGGCCGGCCGGCGCCGTATTCCGAGACCGCCCATTCCCCGTTCGCCGGGTTGCGCAGCGCCGCATAGGCCTTCCCTGCGCCCGCCCCGAGGGCGGCCACTTCCCAGTCGGCCTCCAGCGGCAGTCTCCGCAGCCTGTCGCCGTCCAGCAAATACAAGCCGCTCCCCGTCGAGAGGTAGATGCCCTCCGCGCCAACCGCCGAGGACCGGAAATCCGGGGGCGGACGGACATCCAGGACTGTCCCCGCGAATCCCTCCGCAAGCGGCGTGAACCGCAGGATGCGGTCCTCCGCTTCAAGGACAAAGAGATCCCCCCTGAATTCCCCGAGCAGCTCCAGCTTGCTGTCCGATTCATGGATTTCCCCGAGCCGGAGGTTTTCCTTGATCTCGTAGAGCCCGTCCGTGGCCGTGGCATAGGCGAACTTGTGGCCCCAGTGGATTTCGTGGACAGGACTGCCCAGGTCCGAGGAAACCACCTCCCCGTCGCTCAGCCGGTTGAAGTCGTTCAGGGCGCCAAAGACAATCGCACCGGATGAGTCCGCATCGATCCAATAGGCCGTCCTCGGAAGCCGGTGTTTCACAAAGCCGTCCCCGTTCAGTTCAACAAGAAGGTCCTCGTGTATGCTGAAGAGGCTGCCCCCGTGAAGGATCGAGCCCCGGTAGTCCTTTCCCTCAAACACCGTTTCATCCGGGAAGAAACGCGACTCCTCCTTCATCGAAAGACTGGCTATCCCCTCTTTCCCCAAAACCAGAACTTCTCCATTGCCGCCGTCCCTGACCTTGTACACGTCCCCGATCCGCAACCCGCTTTCCGCCCGGGCGATGGAATCAACCTCAAGGGTCCCCTTGTCCAGGAAGACAAGGCCGTACGGAAAATCCGTTATGACCATTTCTACCGGATACGGAACGAAGTTGTTGATGCCTTGCCTGAAGAAACGGTTGTAGTTCGATTCTACGATCACTGGCGAATCCCCGGAAAGGCCTGTCCACCGGTATATCTCGTCGGGAGTTCCCAGCAATACGTCACTTCCCACACGCAAAGCCCAGACAACATATTCCCCACCGGTGGCGTCAAAGGAAAGAACCCGCGAGCATCCGGATTCTGAAACCCCGTACAGCCCTTTCGAAGTCCCCACGAGAATATCAGGATAATCCGGTCCCGGATCCGAAACATAAGGCCTGGGAGAAAAATCCAGGGTAGTGAAATTTCCGTTGTGAATATCGAGCGCATCCACCCAACCGTACCCGCCGGATCCAAAGTACCAGATTTTTCCATTCTTCAGGAACAGGTCCCAGATGAAGTCCTCCTTGATGGGCACGGCCACGGACGGGCTTGACGGATTTTTGATAAACCCGAGTTCCCCCGACCCGGCAAACCAGACCGCCCGGGCTTCCGGATCGTACAAAAGGGCCAATGTCCGTGCATCCCGGAGAATCCGGGTGTTTCCGTCCCCGTCCACAATGCTCAACTGCTCCCCCGCAAGCCAGTATTCATCACCGACTTTAAGGATATCGTAAAATTCCCGGGAGGGCAGCCGCTCCGGCTTGTCCGCGAAACGGTACGGGGGGGCCGCGGAAACGGATCCATTCAAGGCGTTGATAAAATTTAATCCAAGGAGCAATAAGAACTGTGGAATTTTAGGGGAAGACAACATTTTCAATTTCATGTAAAAAGGCAGCCCTATGAAAAACATGAAACGCATCCTACTCCTCGCAGTGGCTACAGTACTAGCCGTAGTGGGGCTCACATCACAAGCAGAAATAATCAGTAAAAAGGCGATTCCGGACATGAACGCCAAGGACACCGGCTCGCTCATCATGACCATTTACTGCCTGTTCAACAAATAATCCATCATCATCTACGAACACGTATAACCTGAAACCACCAACAAAGGCCGAACCATGACCACCCTCACGCAAGCCACGACCCTTCCCCTTCCGTACGACCTCAACGGGGCGCCGGAATGGTTTCTCAAGCGGGCCCGTTTTGCGAAGCGATTCTTCCTGAACCTTTCGCCGATCCGCTATGCGATGGTTGCCGAGGAGGGCGGTCCGATCGCCAAGCTGGAATATGGGCACACCGAATACCTGGGCGAGACCTGGCAGCTCAGCCGGGCCACGCTGCAGGAGGAGTTCCAGCATCCGCTGGGAAGGGACCTCTGCCTCTTCCATCCGGCGGACGGATCCGGCATGGCCAAAACCCGCCTGGAAGCGCGTGCCAAGGCCATATCCGAGGCCCTCGAGCGCTGGGCCTTCACGGAGACCAGCGCCGGCCCCGATGCGGTCCTCTACGGGTATCCGTACTCCCCAAGCACCAAGGGGATGGCGGCGTTCCCGAGCGTCTTTCCCGGAACGGCGCGCAGGGTGGCGATGGCCGAGGCCTTTGAATACTACAGCGTGGACGCGTGGTGGGCAGGCACGCTCAACCACTGGATCATCAACCGCGAAGACGCCACCATTGTCTTCATCAACCAACCGGCCTTCGAGGGATACATCGCCCTCGCGATCCGGCACCTGGATTTGAACAGTTACGTGGCGGCCTACGGTATCGGCTCCGGCACGACACCGGAGGAGGCGGAATTGAAGGCGCAACTGGAAGCCTGCCGCACCGAGACCATTCTCGAGCGGCGCGACGCGACCCCGCCCAGGGTGCGCAACCGGCCGGTCCTCGAGACGGAACAGAGCCTTCTCGAGTTCTCCTCCGCGGAAGGTTTCGCCATGGTCAAGGACCGCCTGGCCAGCCGCCCATGGCTGCCGGAACGGGAACCGAAAGTGATCTACGACGGTCCCGTCAAGGGACCCTGGAGCAAGTACACCCACGTCTGGCGCTACGCCCTTGAACCGTTCCCGATCAAGTACCGGCAGCGCCGGTTTGTGGCCTGATCCGCAAGCACGGCCATCACAGGCAAGCCAGCTTCCATAATCCCCCCTCTTACAAGCACCGGAACAATGAGCACGCACGAAAGCACCTGCAACTTCCCGTTCATGTCCAACCTCATCAGCAGCAGGGTCGTTGAACGCACGGCCTTTGTCCGGAAAAGGAGTGTCCCCATGAAAGACAAAGCCATATGCCTGGATGACGATCCCCTCTCGCTCCGCCTTGTCGAGCACCTGCTGAAGAAACGCTACGAGGTGATCTCCTGCGCGAACCTCGACGCGGCGATCCGGGCGGTCAAGGAGCATGACGCGGACCTCTTCCTCTGCGACTACCACCTTGGCGAACGCTTCACGGGGGCCCGGGCCTTCGAGATCCTTTCCGGGGAATACGGCTTCAACCCCTCGCACCGGATCCTGATCACCTCCTACCCGTCCCCGGAAATCGAGCGGGAAACGATGGGGGTCGGGTTTGATCATGTATTCCCAAAACCGCTACGCAGGGAGTTCCAGAGCTATTGCCTGAACCTCCTGGGCCCGCGGGTGCGCCAACCGGCGGCCGCCGGCTGAGACAGCCGGGCCGGGGGGGGATCCAAGTTCTTTCTTTTCATTTCTTTTCCGGGACCTAGAGTGTGGGCTTTCCGATGAAAGCCGTCATGCTCATGTTCGATTCGCTCAACCGGCACATGTTGAGCACCTATGGCTGTGACTGGACGGTCACGCCGAACTTCAAGCGCCTTGCGGAGCGGACTGTCCGCTTCGACACCAGTTACGTCTGCTCGATGCCCTGCATGCCCGCCCGGCGCGATCTCCACACGGGGCGCCCCAATTTCCTGCACCGATCCTGGGGCCCGCTGGAACCCTGGGACGATTCCGTCCCGGAAATGCTCAAGGAGGCGGGCGTACATTGCCACATTGTCACCGACCACCAGCATTACTGGGAGGAAGGGGCCGGGGGCAATTACCTGACCAAGTACTCCACCCACGCCATGGTTCGCGGACAGGAGGGGGACCCGTACCACGGCATGGTTCCCCCGCCGGAACCGGAACAGGTGGCTCGGGGCCGCAACGCCGCAACGGACCGCTGGCACGCCATGGACCGGGTCAACCGCCTTCAGGTGAGGCAGGAATCCGACCTTCCCATCGCCCAAACCTTCGGCAACGGGATGGATTTTATCCGCCGCCATGCGGATCGGGACAACTGGTTTGTCCAGGTTGAGACCTTTGACCCGCATGAGCCCTTCTTCACCCTCCCCGAGCACAAGAAGATGTACGCCGAACTGTACGAGAAAAGCCGGGAGCTGCTCTGGGACTGGCCGGGCTACGAAACCGTCAAGGAGACCCCCGGGGAGGTCGAGTTGATGCGGCACAATTACGCCGCTCTTGTGACCCTCTGTGACAGCCATGTGGGGAAGGTCATCGACCTGATGGACGAATTGAACCTGTGGGAGGACACCATGCTCATCCTCTGGACCGACCACGGCTTCTGCCTGGGCGAGCATGACTGCTGGGCAAAATGCTGGCTTCCCTTCTATGAGGAGATCGCCCGCACCCCGTTTTTCCTCTGGGATCCGCGCAGCGGGATAAAGGGCGAATCCCGCCAGTCCATCGTCCAGCCGGCCATTGACCTGGGCCCCACTCTTTTGGACTTCTTCGGACTGAAACCGACCGCCCGGATGACCGGAAAGAGCCTGAAACCGGTCCTTGAGAGGGACGAACCGGTCCGGGATACGGCCATTTTCGGCATGTTCGGTGCCCAGGTGAACATCTCCGACGGTCGTTATGTTTACATGCGCGGGCCAGCCGAACCGGGAAACCAGCCCTTGCACGAGTACACCCTCATGCCCGCCCACATGCGGGAGGCCTTTGCTCCCGATGAATTGCAGAACCACGAACTGGCCGAGCCGTTCTCCTTCATGAAAGGCGTCCGTCCCGTCCAGGTCCCTTGCGAAAGACGCGATCCAAAAAAACAGCATCCGGACCGCGCGCGAACCCTGCTCTTTGACCTTGAATCCGATCCCGGGCAGTTGCATCCAGTTTCCGATCCCGAGGTGGAGGCCCGCCTCCGCGAGGCTCTTTGCGCACAGCTCAAGGCGGTCGATGCCCCACCCGAGCAATTCACGCGGCTCGGTTTGTAGTCCCGTCCAGCAGCGAGGTCTCCGCCACCGTCCTCGACGCGGATGCCTTCCTCGGGAAGGCCACCTTCCAGCCGAACACCCCCCTACCCTCCGAGCCACACCAGCTCCTCCGCCTCATGGTCAATTTCAGGTAGAGAGCCCGCTTGGCCTCCATTCCCGGCACCTGCCAGGATGGGGGCATGCAACTGGAAACAAAAGGAATTGACCGCCGGATCCGCATATATACATTGTATAGCATGCGGACACGTGTGGCGAAATGGGGCAACAGCCTCGGGGTGCGTCTTCCGAAGGCGCTGACGAAGAGCCTCTCCTTGGAGGATGGAACCGAAGTGGAGTTGCGCGAAGCGGACGGGAAGCTGCTGCTGGAGCCGCTCCATAGGCAATACCGGCTGGAAAAACTTCTGGAGGGGATCCGCCCGGAAAACCTGCACGGCGAAATAGGAGCAGGGAAACCGACGGGCAAGGAGGCGTGGTGAGCGGGTATGTTCCCTCAGCGGGCGACCTGATCTGGCTGGAATTCAATCCCCAGGCGGGACATGAACAGGCGGGTGACCGACCGGCGCTGGTCCTCAGCCCGAAAGAGTACAACCGAAAAACCGGTCTGGCCCTGTGTTGTCCGGTTACCACACAGAAGAAGGGCTATCCCTTTGAAGTGGAAATTACTGGAAAAGCCGTGCGGGGGTCGGTCCTCGCCGACCAGGTAAAATGCCTGGATTGGAAGAGCCGGAAGGCCCGATTCGCGGAAAAAGCACCAGCCCTCCCGCTCGCGGAGACGAGGGGCAAACTGGCGGCCCTGATCCAGACGCCTGAGGGAGGTTGATCAACCCGCGACCAGTTCGGCCACCATGTCGCCGACCTCGGTGGTGGAGTAGCCCATTTTTCCGGCCCCGAGGGACTTGAGGCGCTTGCCGGTGACCTCCATGACGGCCTCCTCGATCTTTTTCGCGGCCTCGGTTTCCCCGAGGGTGTCGAGGAGCATCTGGCCGGAGCAGACGGCGGCGAGCGGGTTGATGATGTTCTGGCCGGTGTACTTGGGGGCGCTGCCGCCGATCGGCTCGAACATGGAGACGCCTTCCGGATTGATGTTTCCGCCGGCGGCGATGCCCATGCCGCCCTGCGTGATGGCCCCGAGATCGGTGATGATGTCCCCGAACATGTTGCCGGTGACAATGACGTCGAACCATTCGGGATTCTTCACCATCCACATACAGGTGGCGTCCACATGGTAGTATTCCCGCTTGATTTCGGGATACTCCTTCTCGCCCATTTCATGAAAGGCGCGCTCCCAGAGGTCGTAGAGGTAAGTGAGGACGTTGGTCTTCCCGCAGAGGGCCAGGGTCATGTTCTTGCCCCGCTTGCGGGTGTATTCGAAAGCGTAACGCAGGCACCGGTCGACCTGGAAGCGGGTGTAGACGCCGGTCTGGGTGGCCACCTCGTGGGGGGTCCCCTTCATCATCTGGCCGCCGGAGCCGGTGTAGACATCGCCGCTGTTTTCACGCACGACCACGTAATCGATATCCTCCGGGCCCTTGTCCTTGAGGGGAGTCTCCACGCCGGGGAAAAGTTTGACCGGGCGCAGGTTGATGTACTGGTCGAGTTCGAAGCGCAGGCGCAGGAGGATCCCCTTCTCCAGGATGCCCGGCTTCACGTCGGGATGCCCGATCGCGCCAAGGAGGATGGAATCAAACTGGCGGAGTTCCTCGGATGCGGAATCCGGGAGCACTTCGCCGGTGCGCAGGTAGCGGTCGCCCCCGAAATCAAATTCCTGCAGGTCCAGCCCGAAACCGAACTTGTCGGCGGCCGCCTTTAACACCTTGACGGCCTCGGCCGTCACTTCCGGTCCCGTGCCGTCGCCGGGAATCGTCGCGATCTTGTAGGTCTTGCTCATAACTTGCTAAAAGGGCGAAGGTTGGTGGCATTGATCCGCTTGGCAACCCTCGAATGCGGAATTTCACGAGGACCAGCCAAAAGGGCCGCCTCCGTTCCTAATCATCGACCAGGAAACGCACCGGCAGTTCAGCCCGCCAGTCGATCTGCTCCCAGTGATCCAGCTGATCGGGCACCGGTTGGGCGGGACCGGGGGTGGAACGGCCGCGCAGGATGGCCCGGTGCAGGCGCTGGGTGAGATCCGTCACCATTTGCGGGTTTTCAGCGGCAAGGTTTGCCTTCTCCGCCGGATCCCTGGCAACATTGTACAGCTGGACCTCCGCAAGGCCCTCTTCCCGGGCTTTCTCGTCGGGGAAGGTCCAGCCACCGGAGCCCGGACAACGGCACATTTTCCAGTTCCCGTGACGGATCGCGAAACGGCCCTTGATCGAGTGATGGACGAGGATCTCCCGTTCATCCGGGGGAATATCCCCGCCACAAAAGGCCTTGACCAGGGAAACCGCGTCCACCCCTTCATTCGCAGCGAGCTCCTGGCCGCTCAACTCCGCTGCAGTGGGCAGCAGGTCGAAGATGCCGACCGGCTGGTCGCAGGTGGTACCGGCCTCGACCCGCGCCGGCCAGCGCACAAGGAACGGCACCCGGTGCCCTCCGTCCCAGATGTCGCTCTTGTACCCGCGGTAACAGTAACTGCAGAAGTGGTTGTAGTGCCGCTCCAGGGCTTCCGCCTCCACAAACTGGGCCGCGGCCCCGTTGTCGGCGGTGAAAATGACGAGGGTGTTCTGATCCAGCCCGGTCCGTTCCAGGGCGGCCAGCACTTCCCCCACCCGGCTGTCGACCTCCATGCAGAAGTCCGCATAGGGATTGACCCCGCTGGCCCCGAGAAACTCCGCGGACGGGGCAATGGGGGAATGCGGCGCGGTCAGGGGCAGGTAAAGGAAAAACGGCTGTTCCTCCGTCTGGTTTTCGATGAAACCCACCGCCCGCCTTGTCAACTCACCGAGAACGGTGTGCGCGCGCAGATCGCCCTGGCGCGGCCCCTCGCGCATGAATTCATGGTTCGTCCCCCATGCCGCCGGATCCTGAACGGGACGGTTGTTTTCCACGAAGACGTAGGGCGGCATGTCCAGCGAGCCGATGATTCCGTAAAAGGAATCAAAGCCGTGATCGACCGGTCCGCCGGTCACCGGCTTGCTGAAATCGATCCAATCCTGGTGGTTGCCATTCCAGTCGCCCCGGTTGGGCTGATGCCCCTCCTTCACCCCCCAGTTCCAGCCAAGGTGCCACTTGCCGATGCAGGCGGTACGGTACCCCGCCCGTTTGAGCACGTCCGCCACCGTGGTCTCCCGCTCCCCGAGCAACGGGCCGTCGGTTCCGCCGATGACCCCGGATTTGAGAAAGGTGCGCCAGCAGTAGCGCCCGGTCAGGATGCTGTATCGGCTCGGGGTACAGACCGCGGAGGAGCTGTGCGCGTCGGTAAAGGTCATCCCCTCCAGCCCGAGGCGGTCGAGGTTCGGGGTCGGGAAGGCGCAATCCGGATTCAGGTGGCGCACATCCCCGTAGCCCATGTCGTCGGCAAGGATGTACAGGATATTGGGTGAGCTTGTTGGCATTGGTCAGTAAGCATCAAAAGCCCTCTTCAGGCTCAGACAAGCAAAAGGACCGTCTGGCAATGTTCTGGACCCCCTTCCCATGAAAATCTGCGGGGACCGGTCACGGGTGTCCACCCTTTCCGCCTGAGCGTGGCGTGAGTTCGCAAAACGACTCATTAAAGTCCAAAATGTGCATGGCCCTTTGGCCGGCTGACCGCTAAACTTGGCTGTCTGAAAATTTGAAATATGATATGATTACCGACCACAACGCCACCCTGCCGGGCGGATTTCTGCACACCGCCGATCAGGCCGCTGTCCGTGTTGACGGACAGGAGCTCCGCGTCGTCCGCTACCGGCAGTTTGATGTACCGCTTTACTTTGTGCATGCCTCGCTGCCCGAAGGAACACACGAGGTGGAAGTCTCCATCAGGCGCCACAAAACCCAGGTGGCGGTCCATCCGAAGCGCCTGGGCCTGGAAGTCGATCCCGGCGGGCGCAAGCAACCGGTCCGGTTCACCATCCGGGGTAACCCGCACCTCGCCGTGGAATGCGACGGCCTCGGCTATTTGTTCCTGTCCTTCGATCCGGCACAGCAACCCCCTACGGGCGATACGGTCCTCGACGCCGCCGCATATGGACTGGAATCAAATGCCGATGCCATACAGACGAAGACCCTTCAAACCGCCATCGACAGGGTCTCGGCGAGTGATAAATTGGATATACTCCTGATCCCTGCCGGATTATACCGCGTCGGCGACCTGCACCTGAAGAGCAACTGCCGCCTCCACCTGGCCAGCGGAGCGGTCCTCAAGGCCAGCGACAAGGCCGCGGATTTCAAGGAATTGAACACCCGGGGTTCCGACGGGACACGCCATTGCCTGATCAACGGACGCGACGCGGAGAACGTCGCCCTCACCGGGCACGGGCACGTCGACGGCAACCGCGCCGTGCTCGACTTGGACCGCTACTTCAATGGCATGGTCAAGCTGGACCGCTGCCGGAATGTCACCTTCGACGGCATTGTCCTCAGCGACTCCTGCGGCTGGAACACGCACTTCTACGCCTGTACCGATGTTCTCGCCCACCGGGTCAAGATCCTCAACAACCGCCCGCTGGTCAACTGTATCAACACCGACGGGATTAACCCGAATGCCTGCCGCAACGTCCGTATCGAGAATTGCCTCATGCACACCGGCGACGACGCCGTGGCGGTCAAATCCTGCACCTGGCGCCGCGACATGCATCCCGGACATGAACAAATGCTGCAGGATGTCAGCAACATCACGGTCAGCGACCTGCTGGCGGTCAACAATTCCACCACGGTCAAGATCGGCACGGAGACCGACGCGGCCATCATGGAGAATATTACTTTCGAACGTATCGACGCGGTCCGCACAGGCCGTCTCTGCGGCATCGACGCTTTCGACAAGTCACTGGTCCGCAACGTGCGCTTCGAGGACTGCCATGTCCATCACCTCGATGATGCGATGATGGACCGCCGCCTGATCGACCTCAATGTACCGGCGAAAGCCTTCCGCAAGATCATCGGCAAGAGCCGTGTCGAAAATGTCACCCTGCGCAACATCTCGAGCGACGAACCGGCCCGGGTAGCGCTTGCGGGACGGGACGCGGATTGCATGGTTGAAAACGCTGTATTCGAAAATATCACCATCAATGGGAACCCCCTTGAGGAATCCACAATCGAAAAGAATGAATTCGTGCAATCCACGAAGTTTCGTAGTTAATTTTCCATGACAAGCATCAAAGACCACGGCGCCGTCGGTGACGGCCAAGTCCTCGACTCCCCGGCCATCCAGCGCGCCATCGACGCCGCTGCCGAAGCCGGCGGTGGCCGCGTAACCGTCCCCGCCGGCATCTACCGCTGCGGGACGATCCGCCTGCGTTCCCACATTGAATTGTTTCTCAAGCCGGGGGCGGTCATCCGCGCCTCGCACGACCTCGCCGATTATCCGGCCGAAACCACCGGCGAGGGCCTCGACACCGTATCCCACTTTGGCATGGCCCTCATCCGGGCGGAAAATGTCGAGTCCATTTCCATCACCGGCGGCACCTTCGATGGACAGGGCCCCGCCTTCTGGGAGCCATCGCCCGGACCGCGGAAATGGATCCCGGAAAAGCACCCACGCGTCTCCCCGATGTTCGAGTTCGGGCGTGTCAAGGATCTGCGCCTGACCGACATGACCATTCTCGACAGCCCCGGCTGGACCGTCCACCTCTTCTGTTGCGACCGGGTCTGGATCCGCGGCATCCGCCTCGACAACAACCTTTTCGGCCCGAACACCGACGGACTCGACATCAACGGCTGCCGCGATGTCATGGTCAGCGACTGCCACATTTCCTGCGGGGATGACGCGATTGTCTTGAAGACGACAAAGGAGGCCCGCAGTTGCGAAAGGGTCGTCGTTACCAACTGTATTCTTCGCAGCAATTGTGTCGCCTTCAAGCTGGGCACGGAAAGCTGGCATGATTTCCGCCAGATCACCTTCAGCAATTCGGTGGCTTACCAGAGCAGCCGCCTGATCGGCCTTTTCGCCCTCGATGGCGGAACCATGGAACAGGTGCGCGTCGATAATATATCCGGCGACACCAACTGCGGCTTTGCCTGGAATCGCCCCATTCACATGGATGCCAGTAAGCGGGTTGCCGAGAGCGGCGCCTCCACGATCCGCGACGTCACCATCCGCAACCTCAGCGCGATCACCGACGGTCGCGTCATCCTGACCGCCGCCGATGGATGCACGATCGAGGATGTCACGATCGATGGCCTCAGCCTCAAGTTTCCGGTGATTGACAATCCCGATACGGAAGCTGCTCGCCGAGGCAAAAGCATCCAGTGCAGCCGCCACTCGCCCGAAGCGCGCGTCGTCCCGGCCGCCATTGTCGCCGACGGCATCAAGCGTCTCCGCCTGACCAACCTGGGCATCCGTTGGCCGAAAGGTCCGCCCCCGGAAGACTGGCTCACGGCACAACCCGGCGGACTTCATGATCCCGAGGGTGACAAGCGGCATGTGGCAAAGACGTTTGAACGGATCTGGTCGAGGGATCTGGAGGAGGAAGACGTCGAGGTGTCGGGAAAGTCGGCTTGGACGGTTTAGATTTAGGTTAAGACGAAGCTTGAGATTGAGATTATGAACAAACACCTTTCCGCCTACTACTTCATGAGCACCGACCTGTGCATGAACCGCGCCCATGTGCGCGAGGACATGCAATGGCTCAAGGACCACGCCTTCGACGCCATCCACACAGCCTGCCATGAGGAACACCACCACCAGCCGCTGGGCCTGCAGCTGATCATCGAGGAGGCGCACGCCGCCGGGCTCAAGGCCTACGCCATCCCCTCCCGCTGGTGCGGCCTGATCGCCGGCTGGCCCATCCTCGCCGGGCACTTCGCCGCCACGCGGCCGGATACATGGATGCGCCGGGAAGACGGCTCACCGGTGATCAAGGGCTTCTGCGGCCCGCTCTGCTCGGTCCACCACCCGGACGTCAAGGCACACATGATCCAGTGTATCGAAAATATGCTGACAACGTTCGACTTCGACGGGATTACCTGGGACGAGTTGAAGACCCTGCATGAAACGGATCACCATCCGCTGGCCATCGAGAAGTACGGCCATCCCGTGAAAGGAGCCGAACAGGTGCAGGCCACTCTCGACATCTTCGCCGCCTGTAACCGACGCGCTCGCGAACTGAAGCCGGACCTGCGCATCATCAGCTTCCTCTACGCCTTTCTGGAGGATGACATCGTGAAGCCCTGGGCCTCCATGGAGGGAGTCGATGATATCGGACCCGATGGGCATGTCGCCCGCAAGGGAGATCCGGGTAAGCACAACATGAAGTTTCTGAACGACGAACAGGAACGCTTCAACCGCATCGCCGCTGAATACGGGAAAAGTTCGTTTGCCCTCATCGAAACCCAGAGTGCGACGGTTGACAACGCGGAGAACACCTTGCGGCGGTTACCGGAGTACCTGACCATGGCCCCCGATCACATCGCCGTCTATTATCAGCCATTGGTCCAGGAACCCGAAGCCGAGATCACCGACCAGATCGGGCCGATCCTCCGGGACTGGCGACTGGAGTAACGTTTAGGAATTCGCCCTGGCCAGGCGAGAGCCTACTTCCTTCAGAGTCGCAATATCCTCCTCCGGAATACTGCCATCGCCCAGCGGACCGGTGTTCAGCAAAAGATTCGCCGGGATTGTGCCCGCAATCCGGAGCTGATCGATCACCCAGTCCGGCCCGTGGTGCTTACCGTCGTCGGCTTTCTTGTAACCCCAACTGGTCGGCTGGAGAGTCGTGCAGATTTCGTAAGGCCGGCCATCGCTGGGAAGGGTTCCCTCTTTGATATCCCTCTCGGGAGCGTAGAAATCCTCCGTGTAGGTAAGGCCCTGCTTGTAGGCCACAAGTATATGTGGTGAGGAAGCATGGATTCTGTCGTACAGCTCCTGCGCCCGGCTGAGGCGCATGCCGTCTGGATGTTTCTTGAAACCGCCAATGCCGTCGAGCCAGATACCGGCAATATTCGGGTAGGCACACAACTCCATGACCTGCGCCTCGACGAGCTCAAGGTATCGGTCGAGAACAACCGCATTCCCGTGGTGAAAGTGCCCGGTATCGATGATTGGCTTGCTCGAATTAAATCCGTCCTTTTCCGGCCCGGTATCCGGCCCGTCCGGATGAAACCATTCCCTGCCATGAGAGTAGTAGAGAAAGCAACCCAGCCCGTAGCGTTCGCAGGCCTCCGCCAGCTCGGCCACAAGGTCACGCCGCGCCGGAGCATGCATTGAGGAGTAATCATTTGTCTGCGTATCCCAGAGGCTGAAACCGTCATGGTGTTGCGAAGTCAGGTTGACATACTTCATGCCCGCCTCCAGAGCCAGGCGGCAGATTGCATCGGCATCGAACCGCTCAGCGGTGAAACGTTCCTTTAGCGCCATGTATTGCTGACGGGGAACCGGACCGGCCCATTGAATCCATTCCGCCCCTTTGCGCGGCGCGTACGGATCAGGCCACTCTCCTTCGAGCAGGCTGTACAGCCCGTAGTGCATGAACAGCCCGAAGCGGGCTTCGCGAAACCAGGCCAGGGCTGCCTCACGCGGATCTGATTGATACGCATGTGCGGTGTCGCGCAAAAAAGCAGGGACTTTATTCGAATGCTGGTCGGAATTATCCATAAGTAATGCGCAGCCTCGAAGGTTTCATTAGTCTCTCAAGTTAATAGTGTTGCCCCGCCTGTCCAATTCAGGCCTATATTGTGATGTAGTCAGAACACGGCAATGCAAGCACAACGGCAACCCAACATCCTCTTTATCCTAACGGACGACCAGCGGTTTGACACAATCCATGCGCTCGGGAACCCGGCGATCCAGACCCCGAACCTGGACCGTCTGGTGGCACGGGGGACCGCCTTCACCAATGCCCACATTCCCGGTGGCACTTGCGGCGCCGTTTGTATGCCAAGCAGGGCCATGATTCACACGGGTCGAACGCTCTTTCACCTGCAGGATCACGGGGCGGAAGTCCCGGATGAACACGCCCTTCTCGGCGAAACCCTCCGGTCAGCCGGATACAACTGTTTCGGGACCGGAAAATGGCACAATGGCGGTCGTGCTTATGCCCGTAGTTTCTCTGACGGTGCGGAAATATTTTTTGGTGGAATGTGGGACCATTGGAATGTCCCGGCCTGCCAGTTCGACCCAACAGGGAGATATGATCAGTGGAGACCAGCAATCCGAAACCCATGGCTTTCCCGTCAGATCACCCAAGTCTGCGCCGACCATGTCCATTTGGGGACGCATTCCACGGATCTCTTCACCGACGCCTCCATGGCCTTTCTGGAAAAACAGCAAACCCGGCAGGATCCCTTTTTTCTTTATCTTTCCCACATGGCACCGCACGACCCGCGAAGCATGCCGGCCAAATACCTTGAAATGTATGCCGACACGGAAGTCTCCCTCCCCGATAATTTCCTGCAGGAACATCCGTTTGACTACGGCATTTCGCAAATTCGGGATGAAAAACTGGCCAGCCAGCCGCGCACACCGGAGGAAATCAGGCAGCACCTCCGGGAATATTTCGCCATGATCACCCACTTGGATGATCAGATCGGCCGCCTCTTTGCCGTTCTCGAACAACAGGGCATCCTCAAGGATACAATTATCGTCCTCGCCGGAGACAACGGCCTCGCCCTGGGTCAGCATGGGCTTATGGGGAAGCAAAGTGTCTACGATCACAGCGTCCGTATTCCGCTCCTCATGGCCGGGCCCGGCATTCCTGAAAACAGCACAAGGGACGCTTTTGTCTATCTGATGGATATTTACCCTACCCTGTGTGACTGTATCGGGATTCCAATACCCGAAACCGTTGAAGGAATGAGTTTTAAGGGCATCCTTGACGATACGGCAGCCTCGCAACGAGACGCCCTTTACCTTGCTTACGAGGACCGCATCCGGGCCATCAAGGATCATACGTTCAAATACATTCGTTATCGCACGGATAGCGGAGTTGTGGAACAGCTTTTCAATCTGAAAGAGGATCCCCTCGAAATAAAGAATCTCGCCGCCAATCCCGCGTTCGCCGGTGTCCTCGCAGATTACCGGAGCCGCCTCGACTCCATGAAAGAAGACTGGGAAGATCAGCCCCATCCATTGTCCAGCGCCTTCTGGAACCATGGCTTATCCGGTTGACGAAGTGTGCTCGGTTCACCTCGTAAGCGAGATTCACACGAAAAATTAACGCTATGGACCTAATAGAATGCCCGCCCGACGCCTCCTGCACCCTGCCATCCGGCAGCACGGCACCCACTGAAACCCGCGACTGCGACGTCTGCATCGTCGGCGGTGGCATGGCCGGGCTGTGTGCGGCCCTGGCCAGCGCTCGCATGGACCGGAAAACCATCCTCGTCCAGGACCGCGCGGTCCTCGGCGGCAATGCCTCTTCCGAGATCCGCATGTGGATCTGCGGCGCGCACGGCCCCAACAACAAGGAGACCGGCTACCTCGAGGAAATCCAGCTGGCCAACATGCGCCGCAACCCATAGCTGAACTATCCGGTCTGGGACAGCGTGCTGTACGGCATCGCACGTCAGCAGGAGAATCTCGAACTGATCCTCAGTTGCGCGGTCTGCCAGGTCGAAATGGACGGCCCGGAGCGGATCGATCGTGTCCGCGGCTGGCACATGACCCGGCAGAAGTGGATCGATATCCGGGCCAATGCCTTCATCGACTGCTCCGGTGACAGCATTCTGCGCCTCTCCGGCGCGCCCTGTCGCTGGGGACGGGAAGCCAAGCGCGCCAGCGGAGAAGGGCTGGCCCGCGAGCACGCCGACCGCCGCACCATGGGCAATACCATCCTCATCCAGCTCCGCGGAATCGACCCGGAGGATCACGTCCCCTTCATTCCGCCCTCGTGGGCGCTCCCAGTTGATGAGACAACTTTCCCGAACCGAAATAATCGAATGAAGCCCACCGGGCACAACTTCTGGTGGCTGGAGATCGGCGGTATGGAGGACACCATCGAGGATGCCGATTCCATCCGTGACCGCCTCATCGCTCTTGCCTATGGAGTCTGGGCCCACATCAAGAACCATCCCGACGGGCGCGGCCGCGCATGGGAACTGGAATGGATCGGCGCCCTTCCGGGCAAGCGCGAGAACGTCCGCTACGAGGGCGACCACATCCTCACGCAGGAGGATGTCGAATCGCAGGGAAAATTCCCCGACCTCGTCGCGCACGGCGGCTGGACCATGGACGACCATCCTCCGGAGGGCATCTTCCACGCCGGCAAGGACACCACCCACCACCCGGCTCCCTCCCCCTACGGCATCCCCTACCGCTGCCTCTACTCGCATGCCGTCAGGAACCTCTGGTTCGCCGGCCGCAACATTTCCGCCACCCACATGGCCCTGTCCTCCACCCGGGTCATGGCCACCTGCGCCACCCTCGGTCAGGCCGCCGGCACGGCGGCCGCCATCGCTGTAGCGGAAAATTGCGACAACCGGGGGGTTTACAAGCACCACCTCGACCGGCTCCAGCGCCGCCTCATGGACCACGACCAGTGGCTCCCCGGGCGTCTGCGGCCAATCGCCCCGCTGAGCCGGCCCGAGGTCGCCCGCTACACCGCCAGCTCCGGCGATCCGGAGGTCCTGCGCGACGGACACGACCGGCCCACCGCGGGCGCACTGCATCGGTGGGACGGCAAGGCCGGCGACTGGATTGCCGTTGACTGGGACAAACCCGTCACGATATCGCGACTGCGCCTGGTCGGAGACAGCCAGCTTCACAAGGTGAAGCAGATGCCCTGCAGTTATCCGGAAAAGGGCCACAACCGGGGCATCCCCGGCACCCTGCCCAGGGACCTCCGCCTTGAGTCCCGGAAGTCCGACGGGTCATGGAAGACTGTAGCGGAGATCCGCGACAACGAAAAACGCTGTCTTATCTGGAGGCTCCCGGAACCCGTATCCACCAACTCGCTGCGTCTCGTCGTTGAGCGCGGCTGGGGGGGGGATCCCGACCAGCGGGTCGGCCTCTTTGCCCTCGAGTTCGGGGATCCGGCGGAGACCGGTCCCATCGGGGAAACGGACTTCCCCGAGCCCCACGACTGGAGGAAACATCTCCCCGGCGCGAGGGCCTGATAGCGCTGGAAGCCCGAAAAGGCTTGCCTTGAAAGTCGGAAACTGGGAAGAATCCGCAGCCTTTCCAAAAGGGTTGCGCCTCATTCCCATTCGATTCCCATGACCAATCAACCGAGTCCCTCGCGTGTCTGGATTTGGATACTGTCCAGCGTTTTTGTAATCGCCCTGTTTGTCTTCCTTCTGCGTCAAGGAGCGGAGCAGACAAAGCCACCGAAGGATCCCGAGCCCGCCGAAGTGGCGCAATCGGAACCCGAAGCAGCCGTCGGGCCGGCCGAACCGGCCTCCGCAACCCCGGCCGCTCCACCGCTGCCATTTCCCGAGGGCCACCCCATGGAGCGGCGTGTGGTCATCGGTTTCGCGGAAAGCCGCATGCCCGACGGTTCGCGTTCGCGCGTCTGGGTGACCGCGACTCCCGAAGATCCACGGGAATTCCTGCGGGTGGAGGAAACAACCGATGCAAACGGCATTGCCGGCGTCGAGGTGGTCGTTGCCGATCGCGTGCTGTTTGGCGCACCGGACCCCGAGAGCCAGGAAATGCTCGAAGAGCTGATGGCCAGGCACGGGTATGTCGTTACAAAACAGCTTCGCTTCCAGCCCACGCGGATCATCCACCTGGGTGAACCAACCGTGGAGGCCGTTCCCGAGGCGCTGCAACGACTGGCGGCTGCGCTGCAGTCTCCGGAGGCCTTTGTCGAGGCCGACCATGTGCATTTCCCCATCGAGACCATTCCGGACGATCCGAAATGGGATGCCGAAATGTGGAGCCTGCGCCAGATCGACGCCCCGCTGGCATGGGATCTCACCACCGGCTCCGAAGACGTGATCGTGGCCGTCCAGGACACCAAGCTCACGGTCACCCACCCGGACCTGCAGGACAACGTCTGGGTCAATCCGCGGGAAATCCCCGGAAACGGGATCGACGACGACCACAACGGTTACATCGACGATTTATACGGCTGGAATGTCCATTCCAACTCCCCGGACCTGCTTTACAACGTCGTCAACAACCACGGCGAGCACGTGGCCGGGACCGTGGCGGCCGTGGGCAACAACGGGGAAGGGGTCGTCGGGGTCAACTGGAACAGCAAGATCATGTTCTTCTCGGTCAGCGACAGTCTTTCCACGACGGAAACCGCGGAGGCGATCGAGTATACGGTCTGGATCAAGCGCAACCAGGGGCTCAACATTGTCAGCCACAACTGCTCTTTCGGTTCGCTGTATACAAATTCCACCTACGCCGGCAGTTCGACCCGCAGGAACGCGATCGCTCTCGGGCGCGACGAGGGGATCCTCTTCACCGCCGCCGCCGGCAACGATGGCAAGGCCCTCGAGGGAACCAGCGACCTCGACGGCAACGGTACATGGTACAACCACTATCCCTCCTCGAACACGGTCGAAAACTTCCCGACCGCGGGCGACTGGGAGGCCATGGTGGCGGTGGCCGCTTCCGGAAGCGGTGATTCCAAGGCCAGCTTTTCCAATTACAACCTCGCCGGCTACGGCACCGTGGTCGATATCGCCGCCCCGGGGGTCAGCATCCACTCCACGGTGGACGCCAGCGGCTATTCCGACAAGAACGGCACCTCCATGGCCTCGCCGCATGTGGCCGGTGCCCACGGCCTGGTGGCCTCCGCCAATCCCTCCCTCGGCGCCAGGGCCATCCGGGACATCGTCTACGCCGGCGTGGAGTCCGTCGGGGCATGGACCGACACCAAGACCAACGCCCAGGGGCGCCTCAACCTCTACAACTCCGTCCTTGCCGCGAAAAACCTTCCCCAGGCAAAGCTGCTCAGCCCGGCGGTCGGTTCCTTCATCCCTTCCGGTCACGCGGTCCCCCTGATGGCCGGGGCCGACGACGGGGACGGGACCGTCACCTCCGTGGCCTTCCATGCCATTGGTAGTGATGGAGCCGATACATTCATAGGCACGGACACCGACGGCAGCGACGGCTGGAACCACCTCTGGACCAACCCGCCCGCCGACCAGTACACGCTGTACGCGGTCGCCACCGACAACGGCGGCAACAGCACCGTCCCCGACCTCGGGGTGGTGCGCGTCTCCGTCGGCGGCTATTACCGCGACGAGAACGAGCAGTGGCCCCTGGCGGCGGACGGTATCTGGAGCATACAGGACACCTATTCCAGCGCTCTTTACACGGGATCCTTTTTCGGGAAGAGCGTCGCCTACAACTACGTTTCCTCCGGCGAGGAGGCGGCCTACACCTTTCACCTGAAACCGCAATTCTCCGGATCGTGGGAGGTGTTTTTCCGCTGGCCCTCCCGGAATTCGAACGGTTCAGCCGTCCCAATCGAACTCCTCCATGACGGGGGAACCTACTCCACGACCATCGACATGTCCCGTTCCCAGGATGGCTACCAGTTCAACTCCCTCGGGGCCTTCACCTTCACCGCCGGGACCAGCTACACCCTCAAGGTGCTGACCACCGGGCTGTCCTCCGAATACGCGGCGGCCGACGCCGTGCGCATGGACTACCAGTCCAGTGTTTCCACCCCCATTGTCTCCGTCACCGCGAACGACCCCTCCGGCAGCGAGGTCGGGCCCGATGGCGGGGAATACACCTTCACCCGCACGCTGGCCACAGGCAGCCTGACCGTCCACTACACGATGGGCGGCACCGCGACAGCCGGCAGCGACTACACGACCCTGTCCGGATCAATCACCCTCGCCGACGGGGAGTTCGTCAAAACCCTGCTCCTGGATGTACTTGACGACACGGCAATCGAGGATCCCGAGACGGCCGTCCTCACCATCGCACCGGACGCCGCCTATACGCTCGCCGCCACGGGTTCCAGCGCCAGCGTCTCCATCTCCAGCGAAGATGTAAACATGCCACCGGTTGTTGCCATTACCAGTCCCTCCGCGGATGTTGTGGTCCCGCTGCAAACCAACCGTCTCTTCATTGAAGCCTCCGTCGGCGATGACGGGCAGCCTGCCTGGGGAACGCTTGCGCAAGCCTGGTCGCAGGTCGGTGGCCCGGCGGGGCAGAGCGTGGTTTTCAATGATCCATCCGCCGCCGCCACTTTCGTTGCTTTCCCGGGAGAGGGAACCTATGTTCTCCGGTTCACCGCCGACGATGGATTATCCGCTGTTTCCACGGATTTGCGCGTCATTGTGGGGGCACCGGGAGCACCGGTCCCGGGCACCGGCGTGAGGCGGGAATTCTTTTCCGGCATCAGCGGCACTTTGGTCAGCAACCTGACCTCGGCGGCCAAGTTCATCAACAACCAGCCCGACAGCATCACCATCCTGGACACGCTCTTCGAGTCGCCCGGTGGTGTGGGTGACAATTACGGGCAGCGGGTCCGCGGCTACTTCATCCCTCCCCAAAGTGGGGATCATGTTTTCTGGATCGCCTCGGACGACTCCTCTGAATTGTGGCTGAGCACGGATGAAGAACCCGCGAACAAGGTGAAAATCGCATACGTCAGCGGCTACACGAGCAGCCGCCAGTGGGACAAGTATCCGGACACCCAGGACTCGGCGCCCGTTTCGCTTCTGGCCGGACAGCCTTATTTCATTGAAGCCCTGCAGAAGGAAGGCAGCGGGGGGGACAACCTCGCGGTGGGTGTCACCTTTCCGGACGCATCCGAGGAAAAGCCGGTTACAGCGACACACCTGGCCACCTTTGAGGACGTCCCCGGCAATGCCGCACCGGAAGTTCATCCAGGCCCCTCCCTGAGCGGAACCGTGGGTGCGGCAATCCCTGTCGACGCCACGGTTGAGGATGACGGAAACCCCTACCCGCCCGGCAGTGTCACCACAGAGTGGATACAGGTTTCAGGTCCGGGAACGGCGACCTTCGCGAACCCCGGGTCCGTCGACACCTCGGTCGTCGCGGATACGGCGGGAACCTATGTCCTGCGTCTGACCGCCGATGACGGCGGCGCGCAAACCTTCGAGGAGATCACATTGGAGGCCGCCCCCATGACGCCCGCCGAGGAATGGCGCTACCTCCATTTCGGCCAGGTGGAGAATACAGGCGACGCGGCGGATGGCCACGACTTCGACGGGGACGGCCTGGTCAATCTGCTGGAACGCGCCTTTGGAACGACGCCCACCGACCCGAACAACCGCTACATGGCCATTGAATCCGTGGTCGTGGAGGGAGGATCCGCATACATGGCCATCACCTACCGACAGCGCATGGGCGGAACCGGCACGATCGGGGTGGATTATGCCGCGGACGGAATCAGCTACGTGGTCCAGTACGACAACGACCTGACGGATCCATGGAGCGAGGGCGGCGTCACCATCGTGGAGGTGCTGGATGACACGCCGGATCCCGGAATCCAGACCGTGACGATCCGGCTCACAACACCCGCCTCGCCGACCCAGCCGCAGTTTATCCGGCTGAAGGTAACCGGGGAATAACCGGTCACACCCGTCCAGAATCCCACTCCCCGAAAAAACCGATCAACTCCCGGAGGCCGGCGCTGCGGGCGTTGCGGACGAAGAAACCGGAACTGGCCACCGCGCACAGCAGGCAGGCCTCGATCGGAAGATCCAGGATCAGCCCCAAGGCGTATCCGGCATTGAAGCGGTCCCCGGCGCCCGTGCTCTTCTTCGGGTTCGCGCAATAGGGACCGTCGACGGCATGGACATCCGTTCTCGTCGCACTGACCGCATAGGCATGGGCGTGGATGACCACCTGCTCAAGGCACAGTTGCTCGCGCAAGGTGGACGCCTGTTTCCCGGAGGCTTCCTTTCCGTCTGAATCGATCTGCGGGATTTTCAACAGGTCACTGAGAATGTTCGCCTCGTTCTGGTTCAATCCGAGAACCGGACGGACCGGCCCGCCGAAACCCCGCATCGCCTCCAGCATGGCTTGAATGTCCGCCGCACTCCGGCTGGAGGGATCCACCAGGTCGATGAAGAGCCATGGACGATGGGGGAATTCCGCAAATACCTCCTGCTGAAGGAGCCGCCACACGGAGGTCATGTGCGGGTACATGCTCCAGTCCGTCAGGGCGATCAGGGGGGCCTTCGCGCACTTTTCCTGGAAAACACCATCCGCCAGATAACCCCTGACCCGTTCCGGCTCAAATTCCGCCAGCTGGGTGACCGCGCTGAACATCAGCTTGCCGTCGGCAAATTCAAAGGCCAGGGTCCGGCCCGGCTCCCGCCCCCAGCTGTGCAGGGTCGCGATCTTCCCGTACTCCGCGAAGGCCGGATGGAGCGGCTCACCCAGCGTGGCGAAGGTGTCGACCCGTAACCCGAGGGCGGCCAGGCCGTCGCCCATGTTCACCGCGCACCCGCCGGCATGGGTCGCTGTCACCACGATCTCCCGCAGGCTGCTGTGCCCGGCCGCCTTCCTGACCAGGTCCCCGAAACGGGTAATGTCCTCCACGCGCTTGAAGGAATCCAGGCTCTGCCGCTCCTCCACCAGCGTGATCATCTCGTCCACGAACCCGTCAAAGCCCGTGACCGCATGGCACTGCGGCACTTCCTGAAGGCGCTTTTTCAATGTTTCGGCCAATTCAATGCGTTTCATGTGTTAAACGGATGTAAAGCTTTTGCCGTTCTTGACAATCGTTTTGGGGTTGCATCCGCAAAGCGGATAAACTGCAGCCGTTATGAAAACCTCACGGAGATCCGGGCAAAGGGGGTTTACGCTCGTGGAGACGATGATCGGGGTCACCATCATCGGTCTGCTCGCCTCGCTTGGTGTGCCGGCCTTGAGCAAGGCCCGTCTGAATACAATCGCCACCAGCCTGGCCAATGATTACCGGATCTATTCCGGTGCGTTTGAAATGTACGCCACCGAGCATGGGCACTGGCCCGAGGACGTGAACCGCGGGGTTGTCCCCGACGGCATGGAGGGCCTGCTTCCCAAGTTCACCGAACCCTCCTACATGGATGGTCGCTGGGACTGGGATTACCGCTCCACCAAGGTGGTGGCCGGGGTTACTCTCCGTGGCGGCAACCTGGACGACACCATCTTCGCCAGAATCGATGAAATCCTTGATGACGGGGACCTCTCCACGGGCCGCTTCATCAGCACCAGCAGCGGAGCTACCTACGTCCTCGAATTTTAAAGGATTGCCTTCAACGGGATCAGCCGTTTACATTCCGCACATGGCGTTCACCCGGAGCATATACATGCTGGCAAGCTTGGTTTTGCTCCTGCCTTGCCGGACCGATGCGCTCTCCCCGGCTTCCCTTTTGCCCGGACAACAAGCGGCACCGCCGGCGGCCCCTCCCGTAACGGGGGATCCCGTCTCCTATCCAAGCAGCAGCCTTCTCCCCGGGGACCGGCACTCCATCGGTTCCCCCACCGATGAGGAGCAGGCCTTTGTCGAATACATCAACCGGGCCCGCGCCGACGCCAATGCCGAAGCCTTGCGCCTGGGAAACACCTCCGATCCGGACGTGGTTTCCGCGATCAACTTCTTCGATGTGGATATCCTGCAGATGTATGCCGAATTCGCCACCCTGGACCAGAACCTGCCCCCCCTCTCCATCAACGAGAACCTGACCACGGCGGCCCGCCTGCACTCGGAGGACATGTTCACCAACGTTTTCCAGGAACACACCAGTTCAAGCAATCCCCCCGCACCCTTCGAGGAGGGGGACGGCATCGGGGAGCGTATCCAGAAATCCGGATACAGTTTTTCCATCGCCGCGGAAAACATATACTCCTATGCGAAGTCGGCCTTCCATGGCCACGCCGCCTTCAACATCGACTGGGGATTTGGCCCGGACGCCGACGGCATGCAGGATCCCCCGGGACACCGGTTGAACATCCACAGCCCGAACTACCGGGAAATCGGCGTCGGGGTCGTTCTCGGGACCAATACGGCCGGAACCACCACGGTCGGACCCCTGATCGTCACCCAGGACTTCGCGGAAACCTTTTCCCCCGTCCCCTTCATCACCGGCGTGGCCTATTTCGACCTGAACGAAAACGCCTTCTACGACATCGGCGAGGGCCTGGGGGGCCTGACCGTGGAAGTGGCCGAGGCGGTACCCTGGGCGGAAACCGCCAACAGCGGGGGATACTCCGTTCCAGTGACCGGCGACGGCACCTACAATGTCACCTTTTCCGGCCTCGGCCTGACGGCACAAACCACACCCGTGGCTGTTTCCGGCAACCTCAATGTCAAACTCGACCTCGCCCTTCCCTACACCGCTCCGCAAATCACCGGTCCGGTATCGCCGGTAACCAATACGGATAATCTTTACACGGCAACCTCCACGATTGGGGCGACGGAATACCTCTTCCGGTTGATGACGGAGGACACCTCTCCCTGGGTGGAAGGGGCGGAGAACGGGACAGACCATCTCACGATCATCAACGATCCGCTCTATACTGTCATCCAGAGCGATATCGTGAACAGTGGGAGCTACACCTTTCACCTGGTGCACCCCGACGGATTCAGCGAGGAAATCATTCAACTGAACGATGTGTTCCTCATCAGCGGTTCAAGTGAGCTCCAGTTCGCAAGCCGGTTACAGTACGCAGGCTTCGGGGAATATGCCAAAGTGGACATATCCCCGGATGAGGGGATGACGTGGATAAACATTTATTCCCAAAGGGGAACCAACAGCAGCGGCGAAGCCTCCTTTGTGAACCGCTCCCTTCCCCTTGGAGACTATGCGGACAAACTGCTCATGGTCCGCTTCCGGTATTCCTACATGAACACCTCGGATTCCTATTATCCATCTACCCAAAGCTACATAGGGTGGTTGATCGATGATATCACAATCACCAGCGCGAGCCGAACCACCAGCATGAGCGACACCACGGATCCATTAAACGAATACACCTTCCATCCGACGGCAAACGGGGACCATGTGCTCATGGCCCGTCCCATCAACAACGGTCGCCTCTTTCCCTTCGGCCCGCCCTACCGGGTGACGGCCAGCGACTCCGGCGCATCCCCGCTGCAGCTCTGGCGGGAGGCGCACTTCTCTCCCGCGGACCTGGCCGATCCGTTGAAGGAAGCCTCGATCTGGGGCAACGACGCGGATCCCGAACACGACGGTTTCAACAACCTGATGGAGTTCGCCCTCAACGGCGATCCCAACCTGCCGGATGCGGGTGCCATCGCTCCTGTCTTCACCCGCGATGGTGGCACTCTAAAGTTATCCTACACGATGAACAGGAGCGATGTGACTTACCGTGTCCTGACCAACACGGTGCTGGAAGGGGTCGGCTGGACAACATCCGGGGTCATCCAGACACCGGACCCTGACACCGCAACCGAGGGAACCCTCATTGAAGCGACAAGCCCGCTCGATGGACAGCAGCGCTTTCTCAGGCTTGAGGTGACCATGCCCTGAGGTTCCGGAAAAGTCCGGTTATCCGTCCGGTGGAACGGCGACAATCCGGGCCCAAACGGAAGGGCTTGTACTTAAAATCCGTATACGCTGGAGCACCTCCGAAAAGCCCTCGCCCCGCCTCACCTCAAGCGACTCCACCCTTCCCGGCTCCCTTTTCCAGGGCCCGTCGCCGGTCTTGTACTCGATAATGGGCAGGGTCTCGGCAAGTTCGTTACGCCACCAGGTAAACGAATAAAGAAACACGTCACCGGAACCGGGTTTGATGGTCATTTCAACTGCGGGAATACTCCGTGGATCGACTGGATCCGATCCCAGCAGATATTCCAGGTACTGGCTCCAGCGGTCTGCATCCGTGTCGGCCTCCGGGTCTGCAATCAGTCCATGAAGGCTGCTCCATTCGGCAAAGGAAAGAATACCCACATCCGGATGGTGGATCACCCCGACGGCGTCGAGGTCGAATCCGGCTGTAATGACGGTCGGATAGGGATCATAGACCGGCATTCCCTCCGAATCCAACCGGCTGCCGTCACCCGGAATGTCCACCAGCCGGACATAGCGCACCCGTTCGGTGTCAAGGTGTGGAAAGTTTGCCTGCACGTTTGCCCAGTAATCCCCTGAAAATCCGACATATCCCTCCTCAATGGCCGCGTGGGCGGCCTCCAGATCGGCCAGGTCGAACGGTGTGCCGAAGCCGGTGCGGTACTTGCCGGCATAGCCGTGAACATAGGTGGGGTCCACTTCACCAAATGCCCCCACGGATCCTTCCGTGTAGGAATAGTTGGGAAACCGGACAAAATGGATGCCGTCCGATGAGACTTCCACGTAGGCCAATTCAAGGAAGGTCTCCCGGAAGGCATTTTCGAAAACAACGAAGTCGTCCCCTTCCCCATCCCGGATGAAGGAGGAGAATTCAAGAACAACCGACCCGCCCCGGCCCAGCACCAGGACATCCGGATCAACCGCCCCTGCGGCCCCCAGTGCCGCCTCTGGAACACGCCACTCCTGTGCCACTTCATCCCCGTAGGCAACGGAGACAACCCGTGTCGCCCAGGCCCCGATACGCGCATCGTCATGGGCAACCGCCGTGGTGCCCTCCTCCCCGGCCGCCGGGGCGAAAGGAAAAGCCGGGGGAGCGTATGCAGGCAGAAGGAGGGGAACCAGCAGGACAAGGGAAACCGGTATGGGCAGTCGAGATTTCATGTGCACTAAAAGGTGACTTCCGCCCGGAGTGAGAAATGCCTGCCCGGCCCCGGATAAAACCCGCCGTTGTAGGCGGTCATTGCATACGTCCTGTCGAGGAGGTTCATGGCGGACGCCTCGACAACAAGACCTTCCATCGGTTCAAGTCGCACGCTGACGCCGACAAGGGAATAGGGGTCCATTTTCCTGAATTCACGGTCAAAGTCGTTGCCCTGTACCTGTTCACCCAGGTACCGAAAGTGTGCCTGCAGCCGAACTGGAGGAGCCGGCCGGATCCATCCGGTTACCCCACCCTCCATCCTGGGCACAAGCGGCAATTGACCGCCCTCCCCCCGCAGCTCCGCTTCCGTCCAGCTGGCGTTCATCGAAATCCCGTAGCGATCCTTTTGATACGAAAAATCCAGCTCCAAACCATGCCGTTGGCTGTCGCCGACATTGCGGTTGAGCCGGATCTCCTCACCATCCGCTCCCGTCTGCTCAACGTAGGAAATCTCGTCATCCAGCCTCAGGAGAAAAATGGTCAAACCGGCGTGCCAGTTCGGTCCGCTGGCCTTGATGCCGGCTTCGAAATTGTGACCGGTTTCCGGTTCCAATCGAGCGTTGAGCGGCTCGCTCAATGGATAGCCCTGGTAGGCTGCAGACTCGTCAAGCGACGGATACCGGTACACCCGGTCCCAACCGGCCCACACGACAAGGAATTCGTTCACTTTTTGCAGAAGGGAGAACTCGGCCGCCCATCCGCTTTTCTCGACCATCCCCTCAAAGGATAAATCCGGATCCGGTTCGGGCGGGTTGCGATAGTCCGGATTGGGAAACTCACCACGGTTGGTCTCCAGCACCGGAAGCAACTGGTTTCGCCGGTAGTGGACGTAAAGATTGTCCGTCCTTGCAAGCTCCAACCGGATTCCCCCGGAAAGGCTCAGACCTCTGCCCAGTTTCTTTCCCCCGAACAGATAGGCTCCCGTTGTCAGCCGCTCAAGTTCAGCCCATGCAACGGTGATTTGCGGATTCTGCGCAAGGTGATCGGTATGGTCCACGCGGTCCCGGAGCAAATCTACCCCGCATTGGAGAAAGGTCGTTTTCGAACCGAAGCGCAGACGCGGTGAAAGGTTTCCCCGCACCAGCCGGTTGTCCGCAGCGCTTCCTCCGAGGCTCCATTCCCGGTCCCGCACCAATGCACCCCCGGTTACCTGCCATTCCCCCCAGGTTTCCATCCCCTCCCCGTACACGGTAACCTGCATGAGCTCACTCTCCGAAACATCCCTTCCGTCATTCGTCGACAGCCGCGCATCCGCCAGCATCTGTTCGTGGGTCAAAGGACCTGGAAATTGCAGGCGGCTGCGGTTAAAACTTACCCGGCCGCCCCATTCCTCTTCCCCTTTCCAGCTCCACGATCCGTACACCCCTTTTCCTTCACTGGCCGCATTCTGCCGGTAGCCATCCGATTCCATCCAGTGGGCCACGGTACGCAGCCCAAAATCCCCGAATCCATCCGCAATGCCGGCTGTAAAACGCCTCAGCCCCTCGCTGCCCACCTCCGTGCGCAGGTGCCCCGAAAGCACATCGCCCGGTTCACGCGTCCGCAGCTTCACCACACCCGATACCGCGTGGTTCCCATATAAAACCGTCTGGCCGCCACGCAGCACCTCGACTGTCTCCAGTTCCCCGACATTCAGCCCAAGCCAGTTGATCCCTCCCATGTCCGGCGCGTTGTAAACCTGCCCGTCCACCATCACCAGCACCCGTAATCCGCTGTTGTCCCCGAACCCACGCATGGCCAGCTGGCCCTCCCCTCCGCTGCCGGTGTATCCGCGAAACCGTACCCCCGCCAGACCCTCCAGCAGGGCCGGTACGTCCCCCGCCCCGCTCCTATCAATCTCCCCGCGCTCCAGCCGCACCACCCCGCCCGGAATCTCCACCGCCAGCCCGTCAAAATGCCACGCCTCCACCTCCAAGGGCGCCAGCTCCACCACTTCCTCACCATGGCCAAACCCGCAAACCCACACCATCATCCATCCCCACAGCATCCCTCTCTGTTTCCAGTCCAGCACCCCCCCACTCCCCCATAATGGCACGGCAGTGTCAATAAGGAAGCGCGCCCGATTCTTCCCTTCCCACGGGTTGGATGCCTGCCCGTACCTCACTGGACCCCGACCCGGACGAAGCGGGGCGCGGCGGGGGCGAGGGCGGTTTCATCGCGCACGGTGAGCTGCCAGACGCCGTCGCCGAGGTCGCTCTGGCTGAGCACGGTCAGGATCCCGGGATTGGTGGAGCTCCAGTCCAGGCCGCTGAAGGCAAGGTTCACAGTGGTCCAGCCGGCGAGGTCGCTGCCTGTGGAAACGGAGTAGAGCAGTCCGGGATCCTCACGGACCTGGAGGGTGGCGGTGAGGTGGGAGCTTCCCCCCGCATCGATGGTCCCGGAGATGAGCGGGACCGGATGGGCCCCGCTGGCCGGATCAAGGACGAAGGCGTACTCCATGAAGTTGCTGAGCCCGTCGCCGTCGAAGTCGGTGGCGGGCCCGGTCTGCAGGAAGTCACCAATGCCGGATCCCGAGGAAGCAATCACAGCCGTGTATCCCTCGGTGGGATGGGTGGCGAAAACATCGAGGACGGCCTGTATTTCAAGGGCAACATTCCCGACATAGGAAAACCCGCTGTAGTACCGGGTTACGCTCCGGTTGCGGAAGGGAAAAACCGTTTGACCAATGTACCAGTTGAACCCGATTACTTTCAGGGATCCTCCATTGGGCCACAGGACAGGCGCACCCGAGTCATATAATTGAAGGAAGGCTTCGTAATTGAGGTAATTCTGATCGGTGGATTCATTGAAAACCGCCGCGATCGAGGGCAGTTCCGCATCGGGATCGAGTTGCGCTGTCATCCAGAAATCAATTATATTCCTTCCAACCGCAAAATTCGTGTAGGAGTTGTTTTCCACATCGTTGTCCCGTCCCACTAAAAACACCTCCGCGTCATGGATGGGAGAATTCGAAAAGGAAGCCTCGTCCGATATAGGTGTGGACTCAAATGGAAAGGACGGATAGGAACCGGGCAAAGGGGAATCCAACACGCCCAGCCAGATATCGGAGTCCGCAATTCTTTCTCCGTTAATGACTTCCCTTTCTTCAAAAGGTCCAAGGGGGTCGTTCGTCTCAAAAAACCGGACCGTCGAACCGATACTGGGATGAAAATTAGAGTGGTTCGCGGACAAAAAAATATTGGAGCTGATGAGCGTGGCCCACCGGCTGATTGAGTTTGAGGAGCGACCAACGCCGGCCAGATTGTAACCGGCGGCAATAAAGGAAGGATGGTTCTCAAACCGGTGATTCGCCTCCGGTGTCCCGCCGTCGATGAGGATGGCTGAAAATCCGGACGGGGATAAAATGCAGGTCATAATGCAGACCATGAAGCCTCCGAACGACATCCTTCGCATACTTCAGCTAAGATGGCGAACAAGGGCCACTCGACAAGGGAAAACAGCTGATTTACACGCGACATCACCATCCCCGAAGGATGGGAAGCCGGGAGCTGCGAAACGGGCGGGATTAATTTCTCTAATTAAATCCTTGAACAGCTTAAGCTCGCCTAATTAAAACGGTAGCTGGCAAAAATTGAGCAAATGAAAATCCACTATTACCTCTCCTTGATTCCGGAATCGATCATCGCATCGATGTTGTCGCCGGAGGACTTCGGAAACTACTATGCGCTGGGCTCGCACAAGCGCTCGCGCGGGCAGGCGATCTTTTTCGAGATCGACCCGGCGAAGGCGGGGGAGGCGATCGACCTCGCGGACGCGGAGGCGCGCTGCGTGCCGCACGAGGACGGGAGCCCGCGCAAGTCCTCGTACCTGAAGATCTACCGGGCCCTGGAGTCGGTTCGTACGGAGGCGCTGAGGACCCTGTACCTGACGACGGACGACGGGCGCACCCTGGCCATCGAGCCGGGCGAATACACCCCGGAGGAGGACCGGCCGCTGCACCTCTACCAGGAGCTCTGCCCGGTGACCCCCCGGGTGGTGAGCAAGCTCAACCCCTACGACTTCTGCAAGCGGCTGACGAGTCCGAACGGGCCCATTCATGTGCCGCGGATCGCCTTCGCGGAAATGAAGCTGGAAAACCTGGCCCGGGATCCGGAGGCGAGGGATGTGGAGAACCTGCCCTACATCAACCTGGACCACCTGCGGGACTGCCTGCGGGAGCTGCGCCACACCTACGCCAAGCCGACCAAGACGGTCATCCGGCAGATGAAGCAGGATGTCCTGTACCGGACGATCCGGGGCGGCTTTTACGTGGGGGACAAGGACTCCTTCCTGTACTTCCCGATGCCGGAGAAGAAGGAGCTGGAATCAACCTATTATCCCTGGTGGCGCTCGGCCCTTTCCAGCTACGGCGCCTGAACCGGGAAATAACCAAACGCACAGACTTTACAGACGATGAGCAACGCACTATTCTGGATCACCCCGGTGGCCTCGATCGCCTCGCTGGGATTCGCCCTCCTGTTTTTCCGTCGCATGATGCTGGAATCCGAGGGAACGGAGACCATGCGGACAATCGCCCAGCACGTTCGCACCGGGGCGATGGCCTACCTGAAGCAGCAATACAAGGTCGTGGCGATTTTCTTCGTGGCGATCTTTCTGTTTTTCGCCTATCTGGCCTACGGGTTGCACCTGCAGAACGACTGGGTCCCCTTCGCCTTCATAACGGGCGGGTTCTTTTCCGGGCTGGCCGGCTTCTTCGGGATGAAGACCGCCACCTTCGCCTCGGCCCGGGTTGCCCAGGCGGCCAGCGAGTCCCTGGACCGCGGCTTGAAACTGGCCTTCCGCAGCGGGGCGGTGATGGGCCTCGTGGTGGTGGGCCTGGCCCTGCTGGACATCTCGGTCTGGTTTCTGATCCTCAACAAGTGGGTCGATGCGGGCACGCCGCAGGAGAAGATGACCATCATCACCACGACGATGCTGACCTTCGGAATGGGGGCCTCCCTGCAGGCCCTCTTTGCCCGGGTCGGGGGCGGGATTTTCACCAAGGCCGCCGACGTCGGGGCCGACCTCGTCGGCAAGGTGGAAGCCAGCATTCCCGAGGATGATCCCCGGAACGCGGCGACCATCGCCGACAACGTCGGGGACAATGTCGGGGATGTCGCGGGGATGGGAGCGGACCTCTACGAATCCTACTGCGGTTCAATCCTCGCCACGGCGGCCCTTGGCGCCGCCGCCTACGCCAATGCGGACCCGTCCCTCCAGTACAAGGCCGTCATCGCCCCCATGATCATCGCGGGCATCGGCACCCTGCTCTCCATCCTGGGTGTCTACGCGGTGCGGACCAAGCCGGGTGCGGGCCAGCGGGAATTGATGGGGTCGCTTGGGAAAGCGGTCAACCTGAGTTCCATCCTCATTGTCATCGCCTCCTTTATCGTCCTCTGGGCGCTCCAGCTTCCGAACTGGCTGGGCACATGGGGCGCCATTGTCACGGGACTGGTGACGGGCATCGTCATCGGCAAGGCCACCGAATACTATACCAGCCACGAATTCTCCCCCACCCGCTCGATCGCCGAATCGGGGAAAACCGGGGCGGCGACCGTCATCATTTCCGGCATGGGAGTGGGCTTCATTTCCACGGTTATCCCGGTCCTCGCGGTGGTCTGCGGCACGACCATCGCCTTCAGCCTGTCCTCCGGAAACTGGCACTTCGATTCGGCCTCGGTCAGCGAGGGCCTCTACGGGATCGGCATCGCCGCGGTGGGAATGCTCTCCACCCTCGGCCTGACCCTTGCCACCGACGCCTACGGGCCGATTGCCGATAATGCCGGCGGGAACGCGGAAATGAGTGGACTGGGGCCGGAAGTGCGGGCCCGCACGGATGCCCTCGACGCCCTCGGCAACACCACCGCCGCCACCGGCAAGGGCTTTGCCATTGGTTCGGCCGCCCTGACCGCCCTCGCCCTCCTCGCCTCCTATATCGAGGAATTGAAGATCGGCCTGGTTCACATTCTGGAAAAGGGGCAGAGCTTCACCTTCCCGAACGGAGTGGAGATCGCCGACATCCCGAGCATGCGTGAAATCGGCCTGATGCAGTTCATGGATTACTTCGAGGTCACCCTGATGAACCCGAAGGTCCTCATCGGGATCTTCATCGGGGCCATGATGGCCTTCCTGTTCTGTGGATTGACGATGAACGCCGTCGGCCGGGCCGCCCAGAAGATGGTCGAGGAAGTGCGCCGGCAGTTCCGGGAAATCGAGGGGATCCTCACTGGCAAGGCCGAGCCGGATTACGCCCGCTGTGTGGAAATCTCCACCATGGGCGCCCAGCAGGAGATGATCCTTCCCTCGTCAATCGCCGTGCTTGTTCCGGTCGTGGTCGGCCTCATCTTCGGGGTCCCCGGGGTCTTCGGGTTGCTGGCCGGCGGGCTTTCCTCCGGGTTCGTCCTGGCCGTCTTCATGGCCAATTCGGGCGGTGCCTGGGACAACGCCAAGAAGTACGTCGAGGAAGGGCACCTTGGCGGCAAGGGCGGCGACGTCCACAAGGCCACGGTCATCGGGGACACGGTCGGCGACCCCTTCAAGGACACTTCCGGTCCCTCCCTGAACATCCTCATCAAGCTGATGAGCATGGTCTCGATCGTGATGGCCGGGGTGACCGTCGCCTTCAGCGTGTTTTAACCGGCTCGCAGATCCATTCCCAGCGCCCCGGCAAGGGCCGGGAGGGTTTCCAGGGATGCCGGGAGGCAGTTCAACAAGCGCCCGGTGTTTTCCTTCAGGAACGGTTCCGTGCCGTCACGTGCGGCAAGGCGCGCATCCAGTCCAATCAGGGAGCGCCATTCCTTTTCCCGCTCTTTCCCGTAGGCTTCCAGCGAGGAGGGATCCCCCTTCCCTTCCATGATATCGGCAAGGAGGCCGCCCAGTTGCCGGCCTTCACCGATGCCGATATTCATGCTCTGCATGCCGACCGGCCCGGTCAGATGGCCGGCATCCCCGGCCAGCCAGACCCGGCCCGAGCCGAAGGATTCCGCAAGCCGTTTTTCAAAGCGCACGATCATGCGCCAGCGGAAATTCCCGATCGAGCCGTCGAACCACGGGGCACGCTGCCTGATCATCTCCTGCAGCATCTCGGATTCCAGGACCCGGTATCCCTGGGAGCCGACCTGCATGAACAACCGGTCCTTGTCCCGGGAATACCGCTCCGCGGCGGATTCCCCGATCTCGAATCCCCAGCGGCAGTAACCGCCCGGGAGCGGCCAGAGCACGCTGGCTCCCTCCTCGCCAAAGACAATCCGGGCCCGGTTTTCGTGGCTGAAATCCGTCTTGAACTCAAAGACGGCAAAACTCTGCGTCGGGGCCACCTTGGGAAACTCGATGCCCAGCTTGCGCCGGACCATGGAGAAGTGCCCGTCGGCCCCCACAAGATACCGCGCCTTGCTCGATAGTTCGCGGTCCACCTGCCATTCCAGCCGGGCCATGGCATACCCGCTCATTCCCTCGACAAGCTCCTCCAACTCGGCGTGGACCCCCTCCCCATCCTGCCGGAGACCGGCCAGCCGATGACTCCAGCTCACCGGGACATGGGCCTTTTCCAGGGGTTCAATGAGGGCGCTTTCCAGATGGTCCTGGCCCACCACAAGGAGGCCTTCCTCCATTCCCTTGAGGCTCCCGAGATCCAGGGTGAAACGGGGTTCCCGGTGGTCGCAGAAGACAAGTTCGAGCACACGGACCGCCTCCTGTTCCAGTTTGTCGGTGAGTCCCCAATCCTTGAGGATCCGATGGGTCGAGGGATGCAGGGCCAGGGCGTAACTGTGTGTTCCCGCCCGGTCGTCGCGCTCCACGATTTCGATCGGGATGCCCCGCTTGTTCAATGTCAGGGCGGTGGCCAGGCCCACGGGACCGGCACCGACCACCATCACGCCTGATTCCTTGCTCCCTCTCATACCTTGAATGCTAAGCCGTGCCGACGGGACGTCAATGGAATTTAACCTGCAAGGTTAAGGCCGGGCGGGAATTGCCATTTCCTGTATTCATCCTGTAACTTCAGGATTGATGAAGGACAAGCCCCTGCATGATTCCGTGCGGTTGTCCCTTCCCGGCTGGGTTCTCCCATTTGTCGAGGGGGGCGCCCGATCTTTCCCGGACGACCGCGAGAAAATGCGCCTCGCCATCGACTTGTCGCGGAAAAATGTCGAGGAGGAGACGGGAGGGCCCTTTGGGGCGGCGATATTCGAATCCGACACCGGCCGGCTGGTCTCCGTCGGCGTCAACCGCGTGATTCCCCTGAACAACTCGACGGCCCATGCGGAAATGATGGCCTTCATGCTGGCCCAACAGCGGCTCGGGCAGTACCGGCTGGATGCCACGCGCAACCGCTTCGTCCTGGCCACCAGCGCCCAGCCCTGCGCCATGTGCTACGGGGCCTGCGTCTGGGCGGGTATCAACCGGATCCTGATCGGGGCCCGCCGGGCGGACGTGGAATCCCTGACGGAATTCGACGAGGGCCCGATGCCCCGCAACTGGATCGCCGGCCTCAAGGGCCGCGGCATCACCGTAAGGCAGGACGTCCTACGCGGGGAGGCCTGCCGCGTTCTCGCGGAGTATCAGCAGACCCGGGGAACGGTCTACTAATCGATCGCGGTCACGGAAATCTTGGTCGCGCCGCCGATCTTGGCCCGGTCCATGACCTGGACCATCATCCCGGCGAGGGCGCCCCGCTCCACCTGCAGGATGATCGGCACGTCCGCCTGGGAGAGGGCGTTCTTCACGATGGTTTCCACCCTTCCGAGGGTGACGATATTGCCGTCAAAGAGGATCTGGTTGCTGGTCGTAACCTTCAGGATCACCGGTTCATCGCGCTCCTCCTGCTGCTGGTCGGGCGGCTGCGGGGTGGGCTTGTCCACTCCGATCCCCTCCTCCTCGACAAAGACGGTGGTGACGATGAAAAAGATCAGGAGAATGAAAACCATGTCAATCATCGGCGAGATGTTGATATCGGTCTTTTCCTCTCCCTTGTGAAGGCGTGATCGGCTACTCATGGGGCTTGAAAAGGGAAAACATTGGAGCGGTGCGGTCGCGGGTCAAGCTTTGGATTGCGGCGGGCGCGAAAATGCCTGCCAGCCCAGCAAAGTCGAAGAGAAAAGGAGAATTGCCGCAACGATCCGGAAGGCCGCCCCCCCGGGCATGCCCGCACAAAAAGACCGCGCGGGCGGACCCGGTTGCGGCCTGCAGGCGCGTTCCCTTCATTGTGCCATGACACCGAGGGGGTGCCCCTCAATTTCCTTTTACCCGTCAGTTCAGTTGCATCCTGCGCGAATCTCACTTGATTTTCATCGGAATGCCCTTTTCCCCATCCAGGCCATCGCTCTACGGGATGAGTCCCGAACAGCTCGCCGCCTTCCTCGAGCCGGCGGGCTTTCCCGCGTTCCGGGCAAGGCAGATCCTCGACTGGATCTACCGGAAACGCGTCTCCGCCTTTGAGGAAATGACCAACCTGCCCGCGGACCTCATCCGCTGGCTCAGGGAACAGGCCTGCCTGAGCCCCAATTCCGTCGTGCTCGTCAAGGAGGCCAGCGACATCACCGAGAAACTCCTCCTCCAGGGCGAGGACAAGTCCCTTGTCGAGGCGGTCCTCATCCGGTATCCCCAGAAAGGGGTCGGCTGCGAATCCTCCCGCAAGACCATCTGTGTTTCCTCACAGGTCGGCTGCGCCTATGGCTGCAAGTTCTGCGCCTCCGGACTCGCCGGATGGAAGCGCGACCTCACCGCCGCCGAGATCATCGCCCAGTTCATCCACGTCTGCCGGTACGAGGAAAACCGCGCCCCCGCAAAGCCCGGCGATGCCGTTCCCTTTGACAACATCGTTTTCATGGGCATGGGCGAGCCCCTCGCCAATTACGACAATGTCCTCACCGCCATCCGGGCCCTCAATGCCGATTGGGGGCTCAACTTCGGCGCCCGCCGCATCACCGTCTCCACCTCCGGCCTGGTCCCACAAATCCGGAAACTGGCCGCCGAGCCCATCCAGTTCCGGCTCGCCCTCAGCCTCCATGGCGCCACCAACGAGGTCCGCCAGCAGATCATGCCCGTCAATCGCCGCTACCCCCTCGAGGAACTCATCCCAGCCGTCGCCGAGTTCGCCAGAACCCGCGGCCGCATGCTCACCCTCGAGTTCATCCTCATCGAGGGCCTCAACGATTCCTTCGACCAGGCACGCCGCCTCGCCGATATCGCCTCCTCCCTCCATGCCCATGTCAATCTCATCCCCTACAACCGCGTCGAGGGCCTCCCCTGGAAACGTCCCAATATCCGCCGCCAACACGCCTTCGCCGGCGTCCTCAAGCAAGCACGCGTCTCCCATACCATCCGTAAGGAAAAGGGCCACGATATCGATGCCGCCTGCGGCCAGCTCCGCCTCCGGGAAATGGGCGAGTTGAGGGAAAGGGGTCCTACGGGTTAGAAAACCCATCCGGTCCATTAAAAAAATCTTTACACTGATAACATCATCATATCATGATATTATGATGCTTAAAAATCGTCCGATTGGAGAATTGCTGGCGCGGCGGCGCGCGGTCGTATCGGTGGAGTTTTTCCCCCCGAAGGACGAGAAGGGTGGGGAGCAGATCGTGCGGGCGGCGCAGGAGATCCGGGAGGAGCTGCATCCGGACTTTGTATCCATCACCTACGGGGCCGGGGGCGGGACCCGGGAACGGACCTTCCGGTATGCGAGCATCCTGAAGGACGAGTACGGCTTTGAGGTGATGCCGCACCTGACCTGCGTCGGATCAAGCAAGGCGGAGCTGCTGGAGATCATCAGGGGATACCAGTCGGCGGGATTCTGCAACCTGATGGCCTTGCGGGGCGATCCCCCGAATGGGGAGGCGGAATTCAAACCGCACCCGGACGGGCTTCCTTACGCGGTCGACCTGGTCCGGCTGATCCGGGAAAACTTCTCGGGGTTCAGCGTCGGGGTGGCGGGCTACCCGGAGGTGCATCCGGAATCCCCCTCTGCGGAATTGGATTTGCAATACCTGAAGGAGAAGGTCGATGCGGGGGCGTCCTTCATCACGACGCAGCTGTTTTACGACAACGGCACCTTTCTTGCCTGGGTGGATCGCTGCCGGGACATTGGCATCGACCTGCCGATCATCCCCGGCCTGATGCCGATCCGCTCGGCAAACCAGGCGCGCCGGTTCTGCAACCACATCCCCGCGGAACTGGAAGCGGCCCTCGAGGCGGCGGGAGAGGATGCCGGCGCGACCCGCCGGGTTGGCGTCGACTGGACCTGCCGCCAGATCATGGAACTGATGGACCACGGAATCAATGCCTTCCATCTCTATATCATGAACCGGAGCGGGATGGCCGTCGAAGTCATCCGTTGCCTCCGCGAAGCGGGAAAATTGTGACTCCCTGTAAATCGGGAACGGGAACGGGAACGGGAACGGAGAGCCTTTTGCGGTGGATCTAGACGGGTCCGGTCCCGGTCCCGATTCATGGTTTGCTGGATCCCCTTGGATGAAATTTCCCGTGGGCTTCGACCAGGCGCTTCTGGTCGACATGGGTGTAAATCTCCGTGGTACCAATATCGGCATGACCGAGCATTTCCTGGATCGACCGCAGGTCGGCGCCATTGGAGAGAAGATGCGTGGCAAAGGAATGGCGCAGCAAATGAGGCTTGACCGGTTTCCCGATCCCGGCGCGCTCCGCGTATTCCCTGATCCAGTGCCAGACTGTCTTGCGGGAAAGGGCGGCGCCGCGGTTGCTGAGAAAGAGCTCGCTGCCGGTCCTGGAACGGACCAGGCGGGGACGTCCAGTATGAAGGTACCGCTGGATTGCCTCAAGGGCCTTGGATCCCACCGGCACCAGCCGGTCCTTGCCACGCTTGCCCGCCTGAACACGAAGGAATCCGTCGTCCAGGTCCAGGTCCTGCAGGGACAGGGCGCACAATTCGCTGACCCGCAGGCCGCTGCTGTACATGAGCTCGAGAAAGGCGCGGTCGCGCAGGCCCTGGGGGGAATGGCGGCTGGGGGCCTCCAGAAGGCCGTCCACTTCCTCAGGGGAAAGGGTTTCCGGCAGCCGCCGCGCCAGTTTGGGCGCACTCAGCAATTCCGTGAAATCATCCGGGATCCGCTTTTCCGCGACAAGGAAGCGCGCACAGTGCTTGAGGGCGCTCAGCTTCCTTGCCAGGGAGGCGGCGCTGTAGTCGGCCTCGCCGAGGGATTGCAACCAGGCCGACACGTCATCGCCGCGCACGGGGGACCAGTCGTGGCAATTGCGCTTTGTAGCGAGAAATCCGGCACATTGACACAGGTCCCGGAGATACCCCTCCACGGTGTGGCGCGAATGCCCCTTTTCCAGCTCGATGAAGACCCCGAAGGCGTCCAGCCCATCCGCCAGACCGGGCGGGAGGGAGTCGATGGCCGCGTCAATGGCCTCGCTCCAGCGGCGCTTCTTCTTCAGGGACATGTCACCATTACGAACAATCCGGGGATTTCATCAAGCCAGACTTAGCCTTGAAGGAAGAGGTGAATTGCTGTTTGCTCGTTCCCCATGAAACTCGACGGCCGGGAAAACGAGAGGGAACTGAAACCCACCGATCTGCGCGGGATCCTGAAGTATGTTCCGCTATGGCGCAACCACACCTTCGTCATCGCCCTGGACGGGGCCGTTGTCGAGGAAGAGACCATCAACAACCTGATGCTGGAGCTGGCGGTGCTGCGCAATCTCGGGATCCGGATCGTCATCGCCTATGGAATCGGCGCGCAGATCCTGAAAATGTCCAGTGAGGGCCATGTCCGCATCTCGGATGCCCGCGGTTACGGGCCAACGGATCACGCCACCCTCGAGCTGGCGATCGCGGCAGCCGCGCGGGTCGGACACCAGATCGGACGGGGACTGACCCAGAACGGGCTCCGCTGCGTCCAGACCAACGCGGTGCGGGCCACCGACAAGGGCATCATCAAGGGCGTGAACCAACTCTTCACCGGCAAGGTGGAAAAGATCGACACCGACCTCCTGCTTCGCCTGATGGAGCAGGAACTGGTCCCGGTGATGGGCCCGGTTGTCTTCACACGGGACGGATCGGAGCGGCGCCTCAACTCGGATCTCCTGGCCTCCGAACTGGCCATCGCCCTCAATGCCTCGAAGCTGATTTTCCTCATGCCCTATCCGGGCCTGACCTACCGGGGACAACTGCGCCTCAATGCCTCGGTGGACGAGGTGAAACGGGTCCTCGAGGAGGAACCGGAGACCATCGATGAAGCGGTGCGCTCCAAGGCCCATCACGCGGTGAAAACCATCGAGGGAGGAACCCCCCGCGCCCACATCATCGACTGCCGTATCCACGACGGCCTGCTCACCGAAGTCTTCTCCAAGGTCGGCATCGGCTCCATGATCCACTCGAATCCCTATTCCCAGATCCGCAAGGCCCGGCGCAAGGATTCCGGGGCCATCTATTCCATCACCAAGGCGGGCGTGCGCGAGGAAGCACTGCGCCACCGGACCCGGCAAAGCATCGAATCCAGTATCGGGGAGTACCATGTGTACGAAATTGATGAGAGTGTCATCGGCTGCTTCCGGTTGAGCGTGTTTCCACGCTCCCGCACGGTTGAACTCGGGTCTGTTTACGTCCACCCCGCTTACCAGGGGCGGCGCATCGGCAAGGCCATGGTCGAGTACGCCATCGAGCTGGCCCGCAACGAAAAGAAAAACCGCGTCGTCGTGCTGACCACCCAGACTTCCGCCTTTTTCCGCGACACCTGCGGGTTCAAGCCCGGCCAGGCCAGCCTCCTGCCCAAGCACCTGCGGGAGCAGCAGGAGCGCAGCGGACGCAACTCCCAGGTCTTCTATCAGGACCTTTAAAAATCAGGATCATCGCGGAATATTGTGGAAAGGGAGTGCGGGTTGAAGGGGCAAAGGCCCA
>JBNGDP010000005.1:8796-81958 GCA_049975345.1 Oceanipulchritudo sp. | reverse complement strand
GTCCAGCGCGATCGCGACCGTCTTCGCGCGTGAACGCGCGACTCGAAGGTGGACGCTACTCGAAGCAGGACGCGACTCGAAGCAGGACGCGACTCGACCAATCCAAAGATCCATCCATGAAGAAGAATCCTTTCTTTCTCCCAGCGCTGGCCGCGCTCGCGCTCACGGCATTGTCGGCACATGCCGACAGCGCATACTTCATCGGCAACTCGGTGACGGACACGATCAAGTACGACGGGCTGCAGGCGCTGGCGGTGGCGCGCGGCCACACGCAACCATGGGGACGGCAGATGATCCCCGGGGCGCCATTGCAGTGGCTGTGGGACCATCCTACCGACGGCTTCACGCAGGCGCCCTACGGCTACCCTTCCACCGCGCTGCCCGGTTATGAATGGGACGTGCTTTCGCTGCAACCGTTTGACCGCAGCCTCGACAGCGATCTGGATTACAGCCAGCGCTTCATCGGGCTGCTTTATGGCGAGGACACGGCAACCACCCAGCAAGCCGCCAACCGCATCGGCGCGCGCATCATAGTCTTCGGGCGCTGGCCGCGGCAGGACGACCCGGCGCGGGTGGGCGGCCCGCGGGGCTACGACACCCTGTGGCTGCGTACCTATTCGACTTCCGATTTCAACTCGAATGAGTCCGCCGACTTCTTCAGCGACCTGACGCTGGCGCTGCGTGGCGCGAGTGTGTCGGGCGTTTCCCTGGCTGACCGGGTGTTCATGGCGCCGGTCGGGCACGTGATGTACGAATTGGACCAGCAGATGAAGGCCGGCCAGGTGGCCGGCTACGCGAATATTTTTGAAATTTATGCCGACGGCATCCACCTCGACAACGTGGGCGCCTACGTGGCCGCCTGCACATACTTTGCGGTGATCTACCGCGAGAGCCCGGTCGGGCTGCCGGTGCCGGCACAGTACGGGGCGATTGATCCGGTACTTGCCGCACGCATCCAGGAGACGGTTTGGAACGTCGTGCAGACCCAACCGCTCTCCGGGGTTCCCTCCGCCGGCAACCTCATCCTGTCGACCCTGGCCGTGCCCCCCGCGTATCGGGACAATCCCTACAGTACGACGCTGCTGGCCGTTGGCGGCGTCGCCCCGCGCAGCTTTGCGGTGACTGAAGGCGCGCTGCCGGCGGGTGTCACACTTTCCGCCGACGGCCAGCTTTCCGGCACGCCCACCGAGGCGGGCGACTTTGCCTTCACCGTGATGGTGACCGATTCAACCACCCCCACCCCGCTCACCGCCAGCCGCGCCTGCAACCTGCGGGTCGAGGTCGACACGGTTCCGGCCATTACAACCCCGGCCGCGCTGCCGCCCGTCCCCCTTGGCGGCCGCTACGAACGCGAACTGGCGGTGAGCGGCGGCAATGGAAACCTTACATGGACCTTGCTTTCCGGCACCCTGCCGCCCGGCATCCAACTGGGTGCCGGCGGCCTGCTGTTTGGTTCGGCCCTGATGGAGGGTGACTCCACCTTCACCCTGCAAGTCGCCGATGGCGACAGCCCGCCTGACACCGACACGCGGACGTTCACCCTCGCCGTCGGCCCTCCCTCGCCGCAGACCCTTTTGGTGGCGCAAACGCTCTCCCCCGTGCGGGTCGATGGCGACCTCGCGGAAACCCACTGGTCCCTCGACCATGGCGCCGCGCGCGCTCTGTTGGGCGACCCCGACAACACCACTTCCTTCGGCGCGCTGTGGGACGCCGACAACTTGTACCTTGCCGTCCGCGTCCTCGACACGCGCCTCTCGCATGGCACCGGCACCGGGGCGGAGCGCGACGCCGTCGACCTCTTCCTTGACGCGTACAACGACAAGCAGGCCGAATTCAATTCCCAGCACCGTCAGTTCCGCATCGCCCTCGACGGGGAATTGTTTGAGCGCGGAGGGCGGGTCAGCGGCGTCAGGCACGCCCTGCTGATGGTTCCGGGCGGCTACCAGATCGAGATATCCGTGCCATGGACCAACCTGGGCATCACGCCGGTGCCTGACGCGACCTTCATCGGGATCGACATCGCCAACAGCGACGCCGACACCATCGCCGCACGCCAGCACTACACGGCCTTCGCCTTCAGCGAACCGGCCGACCCGCGCCCGTCCCAGTTCGGAAGCGCGATCCTGAGGTCAACAACCGTCTCCGGAACCGGCGGCGAGCCGCTGGGCGCCTCCGGGCCGGAGCCGGTCGCATATGAACCCTTCGACTACGCGACCGGTCCGCTGCATGATCTCGGCGCGCTGCCTTCCTTCGGCTTCACCGGCGCCTGGCAGGTGCAAAACAACAATGCCGACCTGCCCGGCTTTGCCGTGGAGGGCGAGGCATCCCTTGATTACGGTTCGATCGCCTCCTCGGGCCGTTACATGACGGGCGGCAAGTCCTATCTCACCGCCGGCCGATCACTCGATGCCAGCGGCGCCTTTCTGCCGTGGAAACGGGATGGCGATGCCTTCATCGGCAAGCCGGGAACCTCGCTTTGGATCAGCTACCTCGCCCGGCCGCTCAAGGCAACCGCCGCGATGAAGTTCTCCCTCGATGACGCCACCGCGGTCTACCACGACAACAATGGCATCCTGCGCGTCCAGCAATCCGGCGGCGTTTGGCGGCTTTCGCTGCTGAACAACACCGTGCTCGCCCCCACCAGCGTTCCCGTCGCCGCCAACGCCACCTACCTGATCGTCCTGCGTATCGATTTTGACACGACACACACGGCCAGCCTGTACGTGAACCCCGCCCTCGGGTCCGATTCCCCCGCCACCCCCTCGGCCACCGCCTCAACCGACAGCGCAGGCTTCCGCTTCCACGAGTTCCAGCTATATCCGGGAACAGCCGACGGCGACGGCTGCTTCGACGAGATCCGCTTCGGGGCAACCTGGGAAAGCGTGGTGCCCATCCCGGCTGAACCTCCCTATCCGGTCACCTACAGCCCGTTGCCCGGGGCCTACGCCGGAACGGTCAACGTCACCCTTGCCTCCGCCACTCCGGGCGCCGCCATCCATTACACAACCGACGGAACCATGCCCGATGCGGAATCACCGGCGTACACGGCTCCCCTCTCCGTCTCGGCGGACACCACCCTGCGAGCGGTCGCCATCATGGACGGCCGCAACGCCGCCGCATCCGGGGCCATTTACACCGTTCTCACGGCCTTTGAAACGTGGGCAGAAGGCATCGACTGGCCGGCACCGGCATCGGAAACCGGCGCCCAGGAGGCCGACGCGGACCGCGACGGCCTTTCCAATTTTCTCGAATTCGCCCTCGGCGGCGATCCCCTTGATCCCGCTTCCGCGCCGCGCCCAGGGGTGCGGCTCTCCTCCGCGCGCGCCCAGCTCATCTTTCACCGCGCTCGAAGCGAACTGACCTACACTGTCGAGGCAAGCGGGGACCTCTCCCTTTGGTCCCCCATCGCCGTCAACCCGGGTACGGTCGGCCTCGATGTCACGGTAACCGATACCGTCGATCTTTCCCCCGGCGATCCAAGCCGCTTCCTGCGCTTGCAGATTTCCCAGTGATCACGGGTGCCACTGCATGGCAGATAAACGGTTTTTCCAAGATTGGGTGTTTCTCATCCGCCGGAAGTCCTCTAATGATATCGGATAATGCCCGAGGATTCCCCGAAGCCCCAACCGCCCAACGGGCCGGAATTGCCGAACAAGCCCGCGGACTCACCCTCTGAAGCCGCCAGGCCGGAAGATGCTCAGCCTGAAGCGACACAAGAAGGCCAAGCCCCTGAAACCCGTGGAAACGGCGGGAAAAACGGCCACCGGGAGGATGCCGGACGCGGCGAGGTGGCCCTCTACGCCTTCGGCAACGTGGAGGCCTCCATCGCCGACCAGTTTTTCAACGTCCTGAACAACATCCTGATCGTGGCCATGCACGTGAACCCGCTCCTGATCGGGCTCATCCTCGGCATCAAGACCCTCTGGGACAGCGTGACGGATCCGGTCATGGCATGGATCACCGACAACACCCGCAGCCGCTGGGGCCGGCGACGCCCCTACATTCTCGTCGGGGGGGTCTCCCGCATCGCCCTGCTGGTCTTCATCGTCGCCTTCATGCCGACCGGCGGGCACCTGACCCCCAATCCCGTCATGGAGGCCCAGAAATTCGTCAGCGAGGCGGTGACTGAGGCCAATGGGGTCCACAAGACGGCGCTGCAATCCGCGGAGCAGGTCGATGAGGCGGCCCCCGAGCAGCGCGAGGCCATTCTCGGACTGCTTCCGGAAACCATCGAGACCGCCCGTGCAGCCGTGGAGGATATCCGCGCAAACCGGCCCACCCTCGAGGAGGATCTGCGCCAGCGGCAGGAGGAACTGGCCGTGGCCCGGGTGGAACTGCAGAGGCTGGAACAAGCCGCCGATGGCAGGGATTCGGATGACAAGGCCCTGCGCCTTGCCCGGGGCAAGGTCCAAAGCGCGCAGGGCAAGGTGGACAAGGCCCGCGAGCTGCTGGTCAAAAGCGTGGAAGCCGAACGCAAGGCCATCGCGGCCGAATACGTCGCCGGCCACGTCCTCGCCGCAAGACAGGTCCCGCCCGGCGACCTCTCCGATCCCTACGTGGCACGCGCCCAGGCGGCCGCGGCCTACGCCACGGCCGGAATCGAGCCGATTGAGGACATTTTCCACCTTGAGCCGAAACCGGCCCCGACCAAGTCGGCCAAAAAGGGCATGTTCGCGAACATCGCCGATGGCGTGAAGGCCTTTAACGATCCGGCCAACGCCGAACAGCGCAGCCTCATCGTCTACGTCCTCTTCGCGGTCCTGTTGTTCACCACGCTGACCACCGTCCAGTCCGTGCCCTACTTCGCGCTCGGAATCGAGCTGAGCCCCTCCTACAACGGGCGCACCCAGGTGGTCGTCTACCGCGCGGTCATGAACAAGATCGCCGGCCTGGTCCAGCCGTGGATCCCCGTCCTTTGCTTTTCCCTGCTCTTCGCCACCGCCCTCGACGGGCTCTTCTGGGTGGCGATCGTCGCCTGTGCGATCGGCATCCCCAGCACCGTGCTCATGTGCATGTACACGAAGGAACGGACGCACTTCACCGCCCACAAGGCCAAGGACCGGCCCAGCTTCATCAAATCCATGTGGCAGATCGGCAAGAATCCGGAATTCCTCAAGATCGCCGGCCTCTACTGCTTCATCGGGCTGACCAACGGGCTTTTCCAGCAACTCGGCTTCTTCCTGAACGTGTACTGGGTGATGGGTTCGGCCCTTTCGGGGGCCAAGCTCGGGGCATGGGTGGCGATGGTGGCCTGGGGCCTCGGCTTCCTCTCGCTTCCCGTCATCAACTGGGGCTGCCGCAAGTTCCAGAAGCACCGCATGCTGCAGTTCGCCATCATCTGGATGGCCATCGGCACCGCCATGAAATGGTGGGCCATGAATCCCGAACACCCCGAGTACCAGTTCGTCCTCCCCTTCTTCTTCTCCATCGGTATCGGCTCCATCTATACAATCCTGCCCACCCTCATGGCCGATGTCACCGACATGGACGAGCTGGCGCACGGCGTGCGCCGCGAGGGCATGTTCGGCGCGGTCATGGCCTTCATCATGAAGGGCATCGGGACATTCACCCCCATCCTTGCCGGCGCCGTCCTCGTCATGTCGGGATTCGACCCCGCCCTCGAGTACGAGCAGGAGGCCTCCACCATCTTCCGCATGCGCCTCATGTACTCCTTCATCCCCGCCGGCATGCTCCTCTTCGCCCTCCTGCTCCTCTGGAAGTATCCCCTCACCTCGCAGAAGGTCGCCGAGATCAAGGAGCAGCTCCGCCTCCGCCACGAAGCCGACGAGGAGGAATAACCCACCGGAAGTGGAAGTGGGACCCGCGCTTGCGCGTGGAAGTGGGACCCGCGCTTGCGCGTGGTCTACCATTCCTCCGGGAGCGGCGTGCAAGCACGCGCGCCACGTGGGCCGCTAAGGCCTCATCCAGCCGACGTCACTGCGGTAAATGTAGGGGTGGAAGGCTTCGGAGGCATAGAAGTAAAACCCGCCCTCCGGGTTGTAGAACCAACCGGTTCGGCTCTTGTCGTTGCCAAAGGCATAGGACCAGCCGAGGGAGGCGTGGTAGACCCACGGCCATGCCTGCCGGTCATGGAAATACCAGCCGAACCAGTCGTTCCACCATGCGTCGTCAAGGTGCGCGGGCGGATTGGTCGTGTAGCGGCTCTCGAAGGTGACGGCGTAGACGCCGCCGGTCCCGGCGGGAATGGCGAGGGAGCGGGCCGCCGGGTCGAAGTCCGCGTAGTTTGCCCCGTCAAGGCTGACCTCCGAGATCAGTAACCGGCCGTCCTCGATGGCGAGCGGCCAAAGGTGCACGGTGCGGGCGCTGTCAGCCGGCTCGAAATTGTAGTAAAGCGTGACCGGCCGGTTGTGGTAGTAGAGATTTCCATACAAGTAGACGAGGTGGAACAACTCGACTGAATGGTAGCCGGCCTTGAACATGTCGCCCTTTTTGCTGTTGGTGACCGAGCCCGAGTTGGAGACCACCGAAAAGACTTCCCCGTTGTCATAATCATAGTAGTAGTCCATGAAGAAACGCAGCGACTCGTCGGCCATCCGCAGGTACTCCGGCTTGCGGGAGAGGTACCAGTTCATGATTCCGGCCGTGAAGCCCTGTTCGACGGTCCACCAGTCGGCGGTGCCGCTGACCCATCCGTTGAACACGTTGATCGATCCGCGCATGATCCCGTTGTCGTGATCCCATGGATACAGACCGTTGCTCCCCTCGAAATACCAGATCTCGTCGAGGAGCTGTGCCGCCGCCTCGCGGTAGGCCGGATCGGGCTCGACAAGGAAGACCCGGGCGAGGCACCAGGCCGTCTTGATGTGATGGCCGATGCTGGTCTGGCTCTCACCGGTGTACACGTTCCAGTCGTTGTCGTAGCTGCTGGGAAAGCTGACAATATGCCCGTGGTCCCCGTTGACCATGTACAGGATGTTGTCACCGAGGGCCAGCAGGCGCTCCCGGCGCAGGGGGTCGCGGGTCATCAGGTAGTTGGTCAGGGCGCTGGTGGTGATGGCGTCGACCGTCGGCGTGAAGCCCTTGCCCGACTTCCATGACCAGTTCAAGGCCGCGTCGCTGAAGTATCCCTCAAATCCGGGCCGGTCATCCCACAGTTCGAGATCGTTGATCTCGTTTCCCAAGTCGAGCCATGCCTTGTGGAAGACATCCCCGGTGGCCTCGTGATAGGCGGAGGGCCCGAGCAACATGTAGTGCTGCCAGAAGGACCAGCGGCTGTCGTTGTACCAGCGTCCGGTGTTAATGCCGCCATTGCTCTCCGCCTGGCCCCACCAGCCGCCGTTCACGGCATCCCAGCCGAAATCGTACAGGTAGCGCAGGGCCCCGTCGGCGTAAGAAAGGTAATCGGTGTTCCCGGTCACTGCAAAGGCCTTGCTGAAGGCGTAGGCGTTGCGGCTCTGGGAGAGGAAGGCCTTGTTGGAACTGGTCGGCAAACCGTTCAGGGCAACCTCCGAATAGAAAGCCTCGTCGGCATCATCCCATGCGGCGGTCCAAAAGAGCGCGCTTTCCTCAAGATAGGGCAGGATGGATTCCGGTTCCTCCAGGAAAGGGCTTTGCGGCGAGTAGGCACAAAGGGTCCACAGCGGAAATACGGCATGCAGGAGGACAAAGTTGAAATTGATGGTTCTTCTGGTCATGTTTTCGGCATTCTTGTGATGAATAGAAAAGGCGGCCCGCCGTGGCGAGCCGCCATTCCGAGCAAACGCTCTCTACAGGTGGAATTAAAAGGCTCCCCAGTCCTCGGTGTTGATATTGTACCAGACTCCCTCCGAATCCATGAACCAGATGAACTGGCCGGAACCCATGACATACGCATAGGCGCTCTCGCGGGATTCGGAAACCGGATCGCAGACATAGAGGAAAGTTCGGAGCGAAAAGCTGTAGATCCAGGGGTAGTTCGTATCGACGATGAGGCCGATGCCGGTTTCCTTGAGATCACTCGCGCCAATCACACTGACATCCTTCCAGAGGCTGACCGGTGGCTCCACGCTTCCACCGCCCGTCAGCACCATCGTGCCGAAGATGGCCGGGTCGGCGTAGCTGTTGTTGGAGTCGGCGGCCCAGCCGTGGGTGATGTCGCGCTCAGCGCCGTCGTCGTCGTCGGCCACCTTGATGTCAAAGCCAAAATAGACATCCTCGGCCGGTTCCTGTACCATGCTCCCGTCCGCGGCGAAACCACGGAAGATCCCGCTGAAGTTCATCCGCAACTCGATGTTGTAGCCAAAGTCGGTTTCTTCAAAGGTCCGGTCGATAACGACGTCCTGCTCGACAATCACCGTACCCTCTTCCTGCGGGTCGTACAAACCACCGATCATCGGCGTGGAATTGTCCGCCTTGATCTTCAGCTGGCGGTCGTTGGTGAAGTCGTAGCCGGGAACGTTCCAGGCGGTCCCCTTTTCGCGGGAATTGTCGCCGTCGAGGTAGAACTCCACCGAATCATCGTTCTCGTAATCGGCGCCCGATCCATCGATGACGATCACATCGTCGGTCACCTGAACCAGGATGTAGAGGTATTCGTCATCCCATGCGGCCTGGAAGGTGGCACTGAGGTCGTCCGGATCGGCCAGCACGCCGTTGACCGGATCGTCCCAGCCGAGACCGGAGGGAACCGGCCAGGTGGCATAGCCGAGGGTGTAAACCGGGGCGCTGGCCCACACGGCCTCGTCGGCCGCACCATCCAGCGTAATGGGCGCATCCGTGCGCACCGCTTCGGCAATGGCCAGGGGCGTGAAGGGATCCCCGAAAATATCGAGGTATTCATCCGGCAAGGCGAACAGTCCAGCCGCCGGCAATATCAGGCTGATCAATGCGTGTTTGGGCTTCATATGGTTTCTTTCGTTTTTAGGATTTTTCCAAATATGGTAGGGCTACTTGCAATATTGTCTGACTATTGAGGCTTATGTTCCAAAACAATTCCATATTTTCCCGGGAATTTCAGGTCGCAAACGGGACGAAGATAAAACCGTTGAACCAGCCAATTCAACGCTTTGAGCGCCAAAACTGGTGAGAAGGCTGTGCGGGAGGGGAAAATGAGGGAAATGAAGAAACTGCTGACACGGGCGGACGATTTCGGGGCAAGCCCCGGGACCAACACGGCGATCCTCGAGGCAGCGCGGGCTGGACTGGTGCGAAACGTCGGCGTCATGGCCCCCGGACCCTGGCTGGAGCATCATCTGGAGAACCTGCTTGCCATGCGCGAGTTGATCTGCGTTGGGCTTCACGCCACGCTGAACAGCGAATGGGCTGGTCTGCGCTGGGGTCCGATGGCAGGGGCAGCCTCCGTTCCCGGGTTGGTGCGGGCGGACGGGACCTTTCACGAAAAAGTGGAGCACACGCACCGCTTCGCGGATCCGGAGGAGGGTGTGGGGGAAATCCGGGCCCAACTGGAACACTTGAGATCCCTGGGGCTGGAACCGGAGTACCTTGATTGCCACATGGTCTTCAACTGGCATCCGGACTGGGACCGCGCCCTCGGGGAACTGGCCATTGCGGAGGGTCTCGTCTACCATGCTCATGGAATGCTGCCTGCCCTCCATCTCCGGATTTCCAAAGCATTCCGCCCCGGACCTGAGGATGTGCTGCAGTTCATGAAGAGGGAAAATGTGGACAGGGCCGCCTGGGTGTTTCATCCGGCCCGCCGGGATGCCGTCAGTGATCAATTCCGCACGGATCCGGACATGCCCGCGACCCGGGTCGCCGAAACCCGCCACCTGGAATACCGCTTCCTCACGGATTCGCGCTCCGTTCAATCCTTTCTCGACTGTCGTGAGATTGAATTGATTCGCTATGATCAACTGTCAAACATGCCTGTCCTGCAGCCCCGGCAAGTCCTTCAACAAAAATGAACCGGCGTAATATCCTCTTCATCACGGTCGACGAAATGCGTGGCGACTGCGCGGGTTACACCGGCAACCCGGACGTCCAGACGCCGCACCTCGACGCGCTTGCTGCGCGCGGAACCGTCTTTGAGAAGCATTTCGCGCCATTTCCGAAATGCGTTCCCTCGCGCTGCACGATGCACACCGGCCGCTACACCCATACGGACGGCTTGCGCACTGTCATGGGACCCAACCATCTTCCGAAAGGAGACCCCAACCTCGGCGAGTTCCTTCGCGCCAAGGGCTACGAGACCGCCGTCCTCGGCCTGAACCATGTCTGGGAGGACGAATGGTTCTACGGTGCCGGCGAATCCCGCAACAAAAAGAGCGCCGGGGCGGTGGATTACACCTCCTTCACCGAGGGGCCGCTGGCCGGGTTGGCGATGCGTCCGGTCAAGTTGCCGGACGGCGAGCCGCGCCCGATTGTCAGCCATCCGGCTTTACAGGAAAACGGTTTTCCGGGCATTGAGCGCGGCCGCAAGGAAAGCTTCCGCGACGAGAACCGGGCCGAGCAGGCGATCCTGTACCTGAAGGAACTGCGCGATCCTGACAAGCCGTTCTTCCTGCAGGTGAATTTCGGCAAGCCGCATCCGCCTTACGGCGTGCACGAGCCGTACTATTCGATGTACGATCCGGAGAAGATCACCCCGTTCCCCCACGCGCTCCCGGAAAACGCCTCCCTGCCGCTGCGGGCCCAGCGCAAGTGGCGCCTCGGTGAGGACGTGCCGGAGGCCGCCCTGCGGGAAATGCAAGCCGTCTATTACGGCATGATCAGCCACGTGGAGTCGCTGGTCGGCAGGGTGGCGGCCGCTCTCGACGAACTCGGACTGGCCGACGAGACCCTCATCCTCTTCTGCTCCGACCACGGCGACTACGCCGGCCAGTACGGCATCTGCGAGAAATGGGATGCCGACCTGAGGGACTGCCTGCTGCATGTTCCCTTCATCATGGCCGGTCCGGGAATCCCCGCCGGCAAGCGGGTAAGCGGCCTTTCCGAGATGGTCGACCTGCCACCGACCATCCTCGATTATCTCGGGCTGGAAAAGCCGGACGAATGGGTCTGGCACGGGCAGTCGCTCCTGCCCATGCTGGCCGGCGCCCCCGGCAAGGCGGCGGTATTTGCCGACGGCGGCCACGAACCGGCCATGCGGGCCCGCTTCAACCGGCCGGTCTGGGAGGAAAAGGGCGGCCGGCGGGTCAAATCCACGGAGGGCAAGCAGCTGACCTATCGCGAATGCCCCGATGCCATGGCCAAGTGCAAGATGGTCCGCACCGGGGATTGGAAACTCGTCATCCGCGAGACCGGCGGTAACGAATTGTTCAATATGCGTGAGGATCCCTGCGAGATGGAGAACCTGTATGGAGATCCCCGCTACGATTCGGTTGTCATGGACCTGCAGCTCCAACTGATCGAGTGGACGCTGCGGACGGACACGGACAGGCCGCGCCTTGAGAAGTTTGGGGCCTAGGCAGCGGCGCGTGGGACCTCTGCTTGCCCGCCCTGAGCTGGCCGAAGGGCCCGCCCTGAGCCGGCCGAAGGGCCCGCCCTGAGCCGGCCGAAGGGCAGATGGTCTCAGCCCAAGGCTACCTGAAAACAGGTAGAGGGATATTTTGACAGGAATGCCCGGCAGGTTCCGCATGAAGGACATGAAAGGCTATATTCCCAGTCGCAGCCGGGATTTGAGAAAGGGCCGGATTTCAATCCCGGGGGCACGCTATTTTGTTACTTGCTGCACGCACCATCGGGAACCGGGCTTGACTGAAAACGAAATTGGTTCACGTATCGTCCGGACGCTTCGTCGCCAGCAGCGGGATCAAAATATGGATCTGAAGTGTGCCACCATAATGCCCGACCATGTTCACTTCATTTTTGTCCTCGGGCACAATTTGACCTTGTCCAAGACTCTCGCAAAATTCAAGTCGCTTACCGAGCCGCTCTCCATGGATGGCTCGTTGCAATGGCAATCCAATTTTCACGATCACCGGCTGCGTGACCGTGTGCCGATGGAACAGTTCGCCTATTACATTTTCATGAATCCGTACCGCAAAGGTCTGCTCAGTGTTACCGAAGCATGGCGGTGGTGGATTCTAAACCGTCATTACTCCCCGGAGTTCACCCAGTTGTTGGCTGATGGGAAGTATCCCCAAAAGGAATGGCTTCTGGATTCACAATCGGCAGCGGGCCTGGTGGATCTGGATTCCCATCGGCCGAAAAAGTGAGCCATCATCTTCCAATTGGCCCCAAAACGGTTAGCGGCGCGCAAGCGCGCGCGCCACGCCGTGGGACCTCTGCTTGCAGATGGTCTGATCCCACCCTCTGCAGTAACCACCGGACAAGGGCCCGGTTAGCGGCGCGCAAGCGCGCGCGCCACGTCTCAGGCCAGGCTCCACTGGAGGGTTTTTGAGTTAAGCCCGGCAATGGCGGCCTCTGCATCGAAGTCGGCGTTGGGCAGGTACTCGATGGAGACCATGCCCTCATAGCAGCGCGCCTTCAGGCGCTCGACGACCCAGCGCAGGGAGTCCTCCCCGACCTCCGGCGGTGCCTGCAGGCGGCCCGGGGCGCAGCCGCGCAAATGGACGTGGCAGGCCCCGTCCAGCAGGTCGGCGGTGTCGCGGACATCGACCCCGTTGACGATGTAGTGGGAAGGCTCATACGTGTAGGGAATCCCCGGGATCGCGCGCAGCAGCCGCCTCCCCCCCTCCGGCGTCTCGTAGGGGGTCTTGAAGTGCAGCTCCGGACCGAGGCGCAGGCCGGTTCCGGAAAGGTACTCCTGAATAAAACGCAGGGATTCGGTGGTGTTGACCCAGACCCCTTCCGGGTCGTTCTTCCAGTCGGCGATGTGACCGGGATAGTGCGCGCCGGTGCTGATGCCAAGCTGCTGCATAAACCGGCCAAGGGCATCCACCTGCACCCGCAGGGCCTCCCGCGACTCCGCGTCGCCGGGTTCATGAAAGACCGCCTCAAAGGCGGCGTTCACCGAAACCGCCCGCAGCCCGTGCTTGTCGAGAAGCGCCTCCACGCGCCCGCACTCCGCGTCAAAATCATCCACCAGCCGCCTCAGGCTGACAAGCCCCCATGACTCGATGACGATCAGGTCGACCTCCTCGAACCCGAGGGCCTTCAAGCGCCCGAGCGCGTGATCAAGGTCGTTCTTCCATGCGGAAGTGGAACCGATGATTTTCATGATGGCAAATTCTCCAGTGGAAAGCGTTCACAAGCGCCGGCCTCGGCGAGGGTGACCGGTGCGCGCCGGACGCCGGAAAGATAGGCGGCGGTGATCAGCTCCTGCACGGGAAGGGTGCGGCTACCGCTGAGCGGGTGCTCCGCGCCGGTTGCAAGGGAATCGCGCAGGGCGGCGTACACCTCGCCGATGGCGCTCCGCTCAGGGATCCCCTCGAGCGCCCGCCATGGACCGCCTTGTGTAGTGGCAACTGGGTACGGAAACCAGTTGTCCCGCTCCACCCGGACCTGGCGGTCGCCCGGACCCCCGTCACAAATGAACCAGTTGGGCGCCAACTTGTCCCCCGTGCGCCAGAGCATGCCCTTGGTCCCGGTCAAATGGTATTCCTGGTAGGCGTGGCGAAACGCAAAACGGCCGGTGGACAGTTCCACGGGCAAGCCACCGGCACAACTGAGAACAACATGCGCACCCGCTTCCACCGGATGCCCGTAGCGCTCCGCGAGCCCGCCTTCCAGGTCCAGTGCGGCGACCACCGATTGCACCTCCGGCCGGCCGGCCAGCTCGGTCAGGGAATGCACCAGGTGCGTGCCGTCACTGAGAAAATCCCCGGCGCAGTAGCCGCGCAATTCGACCAGGTCCCCGATGATCCCCTCCTGAAGCATTTCGATCACCGGGGCGAGGTCGCCCATACGGCGCTGGTGGTTGATGACCAGCAAAACGCCGCGTTCCTCGCAGGCCCGTACCATCTCCCGCGCATCCTTCGGATGCACCGCCATCGGCTTCTCGCAGACCACGGCCCGCACCCCGGCCTCAGCGCATAACAGGGTCAAAGGCGCGTGGGAGGCCGTGTTTGTCGCGAGGACGACGATATCCGGCCGCAGGGTGGTGTTCATTTCCCCCATGTCGGTGAATCCCGGCACCCCCAGCGGGGCGGCGTTCGCCTCGACCAATTTCCGGTCGAGGTCGCAGACCCCCGCCAGCTCAAGCCCATCCGTCTCCGCCACGCCCCGCAGGTGCAGCTTGAAAATCCGGCTGAGTCCGACGAGGGCAACCCGGTAGTTTTGTAGGTTGTTTGTCATGACACTACTCCCCGGCCGGCCCCGTGAACCGGCCCATCGAGATGCGCTTCAGGTACTCGAGGGAATCCGCGAAACATTCGAGCGGGTCCCGTTCGGGATCGGGCACCCATTCCACCCGCATGCAGACGGATGCCGGGTCCGGATGCAGGCGCAGAAGCCGCCCATAGATCGCGTCCAGGCCGACATTCCCGCGCCCGAGGGTCGCCCCGGTCAGCTGGAAACAAAGATCCTTGTGATTCGGCCGGACGTGGTGGTCCTTCCAGTGGGTCGACCGGACCAGCGGGAAGGCCGCGTCCGGAATCAGGTCGGGACGCTCCCCGATCAGGAAGCAATTGCCCGTATCGAGCTGGATTTCCAGCCCCGGCACGCGTCCACAAAGTTCCACGAGGTCCGAAACGTAGTAATCCCCGTGATTCTCAATGGCCACCGGCAGGCCATCCGCGCGGCAGCGCTCCACCACCGGGCGCAACCGGGCTTCAAGGATTTTCAGCTGCCGGGGCAGTCCGATCTCGCGGTCAAAGCGGTTCCCGGGAACCTTGACCACGATCAGTACATGCTTGAACGGCAGGCGCTTGTTAAAGGCAAGGATGATCCCAACCGCCTCCTCCATCTGCTTTCCGGCCAAATCCGCGGCCTCCCGGTAATCCACTCCCAGATGAACGGCGTACCGCTGGCCGTGGGATTCCCCCAGCTCCAGCAGCAGATCGGCCCGACCCCGGTCCGCAAGGTCGGCGAGCGATACGCCGGACCCGTGAAAACCCTTTTCCGCCACAAAGCGCTTCCGGTTGGTCCAGTCGTCTCCCCGCCAAAGACCGAATGCTCCGGGAAAAACGCCATCCATCGCCCAATGCCGCGGTATCCGTTCTGCCATGCCCCTTTCCATCCTGTTTATATGCTCCGCGTCCACGATTGCCATAAGCCTCCCAAAAAAGCCAGATTATGGAAATTTTTCTGGATAAAACCGTTTACTTGACCAAGAGGGAAGGATTTCCCTTACTGAATCCAATCCTTTTGCCATGGCCCGCGTTACCCTGAAAACCATAGCCACCGAGTGCGGTGTCTCCATATCAACGGTGTCGCTGGCACTCAGCGGCAAGGGCAAGATCTCGCCCGACCAGGTCGAAAAGATCCGCGAGGCGGCGAGAAAGCTGGGTTACGTGCCGAATCCGCTGCTGGCCTCCCTGGCCTCCAAGCGCTTCCGCTCGGGACAAGGGGCCGAGGGCAACCTCGTGGCCCTGCTGGAATTTCCGCTCGAGCTGCAGGGACGCAGGTCCACCGGCGCGAATTACCGCAAGGATTTGCAGCAAACCTGCCGGGAACTCGGCTACCAACCGGAATATTTCAACTACGACCAGATGGCTTCCTATGCGGATCTGGCGACGACCCTCTATCGGCGGGGCACGCAGGGCATCATCATCAGCGGGCAGCCCGACTCGCGTTTCTTTGAGGACCGGCAAAAGTGGTCCAGCTTCTGCATTGTCCAATGCGGGCGCTATCGCTCCGGACTGCCCGTGCACACCGTCCGCCCGGATATTTTCCGGTCGATCAAGCTGATCTTCACCCAATTGAGGAAAATGGGGTACCAGCGGATCGGATTCGGGTTCGGGCGCCACTTCCCGATGGTCGAGGATGATGAGTCGCGCATCGCCACGGCCATGGCGATGCAGGAGTTCTACACCCGGCCAAAGGATCGCGTGCCGATCTACATGGGCGATTTTTCGCAGCAGGAGTCGTTTCTCAAATGGTTCAAAAACGCAAAACCCGACGTGGTCATTGCCTTCAGTGAGGCACAGTATTATTACCTGAAGGATGCCGGCTATCGGATTCCGGAGGATGTCGGCTTCGCCTCCCTGCACTTGCACCTGCCGCGCCCAGCGGAAGCCCTTCAAACCGGCGGACTCGAGCAGCGGCGCGACAAGATCGCCCGGCAGAGTGTCATCCTTATGGACCAGCTGATCCGCCACAATTCACGGGGCTTCCCGGAAACGCCGCGCGACGTGCTCATCAACTCCGAATGGCACATGGGGAAGACCCTCCTCAACCGGAACGGCTGAGACCACCCCGTAAAGTGGGACCTGGCGCCAGACCATCCGCAAGCGGAGGTCCCACGGCGTGGCGCGCGCGCTTGCGCGCCGCTAACAGGTCCTGTGCCCCCCAGACCATCCGCAAGCGGAGGTCCCACGACGCCAGACCATCCGCAAGCGGAGGTCCCACGGCGTGGCGCGCGCGCTTGCGCGCCGCTAACAGGTCCCGTCCCGGACCTCCACACCGTCCGGCGCCTCGATGTGCGCCCGGATGCGGCCGTCACGACGCACCCACTCGATCCGGATCATCCCCTTTGAATGCGGAATGGAACCCTTGGCACGGTCGATCGAAACCGCGGCCGGATCGAATTCCCACCGATCCGGATTGCCGGGCTCGACCTGCCTCAGCCCCAGAAGATATCGTGCGATATAGACACCCGCCGCGCCACTCCAGCTGTGGCAGCAGCTGCCGGTGTGGTTGTGGGCGCGGGAAAAGCATTCGTTCAGGGTCGGGTAGCCAAGACCCTTGAGGAAACCATAATGCTCGCGGATCAGGGCCTCGGCCAGGTCATGCCGCCCGTGCGCGGCCAGCGCCGGCAGCAGGTAAATGAAGAAGTACAGCTCAATGTAGCCGGATCCCTGGCCATTCTCGATACCATACCGGAAATTCTCCCGCAGGAGCGGCTCAAGGTACTTCATGAGCTTATCCGCATCCCCCACCCCGTAGCGGAGCGCCAGCACATTGGCATGCACGGCCGGGGTCATGGCGTCCGGGGACGGCAGGAAACGGCCCTGGGCCTCATCCCAGAGTGTCGACTCAAGGGCAACCCGCACTCGCTCAGCCTCGGCGGCATGCGCATGGACTTCGGCGGTTTTTCCAAGCACCCCGGCGATTTGCGCGCTGGCGCGGGCGCCCTCCAACCGGAACAGGTTGAGCACAGCGTTGGCTTCGCCTTCGGTCTCCGAATTCAGTTTCCCCCAATCGAGAAAAACATGGGTCTGCACCGCATTCCACAAACCGGAGGGCCCCTCCTTCCACACAGGACTGGCCCAGAGACGCTCCACATGCGGCCACATCTCCTCGAGGAGGCTGGCATCGCCGGTCATCGTCCAGTAGTCCCGCAGGCCCTGGAGCCAGATCAGCGTGAAGTCCTCATGCGGCCGCCGGTGCCATGCGGGGGCCACCGGGGCGAGTTGCCCGTTCTCCAGTTGCGCTTCCCCGAAAATCCGCAAAACCCGCCGCGGAATGCTCCAGTCAGCCGTTACCAGTCCGTGCAGATGCAGGTTGACATAGCTGTCCCCGATGTAGCTGCCGCGCTCCCGCCACGGGCAATCCGCATACCCCTCGTCCGTGGAGGCCACGAGTGTGTGCAGGCTCCTTTCCCATGCCCAGTTGAAGACTTCATCCCCGCAATCAAAGGATTCATCGCGATCGGTCAGCAGGCGCCGCGAGCGGACGTTGATGTCAGCAATCCTTAACCCGGTGGCTTCGTTCTGCGAACGCAGCGTCACCTGCATAAAGATCCCCCCGCGCGGGTTGCAGACCTCGATCCGCTGGCGGCCGCCCCGGAGGATGAAACGGTCCGCCGCGTCGGTGAAGGGATTGGATGAATACAGGTTGGTAGCCCCGTCCTCGCGCTGCCAGTCGTCGTAAGCGATGTCCAGAATCGTCCCCTCCGGCGCCTCCACCTCGATGACCGGATGCCCGTAATACTCGTCCCCGAAATGGAAACACCAGCTCGCGGACTGGGCCGTTATGCTGGACACTTCGGGGAAACGGCTCATCGGCAGATTCCGGACGGCCCGGGCCTCGTTGAATTCATCCCATGCGATGCGGCGCGCCGGCGTCGCCTGGTCGGGATGGCCGCACTTGGCCGCCCATCCTTCGGGAGCGACAAAGGATTCCGGTTCGTGGAAAGCGGGCAGCTCAAGCGGCTCGCTCTCAAGGGACGAGGCAAGAAAGGGCCACTCCACCGATCGGTCCGGATGCGCATGCCAGCTGATCTGTTCCTCCGCCGGATAACCGAACAGGACCGTCCAATGCTCAAGCAGGACGGAGTAGCGTGCCGCCAGCAGGTTCCATCCCTCACGTAGCGGCAGGGTCGCTACCTCGTGGTTGCCGAATGGCGTCGATCCGCGTCGCTTCAGCGGGCGCCCGTTCAATTCGAGGTCGACCCACAGGCAGTCCAGTTCACAGTCATGCGCCCTTGGCGAATAAATCCAGCTCAGGATACGCTGGTGGTAGCGCTTGCCGCGCTTGGTCTGCGGAAATTCCGGATCGTTCGTCTGAATCGCCAGCAATCGCTTGCCATTGACGAGAGGGCCGGCCACGGAAACCAAGGCGGGACGGATGGGTGCATATTCCGGATATCCCGTCGAGCGCCGCCGCAAAGGTCCCCATGGCGCCTCCTCCCCGGAAAGGACGCGCACCCCGTCGTTGAAGGGCCCTTCCAACTCCCGCTCCAGCACGCGCGTGTCGCAGATTTCCGCGGGATTTTGCGCAAAGCTGAAAAGCGGCGCCTGCGCGTCCCATGCGCGGTGCACCCGGCAGCTCCAGTCCCCCGGTGTCGAAAAATCCACCGAGCCGTCCGCTGTTCCACCGGCGGCAATGAAACCCGGTTTCCCGTCCGGCATGCTCTGGTAGGAGGACGCCCCGTAGTAATTCACTTCCACCCGGACCCGGTTCCTCCCCGGTTTGAACCAACCGGACAGCTCATGACTGTCAAATTCCGGGTATTGTGTGACAAACCTCCCCGGCCCGTAGGCAAGAAACTGCCCGTTCACGTAGAGCCGGTAGCGCGTATCCGCAAACAGGTGAAGCCAGCACTGTTGCATGCTTCCCATGCAGGTGACTTCCTTCTGAAAACTGACAAACTGATTGCGCCCGGCGTCCACCCCGTGCGCCCAGACGGGGGACACCCCGGCAAAGAGGCTCTGCACCAAAGCGGTTGAGGAGGCATCCGATCGAAGCATGCCCATAAGCTCTTGTCCGGCAATGGCCCGTATCAATCAGAATGTCACAAAATCCGTTGATTCACCCCGCCTCTTGCCCCTCGAGCGCGGCGTGTCTTGTCCTCCCCCCCCTTTCTCCCGGAATTCCAGGGTGAACGGTTTTATTCAGGTCGGGTTTGTTCCGCAATCTGGACTCGGCAAAAATTTCCTGAAATGAAAATGGCAAAGTACCCCATCCAAAAACGATTGTTTCCTTCCCTGGTTGCCACCGCCTCCCTCTGCCTGGGCGGCCTGATGCAGGCCCAGGAATCCGATGAGGAGGGCGAGGTCTTCTGGCTGAGCCCGTTCGAGGTCACCACCCAGGGTGACACCGGGTACGCGCGCACCAGCGCCGGCACCGCGACCCGCATCTCGATGGACATCATCGACACGCCGCTGTCGATCGCCGTCATTTCCGACGAGTTCATCAAGGACACCGGGCGCACCGACCTGGTGGACATTTTCGACTACTCCTCCAGCATCGATACCAATCCCGACGACGCCTTGCGCAACAGCGCCATCAAGGTGCGCGGCTTCGGGGTCAGTTTCGTGCTGCGCGACGGCTTCAAGAAGTATTACGACGCGCCGCTGGACGCCATCGACCGCGTCGAGGTGGTCAAGGGGCCCAATGCCGTCTTCTTCGGCCAGTCGCAACCGGGCGGGGTCATCAACTACATCACCAAGAGCCCGTTGTGGGATCCCTACTACGAGGCGCGGGTGGAGATCGGCGACAACAACCACTACAAGGCCTGGGCGGACGCCACCGGGCCGATCAACGACATGTTCGCCTACCGCATCGTCACCAGCTACCGCGACAGCGAGTCGTGGAAGGATTACACGTCGTGGGAAAACAAATACATTTTCGGCGCCCTTTCGGTGCGCCCGGCCAAGAAAATCGACATCAAGGGCACCTACGAGTATCACGACGGCTTCCAGGAGGGCGGCGTCGGCACCGCCCTGGTCGGCAACGAAGGGTATTTCAACGACTATTACGCGAACGGCGGCGCGGACTACGGCTACGCGGTGGACTGGAGCGGGGTCCGCAACGCGAACAACGCGCAATTGGTCAACACGGATCTCGAGGCCAACTCGGTCGGCGTGCGCTACCCGTGGTATGAATCCCTCGACGACCCCCCAACCGGTTATGTGCAACCGCCCGACGAAGGCTTCGGCGGCATCAACCCGCGCTGGAACGGGACCGTCAGCCAGCAGCTGATCGACGCCTTTGGCGGCAGCGTGCCGGCGGCCTTCCTGAACTGGTCGCAGCCGGACCAGGGCGTCTTCCCGGCCTATCAGCGCAATGTGACCGAGCCTTTCCAATATGACATGCTCAACCTCTATTCCGCCGGAACCGGTACAAGTTACCGGCCCGGCTGGCGCGTCCTGAAATGGTTTGAAAGCGGCATGCAGGATTATCCGAACCGTTTCACCGGCCCGGTTTTCCCCAATGGATACAACTGGAACGCCAACGGACTGGGCGCCTTCCACGACACGGAGCACCACGTCGCCGGACTCGAAGTGAAGGCGGAACTCACCAAGTGGCTCAATCTGCGCTACGCCGCCAATTATCTGGAGGTCAGTTACCTGCGCGTCCAGCAGCACAACTCGGACACCGACATGGACGGGGCGGTGCTCGCGCCCGCCGCGGGCTACGGACTGCCCGGCGCCTCCGGGGCCTTCGGGGCCATCAGCGGCGCCTCGGTCAATGAGTTCACCAACAAGCGCCGCTCCCACCAGCTCGACCTGACCTCGACCTTCGAGGTGGCCGGCACACGCCACACCTTCCTTCTCTCAGCGGAGGTGCGAAAAGACAAATTCCTCGAGTTCGCGCATGACCGGACGCCCTATTACGTGGAGAATGCCCTGCGCCCGGAGCGGATCCGGGAACTTCCGGGACAGCCGCCCCGCATCAACTACGCCTACCAGGAGGGCGTCGCCAATTGGGACATCTTCAGCGATTCCCCGCCGGAACTCGCAAAATGGATCGACCTCGGCAGCCGCTCTCCTGGCGGTGCCTCCAACTACCAGGAGGAAAAGGCCTTCAGCTTCTCCTATCGCGGCACCTTCCTGAGCGAGCGGCTCTCCGTCCTTGCCGGCGTGCGCAATGAGGAGAAGCGCGACTTTGAGTACACGGGCGGGGCCATCGGCGGGGAGAAAGAGGGCACGGGGGTCTCGGACACCACCCCGATGGTCGGCTTCAACTACGAGCTGAAGCAGGGCCTCAACCTCTATGCCAGCTACAGCGAGAGTTTCGTGCCCCCCAGCCGGCCGGGCCGCACCAGCCCGGTAACTTTCTATGAAGGCCCGGTCGACAATCCCACCAAGCGCCAGCAGGAGGTCGAGGCGCTGGGCGTGGAACGGGGTGTCGGCTACGAGGGCGGATTCAAGGCCTCGGCCTTCAACGGCAATGTCAGCGGCAGCCTCACTGTTTTCCATCTCGAGCGCCAGGATATCATCGTCAGCGACGCCGCCCTGATCGAGAGCCTGCGCCAGAATTATTTCGATTACGGGATTCCGTGGGACACCACCCTGGATTCCGGCAGCACCCCCCTGCGCAAGAACTCGGGCACCGAGGTCAGCGAGGGCGTCGAACTCGATGTCATCTATCGTGTCACGGACAACTGGACCCTGACCGCATCGCTTTCCTACCTGTGGAAGGCCGAACTGGAAAACCCGGACGCGGTCGACTTCTTCGGCGACGTGAACGCGCCCATCGGCTCCAACGCCGGTCCCTATCCGCATCCCAGCCTCTTCACCGACGAGGTTATCGGCACCTACGTCGTCCCCTCCAGCGGCCAGGCCATCGATATCCTTCGCCCGCTCACCCCGACGGAAATCAACGAGGCGCTCTCCGCCGCCGCCTCCTCGGGCGGCGATCCGGTCAACCCGGTCACCGGCGAGATCATGATCTTCGAGCCGATCCAGCATGTCGACCTTGCCCAGGTCTCCACCCTGCGCGGGTCGCTCTGGAGCCTGTATGAATTCAACGAGGGCCGCCTCGAGGGGCTGACCCTTGGCGCGGGCGGCAACTACCAGAGCAAACAGCGCCCCCTGCAGGACCGCGATCTCGACTACTGGAACCCCGGCTTCTGGATTTTCGACGCCATGGCGCGTTATGACATCCCCTTCGGCGATGACAACATGCTCAGTCTGCAGGTCAACGTGAACAACCTTCTCGACAAGCGCGCCATCGATTCCGGGGCCTTCGGCATCAACGCCCCGCGCACCTGGAAGTTCACCGCCACCGTCAAGTTCTGATTGCAAACAGGTTTGGAATTTGTTTCATAGAGGTTAAGGGGTTGACCCAAAGGGTAAACAAGGCGCCCCCGCGCAGTAGGCCGGGGGCGCTTTCTCTTTACGGGTCCCAAGCCAGCGGCAATGCATGCCGGGCCCTTGGCCCTGATGTTTTTTGTAATGCCGTGTACCCAGCCCTGCGCCCTCCTCCGCGCTGCGCGCTCCGGAGGCCTTGGACTGGGCTATCACATGCCGGGCCGTTGGCCCGTTTCGCCACCACCGACCCCATGGACCGGCCAACGGCCGGTGATCCAATAGCCCGGGGCCAGGGACCCCGCCGCCAACCGGCCAACGACCGGTGATCCAATAGCCCGGGCACAAGGACCCCGCCGCCAACCCGGCCAACGGCCGGTGATCCAATAGCCCGGGCACAAGGACCCCGCCGCCAACCCGGCCAACGACCGGTGATCCAATAGCCCGGGCACAAGGACCCCGCCGCCAACCGGCCAACGGCCGGTGATCCAATAGCCCGGGGCCAAGGACCCCGCGAAGCGGGGGCCGCGGCCCCGGGTATCGGGCAATTCAATACACCGAGCCCCAACGGGGCGGCATGCCCCCATACCCAAATTTGGGTATTCCCCATCCTTGCATACATCGCTCACCCACCCTCTCCTTGTTTTTATGCCACAGTCTCTTGTCCATATCCCGATTCAAATCGTATTCTCAACCCGGCACCGCCAACCTTGGCTGGCCGACCGTGAACAACGCGTCGAACTCTACCGCTATATGCACGGTATTTGCCGAAACCTCGGTTGCCCGGCCATCAAAATAAACGGCCCGTCCGACCATGTGCATGTTCTCTGTTCGTTGAGACGCCAAACCGCTATCGCCGATCTTGTACGGGATCTGAAAAGTTGCTCCAGCAAGTGGTCGCATGAAAGATTCGATGACCTGCGCGATTTCCATTGGCAAAAAGGATACGGAGCCTTTGCATCAAGCCCCTCGGCGGTTCCGGAGGTGATACGGTACATTGAAAACCAGGAGGCCCACCATCGAAAGATCTCCTTCAAGGAGGAATTCCGTTCAATGTGCAATGAGGCGGGACTGGTGATTGATGAACGATATGTGTGGGAATGAGGCGGCGATCCGTGAATGCAACCCATGCCGGGCCCTTGGCCCTGATGTTTTTTGTAATGCCGTGTACCCAGCCCTGCGCCCTCCTCCGCGCTGCGCGCTCCGGAGGCCTTGGACTGGGCTATCACATGCCGGGCCGTTGGCCCGTTTCGCCACCACCGACCCCATGGACCGGCCAACGGCCGGTGATCCAATAGCCCGGGGCCAGGGACCCCGCGAAGCGGGGCCCGCGGCCCCGGGTATCGGGCAATTCAATACACCGAGCCCCAAGGGGGCGGCATGGAACACCGCACCCTACAAGCTGAACAGGTCCCAATTCCAGTTCACTCCGTCGTTTGAGTACTGGAAGGAGCCGTCATGATTGGCGTGAACGATGATCCATCCCCGATCCGGGGAATACCACCAGAGGCCGGCGGCCATATCTCCGGAAGCATGGTGCATCCAGCCGACCGGATTGGCATACACCCAGGGACGCTCCGACAGGTAGATCCAGCCCATGGTGAACGAATACGCCCAGGACGGATTGCTCCTGTAAATGAGGCCCATGTTCTCGTCATCAATCCAACCCGGTTCAAAGGAAGCAACCTCGCTGACAATGCTCACCGCCAGGGTCGCCTGAGCAGTCGCGCCCGTGCCATCCTCGACCCGGACCGTGACCGGCTCCGCCGAAACGGCGCTGGTCATGCCCGAAAGGGTGCCGTCCGCGGACAAGGTGATGCCCTCCGGCAGCGAGCCGCCGACAACCGACCAGGTGTAGGAGCCGTCGCCGCCGCTGGCATGCAGCATGCCGGTGTAGTCCTTATCCACTACCGGCGAGGGAAGGACGGTCGACAGGATCACCGGCGACACATCCGTTGCCTCCCGGGTCACCACCGTGTACAGGCTGTTGAAGGGAAGCGTGATGCGCAGGTCCCCGCCTTCCGCAAAGGAGACCGGCGCGGCGAACGGATAGCCGTTGAGGTCGAGGATCTGCGGCTGCGCGCCGGCGAAGCCCTTGAGGACGACCTCGCCCTCGATGTTCTGCATCGAGAAGGGGATCTCCCCGAGATTGAGAATCGACCATGCCGGCTGGCCGAGGTAGACTGCGTTGTCCACCTCATAACCGTAGGTCGCGTCCGGCACAGCCGCCTGGATCAGCACCTTGCCGGAACGGCTGATCGGCAGCCCGTCGAGCGAAATGACGAGCACCGCTCCGAAGGCGTTGTCGAGACGAACAATGCAATCGTCAAAGGCCACCTCCCCGTAATCGCCGAGGAAGCCGGTGACCCCCTTGGCGGTGGGTGTATCGACTTTGACGATACCGTCCGGCTGGTTCAACTCGACCTGGCCGGTGAGGCTCTTGAAGATGCCGTTGTCAAAATCGGCATTGGCGTAGTAATCCGGATGCAGGTAATCCCAGTCCTCGCCGAAGGCGAGCTCGACCTTGCCGACCAGGGCGGTTTCCATGCCAAGGGTCCCCTCGCCGGTCTGGGGATCCCAGCCGGTGTCGCGGGTCGGGTCGAATCCGGAGCCCTGCACAATCAAGGATTCCTCGAGTTTATTGAGGGATTCGATGGAGCGCCCCTCACGGAAGGCCACCGGGGCCTCGGCCACGTCGCCGCGGCGGTACAGCAGCGCGGTGCCCGGGAACTGCCCCATGATGTCCGGGGTGCCGACGGGCCAGCGTTCGATGGTGTTGTCATAGCCGACCGTGCTGTAGGAGAACCAGAAGAGCCCGTCCACATCCTGCAGGGAGGCATAGGCTGCCGTGATCAGCGGTGCTTCGGAGGCCAGGTCGTTGGGGTTCGTCCAGGTGAATTCCGAAAGGATGCTGGGCCGGTCCTCGACCTGCTTGTAGGCGACGGAGACCGCCTCCGGCCGTTCAATCGCCGAGACGTTGCGGTAGACGTCGCCGAGCGAGACGGCATAGTCAACGGCACGTGTGCCGACGAAGGAGAAATAGTTGTGAAGGTCCACGATGTCGACGGCGGAATAGGTGTAGTACTCGAGGTCGCGCAGGTTCTGGTCGCGTGCGGTCTTCCAGTTGGTGGGAATGACGAGTGCCTCGCAGCCGAGGGAGCGTATGTAATCCTTGATTTCCGTCCAGAAGTTGGTCTGCAGCTCCGCCATCCATTCCGACTGGAGCATGCCGCGCAGGGCGGTGGCGGTGGTACCAGGACGCAGGGTTCCGGCGGAAAGCACCTCGATATGGCCGGTTTCCAGATTGTCCCGCGTGCGCAGGGTGCCGCCCCACTGGTCGGCCGCGGCCTGCAGGCTGCCGAACTTGGCGGTCAGCCAGTCGCCGAACAGCTTCTCGAGAGCGAGGCGCTGCACTTCCGGATACTCCGAGGGCGAGAAGGTGAAGAAGAAGAGATTGTCCTCGTTGAGAATCTCGAACATGGCCACGGCCGGATCTTCAGCCAGCGGCGTATTCTCGGCGTCCCAGGGATTCGGACGGGTCAGCAGCTCATTCACCCATGCCTTGTAGGCGGCCTTGAAATCCTCATTCCAGAAGAAGATGCCGAAGGGTGCCCGATCCTTGTTCAGGGTGAACATAAGATCGTATCCCGGGATGTTCCATGCCGCGCGGACGCGGTGACCGAGGATGAAGAAGTGGGACAGGTTGGTGTAGATGCCGTGCTGCTTGAAGGCGGCCACGCACTGCTGCGCCGATTCGATCATGGCGTCGTTGACATTGTTGATCGAATCGGAATCCTCGTCCCGGTCGTCGATGCTCTGGTGCCAGCGAACGATATTGAATCCCTTCTTGGCAAGGAACTGCGCCTGCGCCGAGTAGGAGGAGAAGGTGCCCGTGCCGACGGTCGCGCCGAAGAAGCGGACCTTCTCGCCGTTGCCGAGGAAGAACTCGTCCCCCACGCGCGTTACCCAGCCATCCTGGCCGGCCACGTCCTCGTTGAGGTAACGGAGATCAATGGGCGAATCAACGTAGGAATCCGCGCTTGGCTCAAAGGGCCAGTACCCCTCGTTCGCCCGCGCGTACTTGCTGCCGGGCTTGGCCTTGCCGACCGGCTTGAAGGGCACCTGCGTCAGGACCATGCAATCGATCAGGAACTGGTTCATCTGGGAGGCCGATGCGTCGGGAAAATCGATTCCGGGATTGTGGCTGATTTCGAGGACATGCGCCCCCTCCGTTGTCGTGGTGGAGCCGCCCTCCACCCAGCTGAGGGGGAAGAATTCGCGCCAGGGGACATCCTCGAAGCGGGGAAGATCGCCCCCGACGTAGTTCCATTCCCCACCGTCGATGCGCCACTTGAAAAGAGCGTAATTGAACGACCGGCGCACATACAGCAGGTAGTCCCCATCCTTGGGTATGTTGATATTGTAGGTGATCCGGTAATCGTAGATGTAGCCGGCGTTCTTTTCGTCGTCATTGGGCAGAAAGCTGAAATTGTCCCCGTTGGAGAGCCCGTCCACCTCCGAGGCGCGCGGGCTCAGCCAGGAATCACCGTTCCCGCGGAAGGTCGTGGTGGCGAAATCCTCCCCCTCGATCCAGACCCAGTCCGGGCCCTCGGTGATGTCGGGCACCGGATCCATGGCGATCTCCGCCGCCAGCGATTCGCCCAGGTCGTTGAAGGCGGTCACCCGGTAGCGCAGGTTCTCCCCGACCGGACGCCCGGAATCGATGTAGGCGGCGCTGTCCGCGGCGATTTCCGCGATCAGCACGAAATTGCCCGCCCCCACGGCGCGGTAGACCCGGTAGCCGAACTCCACGTCGCTGGCGTCCGTCCATGTCAGCGAAATGTTGCGGTCGACAAGGCTTCCGGCCAGACCACCGGGAGTCGACGGGACGGACAGGCCCTCCGCGAGGGTCGTCATCGAGACCACCGCGGTCGGGGCCGAATCGCCGAATCCGTTGAACGAGGAGACACGGTAAAAATACTCGCTCAGGGGCAGGAGGCCGCTGTCGATGAAGACCGTCGTGTCGGCGGCGAGGTCCGGCAGGGCCGTGAAGGGCCCGTCCGCCGTAGTGGCCCGCTCGATACGGAAGCCCTCCTCGTTGAGGGATAGGTCCTCCCAGGTGAGCACCAGCTCGGTGTCGGAAAGCGTGGACACCGCGAAATTGACCGGCGAGGCCGGCGGGGAGAGGCGGATGTTCGCCGTCACGTCGTCGAAGGTCTCGCCGATGCGCAGTTCATCGAAGAAATAATCGTTCCCCTGACCCTTGAAGTAGAGCTGGTCGAAGGAGGCGTCCACGGAAATCGTCGCGGTCGGCGTGTAGGCGGACTCCTCGGCCCCCAGCAGCGGATCCACCCACGCGGTGACAGTGTCCGCCCCGGCCGCGAATTCGATCTTCAGGATGATGAAGTGCGTCTTGCGGTCGAGTTGGGGCAGCAGCAGCGCATTGTTGAGCTGGATGGTCCCCCCATTGTAGGGCTGCTGCAGGCCCCAGGCGCTGCCGGAGGAGGATTTGCGGAAACGCCAGTTTGCCTGCGTATCGCCCGACGTCATCAGCTCCCCGTCATTGTCCACCCGGAACAGGAAACTGATGTAGAGCGTCGTCCCGTCCTTGCCGATGCGGCCAAGTGAATCGATGTACGCCGCGAAGGGCCCCTCGGCGCTCACGTCCAGATTGGCCTTCAGCTCGGTCCCGCCCGAGCTCATGTCGAGATGCTGCGGCTCCGTCGGCAGCCCGTAATCAAGCGTTTCCGCCCGCACCTGGAAGAGCGAATTGTGCCCCTCCCAGTAGGTGATGCCGCTGCCCTCGCTGCCAAGGACCCCGTTCAGGCCACCCAGGTCGTAATCGCCGAAGCCTTCATAGGCGATGATTTCGGCGGAAGCCGGGACGATGGCAAACATTGGCAGGCTGCAAAGCAACCCGCAGGAAATCATTTTCATCAGGTTCGCGAGGGAATGGATACTCTTCATATAAATAAACAGGGTTGGATCATTGAATTGACGGGCATAGTCAGCGGCTGCGCCGCATTGTTCCCTTTCTAAGGCGATTTTAGGCTGTACGGTAATGCAAATGCCAATCAAACCGTTGAGCCGGGCGGGTACGGACAAAAACAACGCGAATCAAGGGTTCGACCTGCGAGCTATGTTGTCTTTCAGGCTTCAAGCTGTTTGAAGGATGGGCATGCTTGCCAAAGTCGGAATCGTCGGCTGCGGAAAAATCAGCCGCGCCTATTTGAGGACCCTGACCACGATCGGACGCGAAGCGCTCGAGGTGGCCGCCTGCGCGGACCTGCGCGAGGAGGCCGCGCGCGAACGGGCGAAGGAGTTTGGTATTCCCCGCGTCATGACCGTCGAGGCGCTGCTGGGCGAGCCGGAGATCGGCTTCATCGCCAACCTGACCATTCCCGAGGCGCATTTCGAGGTCAGCAAAGCGGCGCTCGATGCGGGGAAACACGTTTACACGGAAAAGCCGCTGGCGCTCAGCATCGGTGAGGCGCGCGCGCTGCACGCCCTCGCAAAGGAGAGGGGCGTGATGCTGAGCTGCGCGCCGGACACACTTCTGGGGAGCGGGCCGCAGGGGGCGCGGCAACTCATGGATTCAGGGCGAATCGGCACGCCGGCCTCGGCCTTCGCGCAAATTTTCATGGGCAACACGCTCGGGCCGCATTACCTGCGCCGGGCGGTGGGCAGCTGGCTCGACATGGCCCCCTACCACATCGGCGCGCTGGTGCATCTGCTCGGCCCGGCGGTGCGCGTCTGCGGGCTCGGCACACGGCCGGAAATCCGCCATCCGGACCGCGAACCGTTTGTACCGGAGGCCCATGCCCGCGCCGGCGCCGTCCTTGAATTCGCCTCCGGGCCGCTGGCGCTGGTCAGCACGCAGAGTTACGGCCCGTTCTATCTGCCGCGCTTTGAGGTCTTCGGCGACAAGGGCACCCTCGCCTGCCCGGACCCGAACCAGTTCGCCGGGGAATTCCTGCTGGATGGAGAGCCCATTCCCGCACCGGAAGGGGTGACCCCGTTCGAGGGCGACAAGCTGCGCGGGGCTGGGCTTATCGAGATGGCCCAGGCCCTCCGCGAAGGTCGCGACTGCCGCCTCAATGCCGATTTCTCCCTCCACTGCGCGGAAGTCCTACTGGCCGTCCACACCTCAATGGAGTCCGGACACCATGTCCCCATCGAGTCCACCTGCCAACGGCCCGACCCTTTTAATGATTGATCCAATCTCAAAGGAGAAGGCTGTAAAAACCGTGGGACCCGCACTCACCGTGGGACCCGCGCTTGCGCGTGGTCTGACCGCGCCCCCGCCCTTTCCCCGTAGACCATCCGCAAGCGGAGGTCCCACGACGCCGCCAACCGTGGGACCCGCGCTGACCGTGGGACCCGCGCTTGCGCGTGGTCTAACCGCGCCCCCGCCCTTTCCCCGTAGACCATCCGCAAGCGGAGGTCCCACGACGCCGCCAACCGTGGGACCCGCGCTGACCGTGGGACCCGCGCTTGCGCGTGGTCTAACCGCGCCCCCGCCCTTTCCCCGTAGACCATCCGCAAGCGGAGGTCCCACAATGCCGCCAAACGCGCGAATCCAGACCGGAACTTTATGCTCAATCCCATCATGAAACCAAAAATCGGCATCATCGGCATCATTGGCAAAGAACTGCAGGCGGACCTGCCCGGCACGCTGCACAGGCTGCGCGAACTCGGATACGCGGGCATCGAGCTAGGCTTCGCCGGCATGGACAAGCTCGGGGGAATGGACACTGTCGCCACGGCCCTGGGCTCCGCCGGCATGGAGCTCATCACCCTGCACACCCTCCGCGAGCCCCTGCGCGACAACCTGCAGGAACACCTGGGGTGCCTCGCGGCCACCGGCTGCCGGCATGTCACCGTCTCCTGGTCGCCCGCCGATTCGGAGGAGAGCATCGCCGCCGATGCCGCCCTCTACCGCGAGATCGCCCCGGCCATTCATGCCGCCGGGGCACGCCTCTGCTATCACCATCACGACCACGAGTTCCGCATCCGCTTCAACGCCCATTGCGCCCTTGACCGGCTTCTCGCCGCCGCCGGGCCTGAGGTCCTGCAGCTGCACGCCGACATCGCGTGGGCCGCCTTCGGGGGCGTCCAGCCCGCCGCCCTCATCGAGCGCCATGCCGGGCGCGTGCCCCTTGTCCATTTGAAGGACCTCCACGACCTCTCCATCCGCGGCTGCTTCACCGCCCTCGGCACCGGGCTTGTTGATATCCCCGCCGCCCTCCACGCCGCCCGCGCAGCCGGGGTCGAGTGGCTCACCGTCGAGCAGGATTCCCCACGCCGCCTCGCCGGCTTTGACCTCGCCACCGCTTCCATCCTCAACCTGCGCGAGTTTCAGGGATAAACGTGGAGACGGGTTTTTCCGTCGACTCAACAGTTTGATTTAGGGGACGTTTGTCTCTCCGGCCCACGGGGGGAAAAACTGGATTCCATGAAAATCCGAAAACTCCTTACCCTGGCCAACCTTGTCATTTTGTCGGGACTGAATGCAGGCTTTGCCGATGGTCTGACCCTCGATTTCTCCGGCCCCTTGGACCCGAAATGGAATTCGGACAACCAATACTCCATCAGCCAGGCGGACGGGTTGCTCCAGGTCAACACGAACAAGACGGTCAAGTGGGCCGGCTTCACCTACTCGTTCGGCAGTTCGCTGGACCTCTCCGCCAACCCGGTTGTCAATCTCACCATGCGGTCCGATCCGGGCATGATCCTCACCCTTTACCTGGCGGATGCTTCCGGGAACATCAACCTGGAATATCCCGTCTATGCCTCCGAATCCTTTCACCAATACACCTTTGATTTCAGCGGGAAAACGGGCATCGACCTGACCCAGGTGACCTACATGATTTTCACCTTTAACGGGGCCGCGGTCTCCTTCTCTGGTTCCACCTGGATCGACGAGATGCGCCTCGGCGATGATGCCGCGAAAGCGGCCAATTTCTCCGCCATCCCCGATTTCGCCACCTACCGCGACGGGGCCGGGCTGGAGATGCGGATCAACCGGATTGAGAATGCCTCCGGCTTTGAGCTCAGCGGGGGGGATGGCCTGATCCGGAATGTGGGTTTTGATCCCATCGCCTCGGGCGTCAGCTTCCTCCGCTTTGACACCGTTCCCGGGGCAACAGGCTCGACCGAGGTCGTGCTGACCGCCACGGGATCCAACGGGGCGGCCGCCAACAGCCAGGCATTCACCATTTTGGTGGAAGACAACCTTCCGCCCACGATCACCCCGTCCGAGCCCATCATCGCGGTGGCCGGACAGCCGGCTTCGTTCCCGCTCAGCGGCATTTCGGACGGAAACGCCACCGCCACCCAGCCGCTCAGTTTCGAGGTGACCAGCGACAATCCGGCCATCACCGGATCCCTCAGCGTTGATCGCGATGGCGACAGCCCCCATGCCATGTTGCAGTTCACGCCAGCCGGCACCGGCAGCACCTCGATCACCCTCACCCTGTCCGACAACAGCGGCGGCAATGAATCCACAAGTCTGGAGGTCCCGGTCAACGTCTACGCCTCCCTGAATGCCGCCCCGCGGATGACGAATCCCGGTCGTCAGGTCGTGGTCGCCAACAAGGGCGAGCAGACGATTACCCTCTCGGGCATCGGCGACGGCGACGACGGCAGCCAGACCGTCTCCATTTCAGCGGTCAGCGGGGACGAGAGCCTGATTGAAAACCCGATTGTTGTCGATTACGCGGGCGGGGACACCGCGACCCTCATCCTCACACCGGTGGCCGCCAACACCGGCACGACGAGTATCACGGTCACCCTCACCGACGATGGCGGCAATGAGACCAATAACGGCAACCGCAGCAGCGTCTTCACCATCCCGGTCGAGACCGTCCTGGAAGCCCTGACCGGCTACGTCGTCTCCGAGGAAAGCATGCCCTTCCAAGGCGATCCGATCGAACCCGGCACCTGGCGCATCGAGGGAACCGATCCCGAGACCGGTGCGTTCAAGGCCATTCTGCCCTCACTCGTTGAGAAGGACGGCGCCCCGGCCTTCAAGTTCGAATGTATTAACAAGTCCACCTACGCCGGCGTGTGGATCAACCTGCCCGATCTCGACCTGACCGAAAACCCGTCCATCAGCTACGAGATCCTGGTCGAAGTCACCACACAGTCCAAGATCCAGACCCACGTCTATTTCTGGGACGACAATCTCGAGGCCGGCGCCAACGGGGCGCGCAACCTCGCCGGCGCCAACAACGCCCGCATGGACATCTTCCCAGGCGACTGGCGCCAGTTCGCGGTCAACTACAATGATGTCGAGGACGGGCTCATCGACAACAACGGCGAACCGATCAACACCGCCCGCATCCAGCGCATCCTTTTCAATTTTCATACCATCTTCGAATGGCCCTTCACCAACGAGACCTTCACGGTCTATCTGCGCCAGATCAAACTCGGGGACCAGGCGGATGTCTCCGGCGCCACGCCTGACGCCACCATCGCCCCGGTCGCCGACCAGCTGTTCGCCGCCACCGGCGAACCGCGGACCCGCACCCTCCAGTTGCGGAACATCACCAACGGTGCCGGATTCCCAGGGAGTATCCAGGTTTCCACGACAAATGCCGCCGTTGTCCAGGACCTCTCCGTGGGCCCGGTTTCCGTGGACGGCGCTGCCACCCTCACCTTCAAAACCTCCGCTGCGGGAACCGCCACGGTTGACCTGCAGGTCACCGCCGGCGGCTCCAACCCCGCCAGCGACAGCTTCGTTGTCGAGGTGGTGGAGGCCGACGCCCCCTCGCAGATGCTGACCATCGACCGCAGCCAGACATTCCAGACGATCCGCGGATTCGGCACATTCGAACCGCCTGCGGCCTACCGCGACCTGTACACCTCCGACCTCGGGGCATCCGCCATGCGCATCGGCATGATCAGCAACCAGGTCGAGCCCGCCAATGACAACAATGATCCATTCGTGTTGAACCGTGACGGTCTTGATTACGGCGTCTGGGACTTCGACAAGCTCCGCCGTTTCAAGGAGGGCGGTGTCGAGACCTTCATCCTCACGGCATGGTCGCCGGCCGCATGGTTAAAGGAAAACCTCAGCACGAATTTCCAGCAGGCGCAGGCGATCGCATGGGAAAACACCCGGAACCGCCTGGATACGTATTTCTTCGAGGAATACGCGGAAAGCCTGATGGCCGCGATCCTTCTGCTCAGGGAGGAGGCGGGTATCGAGGTCACCGCGGTCGGCCCGCAGAACGAACCGGCCTTCAACGAGCCGTATCCGTCCGCTGTCCTCAGCCCGCAGAAGTTCGCCGAGTTGATCGCCGTCATCGGCCCGCGCTTCGAGGCCGAGGGCATCGGGACGATGATCATGATGCCCGAACAGGTCTTCTCGCAGGGCTTCTATTCAATGGACGCCTACATGGACGCCGTTCAGGCACACCCGGTCGCCAACCAGTACACCCGGGTCATCGCCACCCACGGATATGCGAATGACGGGGTTGGCGAGGGCCAGCCTGACTTCTCCGCGTGGACGACCATGCTCAACAATGCGACGGAAGGGGATTACCCGAAGGAATTGTGGATGAGTGAGACCTTCCCGGAGGACAGCGGCTTTGACAGCGCAATGAACTACGCCCTGTTCCTGTACGGGGCCCTCCGCTACGGTAATATCAATCTCTGGACAAGCTGGCAAATCGAAAGCCAGCTGATCCGCCTCGGCCAACCGCTTGACCAGTTCCACACTTTCCGGAATTACTCGAAATACGTGCGCCCGGGCGCTGTCCGCATCGACATCAGCGACGGGGGGAATTTGTATGCCACCGCCTACGAGCATGCCGTCGACGGCACCCTCACCCTCGTTCTGGTGAACGCCGGAGAAACCCCGGTCGTCGCGGCCCTTGCCGCCGCCGGTGGAACCGAAATTCCCGGCGTCTTCACGCGTCATCTCACCCAGGAGCATCGCGGCTTCGAGAACATGGGCAGCGTCGGTTCAACCGTCCTGCTGCCGGCGCGCAGCGTCACCACCCTTGTCGGCATCATCGGCACGGCCACCGAACCGCCGGTCATCACCAGCGCCTTGACGGCAAATGCCACGGAGCTGCAATCCTTCAGCTACACCATCACGGCGACCAATAATCCAACCGCGTTCAGCGCCTCCGGGCTGCCGGGCGGTCTCGTCCTGAACGAATCCACCGGCGTGATCAGCGGCACCCCAGACGACGGCACGGCCGGCGTGTTCAACATCAGCCTCACCGCCACCAACACCGCCGGATCGGACACGGAAACGCTTGTCCTCACCATCACCGAGCGCGTCAACATTCCCCCGGTCGCCGCATTCAGCGCGTCGCCTGAATCCGGTATCGAGCCGCTTCAGGTCCAGTTTGATGCGACGGCCTCGGCCGATGCGGACGGCACCATCACCACTTACGCATGGGACTTCGGCGATGGTGGTCTGGAATCCGGACAAAGCGTCGCCCACACCTTTGTCGAGGACGGGGAATACACCGTCACCCTCACGGTTACCGACAGCGACGGGGCAATGGACACCGCCGAGAAGACAATCTTCGTGACCATGCGCCCGGTGGTCGAATTCGAGCAGTCCGTTCTCGAGTATCCGGTCACCGGTTCGGGCGGCCTTGTTCAGCATCCCTTCTCCATCACGCCATCCGATGCCGATTGGACGGCCAGCGAGGACACCGCATGGATCATCCTCCTGAGCACTTCCGGCAACGGGCCCGGCACCCTTAATTTCCGGGTTCAGCCCAATGCCGGTACGGCACGATCCGCTGAAATCACCATCTGGGACAGCGTCCTCACCATCCGCCAGGCCGGTGTCTCACCGTGGGCCGGATTCCCGGAAACCGATGGCTGGCGCGACACCGACATCGGCTGGCTGAGGGATGAAACGCTCCCCTTCATCTACCATATTGAGCACGGCCACTGCTACTACGAGGCGATCCCAAACTCGGGGAATTACTACCTCTACAGCCATACCGGCAACCTGGGCTGGCTCTACATCAATCCCGCCGCCTATCCGAACCTGTATTCGTTCGAGTATGACAGCTGGCTCCATTATCTCGAGGGCAGCTCCGCCGACGGCATCCGCTGGTTCTACCATCTCGGTGATCCCTCCCACAGTGACGACGGCTGGTTCACCTTTCCTGAATGAGCGGCATAATCAAACCTTGCCGGCGCCGGCCGGGAGCTTAACCTCGGTTTGACAGGATAATATGCGCTCCGCCTCTTTCTTGCTGATATTCGCCGGCCTCCTTTGGCCGGTGATATCAAGGGGGAATATCCCCGCCGATCTCAAGCCCGTGGGCCTGGGCCTGGGCGGCTTCACCTACTGGAGTTCCAGTCCCTTCGCCAACGCCATGCTCTCCGCGCAGGACTGGATCGAGTTTGAAAGCGGCCAATGGGGAAGCCGGACCTATTACGAGGGGAATCCCCAGTTCGATGCCAACGGCTACCCGAAATACCTGAACACGGGCAAACGGCTGCGCACCCTGATGTGGCCCTTCTCGGCAGGCTATGGCAGCAGTGAGCCGGACTTTTTCCCCGACCGCGGCCAGAGCGGGATCGGAAAATGGGTCCTCACATGGGAGGGCGACGCCGACCTGCGCCTGCAGGGTGGCACCTTCATCGACTCCGAATCGAATGGACCCTCCACCGGACGCATCGTCGACGGGCGGCGTGTCTACATTTTCGATGCCGGCGACCGGCCCGGCCACCTCACCGTCGAGGAGGTCAACGCCTCCGATCCGGTCACCGACATCAAGGCCTGGATGCCCGACCCCGCGGATCCCCTGAACCAGACCCTTGAGGGTCAGTTCTGGCACCCGTCGATCCTCGGATACATCGCCGACATGGATCCCAACCACCTGCGCTTCATGGACTGGAACCATACCAACGCCAGCCCGCAGCAGGACTGGTCCGACCGCCGCCCGCCTTCCTTCCGCCACCAGACCGGGGTCCTCAACCGGCGCAGCCCGGCCGAGGGGATTGTCTTTTACACCAACAGCTCGGGCGACCCGGTCTATTTCGCCGGCGACCGCACCACCGGCATCGCCTTCGAGCACATGGTCGCGCTCTGCAACGCCACCGGCCGCGATATGTGGATCTGCGTCCCCCACCTCGCCACCGACGACTTCGTTGAAAAGCTGGCACAATTGATCCTGCACGGCTCGGACGGTGAAAACCCGTATGCCAGTCCGCAGGGGAACCCCGTCCACCCGCCGCTCGATCCGTCCCTGAACGTCTGGGTTGAGTACTCCAATGAGATCTGGAGCAACGGCAATTCCTTCCCGCAGGGGAACTGGGCGCAGGCCCAGGCGGACGCCCTCGGCATCAGCAAGGCCCAGTTCAACGCCCGCCGCTTCTCCCAGGTCTGGAGCATCTTCCAGGATGTCCTTGGCGGCCCGGAGCGCCTCGTACGCGTGGCCGCCATCTGGACCGCCAGCAGCTCATACACCCCGCCGTTCATGGCCGAACTGGCCGCCTATGCCCCGACACTCAGCCCGGCCGTCTGGCCGGATGTCATCTCCCCGACCACCTACTTCGGCAACGGCATCCAGGACTGGGCCTACGAACAGGCCAACCTGACCCGCGGCACCGCCGACCAGTGGTTCCACACCAGCGAGGACTTTGTCTATAATACCACGACCGGCGCCACCCGCCCGGTCTCGGTGCCGCCCGAGGATCCCTACTGGACCAGCGACAAGCTGCAGCAGGATTTGCAGGCGACTTTCGTTGAATGGAAGAAACGCATCTTCTCCGGCTCCACCCTCGAGGGCGGCGGCCCCGACGCCACCGGGACCGGCGGCGGCTTTTCCAGCACCCTGTATGATGACATTTTCGCCACCTTCGGTTCCCATATTCCCATTGCCTCCTACGAGGGCGGCCCCTCCCTCTACACCGACTACCACAACGGCGGTGACTCCCGTGATGACGGCATCACTACTTTTTGCAACATCCTCAACCGCCAGCCGGAATTCGCCGGGATCTACACCATCCAATTGAACATGGCCCGCTCCAAGGGGCTCGATTCGCACGGACTGTTCGTCGACACCGGCGCATGGGGCAAGTACGGCCAGTGGGGCCACCTCGAATATCCCGACCAGCCGCCCGCCGAGTCCGTCAAGTGGACCGCCGTCAAGGACTGGGCCGCCGACACGCAGTCGGTCAATCCCATTGCCTCGGTCATCGGCACGCGCCCGGCCTTCGATACCCCGGGAACCCTGCCAAAGGCCGGCTACAATATCCCCTATTCGCAGGACATCGTTGTTTCCGGCGGGGAGAGCCCCGCCGGGCCGGTCTTCACCGTCATCGGCTCGCTCATGGCCCCGGGTCTGCAGCTTGAGCCCGTGGCGGGCGACCCGTGGCGGCTGCGGCTCTCGGGCGCCCCGCAGCAGGGCGGCTGGAGCTACCTCTATCTGCGGGCGCAGGATGACGACGGCGACGCTGCATGGCAGCTCTACAGCCTCTACACCACCGGCGGACCCGGCACCCTTCTCGAAGCGGACATCACCGGATCCTTCACCGGCGCCGCCGACCTGCCGTGGTCGGCAACCTTCTCCCTCGATTCCCGCATTTCCTGGTCGGGCCTGGATATCGGCGCCCCCTACTCCAGCGGGGGTGGGACCGCCACCGGCACCGACGGCACCGGCGTGCGCCTCTACAGCGAGACCGACGCCCTCCGCTTCTCCGTCTCCCAGGGGGGGGCCACCCAGGAAGATTCCACCCTCGCCTCCGCCATCGCCGACGACGAGTACTGGTCCTTCACCATCACCCCCCTGCCCGGCGAGTCCGTCAACCTGCGTAAGGCCGCCTTCCGGCTCGACTGGATCCGCTACACTTACCATGCCCCGCGCGACTTCGCCGTCTTCTCTTCCATCGAGGGCTTCGCCCAGGGCAGCGAGTTTTACGACCTCGAGAGTTTCTCGGGGGAAGGCAAGCCGATGCAGTCGGTCTTCACTCTCCCCGACTCCGCCCTCTACGAAAACGTCACCGCCCCGGTCGAGTTCAGGATCTATTTCCACGGCAGCCAGTACGCCCACCAGGCCGGCATCCTCGGACTCAAACTCACCGGGAATCTCCTCCCAGGCACCTATGCCCACTGGGCCGCCTCCGTCGACTGGCGGGGCCGCTCCCCCGATCCCGCCGCCGATGCCAACCTCAACGGTCTCGCCAACCTCTTCGCCTATCTCATGGACCTCGACCCCGCCGGGCCGAACGATCCTGACCTGTACCCAAAATACCACTACACCGGCGCTGTGCACTCCCTCGTCTTCCGCCGCAACCCCCGGGCGTTGGACGGCGCCCTCACCCTGCAGTCCTCACCCAGCCTGTCCGCATGGACCGATGTGCCCGTCGACGGCATCACCCTCTCCGAATCCATCCTTGATGCCGACCCCGACGGCGACGGCTCCGCCGTGAAGTTCCAGTGGCTCCTGCAGCCCGCCGCCAATCCGGAGTTCATCCGCCTCAAGGCTGAATAAGACAAGGGCGTCAGCCCTTTGCGTTCCTGCTGTAAAGGCGCGCCGGTGAACCGCGACTTCAGGCGCTTTCCCACGGGTCCGGGTACGCCCACCGCCGCCGCGCCCGCGCCGCAATCCCCGCCATCGTCACCCGGCCACCGAACCTGCCTAACGGCTTAGATTCCTGCGGGATTGAAAGCGATCCAGATCTTCAGCTTGATGTTGAGAGGGTCGGGAATGACTCGGCTATTCTTTATGAATTCAACCCATACCAAGGTATCATGATATGAATATTAAGCAGATTACCCGGATTTCTTCCGTTGGTCTCCTGGCATCCTTGCTTGGAGCTGGCGGTTCCGTGAATGCGCAAACCGTGGTCTTTGAAGACATGGCAACGACCACATTCAATGTTTCGACCACTGCGGATAATACCGCCATCGACGCGTTTTCGACAAGCCTGGCTCCGACCACCAACGGCTTTATCGGCATCAATACCGACTTCAACGGAGATCCCTCGATTGCGATTCTGGGGAATATCGAGTCAAACAACACTTCGACTGCGGATAAGGCGATCACCTACGTATTTGATTCGACCGGGCTGACCGGGCAATACACGGTAAGCTTTGACCTTGCGGTCATCGACGATGGCGTCCAGGGCGCAGGCGACGCTTTGGCAAATCCAACCCTCGACTTCACGATGTGGGGTGAGGTGCACCCTTGGAATACCGCCAACACGTTTAACTACACCACGGAGGACAATGGGGGATTTTTCGCAGACCGCAGCCAGCTCAGTCCGATCGTGGTGGATACCGCGGCGGCCACGACGACGATTGGCGGGAGCTATACAAGCATCAGCCACACCTTTGATCTTGGGCCCGCGGGCTTTGACCACGGTGCCGACGGTGGCACCCCGGGCGGGAATTTCCTCTATTTCACGATCAATTGGGCCAACATGTCCGGTAACTTAACTGGGGGTGATGCGATTTTCATCGACAACTTCGAAATTGCGGTTGCCGGAACCTCCACGCCGGTGGCACCGCTCGGTGTTGAAGTGGCTATTGCCGGTGCCGATGTCAAGCTGACCTTCGACACCGTCGCCGGGCAAACCTACGCATTGCTTGTCTCAACGGACGGCATGCAGACCTTCAACCCGGTCGGTGAGCCCGGCTCCTCCGGTACCGGTGACGGAAACCCGCTGACCCTCACCGACGTCGGTGGTGCTCCTGCCGCCGGTTCCAAGGTTTTCTACGCCGTAGAAACGAACTGAACGAAGATAACTTCCAAGGCGCCCGTGGCCTTGTGCTGCCCGGCCTCCGTTGCCGCTGAAACAGGGTGCGAGTTGCTTTCCTTTCTAAAACGCCCGCCGTGGCCCTATCGCCCGGCGGGCGTTTTGGAGCCACATCTGACAGGAGACAAACCAAAGCTCCCCATCCCATGAAACATTCGATCCTTCTCCCCTTTCTGACCCTCCCGGCCGCCTGCCTTGCCCAAACGATCGACTTTGACTTTCAAGGGTCCGGCTCCCCGGCAGACGCCCCGCCGCCCTACAACGTGATCACCCTGGGTTACGCTGTCAGCGGCACGTTGACCTTCACCGGTTTGAAGGACACGGACGGGGACGGCGCCTACTCGGTCGCTGTGACAACGGACGGTGGCGTCGCCGGTGTGACGGGCAGCGGTCCGGACGACGGCAGCTTCGACAGCGCCGCCTATGGGGACGGCTTCCGCACGAATAACGAAGCGGATGGGCAAATGACGATCACCTTCGGTGGCCTGGACAGCGGACTGCTCTACGAGCTCAAGCTCTTTACCGACAGCAACCTTTCCTTCACCGGTTCGGTGGATTACCGCATCGGGACGATAAACCAGCTTGCGGTCGACAGCACGGTCCCCAGCTCCTTCACCCTGTCCGGGCTGCAGCCCAGCGGCGGGGAGTTGGTGCTGGTCATCCAGGCCAACGGCCTCGCCGGGAGCAACGAGCTCACCCGGGGCGGCGCCCTCAATGCCGCCCGCCTCACCGTGACCGGGGCGCCGGATCCCGACATCCCGACAGAGCTCAGCGCCACGGTCCTTTCGGATACCTCGGTTCAACTTGATTGGATCGACAATTCCTCGATCGAGACGGGTTTCCGCATCGAGCGGAAAAGCGGCGGCGGCAGCTACAGCGAGATCGCCAGCCTTCCGGCCAATACAACCACCTTTACCGACACCGGCCTGACAGCGTCGACCACCTGCACCTACCGCGTGCGCGCGGACCTGGGCGGGGGCAGCTTCAGCGGCTACAGCGAAGAGGCATCCGCCACCACCCTGGACGCGCCCCCGGTCGCCCCGGACGGCGACCCGAGCGGCCTGACCGCGACCGCCCTTTTCTCGAACACCATCCGGATTGACTGGCTGGACAACAGCAGCAACGAGGACGGCTTTGCCATTGAGCGCCAGACGGGCGGCGTCTGGAGCGCCATCACGACCGTGCCAGCGGACACCACCAGCTATACCGATACGGGGCTGTCACCGGAAACCACCTACAACTACCGTGTGCGGGCCTACAACACCGCCGGATTCTCGGGTTATTCCGGTATTGCCACAGCCACTACAGGAGCTCTCGGCTCCGGGCCGCTCAATGTGCTCATGATCGTCATCGACGACATGTCGGCGGCGGCAATCGGCCATCCGGCCTACGGGCGGACCCACCCGAGCATCCAGAGCCCCGCGCTTGACCGGCTTTGCGACGAGGGCCTCGCCTTCACCCAGGCCTATTCCAACTGGCCCGCCTGCATGCCCGCCCGCCAGATGTTCATGGGAGGCAAGGACGTCGAGATCTCCCAGTGGCGCTATACCGGCTCCATCCGCAACAACGACGGCATGAACCGCAGCCTCGTCTACATGCACCAGCACTTCCAGGAAAACGGCTACAGCACCGTGCGCCTCGACAAGGTGTTCCACATCGGAAGCGACGTGCCGGAAGGCTGGGACATCACCGAGGAGCCCTTCGGCGAAAACCGCGACCGGACAGTGACGCAGTCCAGCGAGCTCGGAGCCCTCGGCTTGGATGACAACGTCGACCGCTTCGCATCGTTCTCCGATCATCCCGGCGAAACCAGCCTCATCTATGAAATGGCCGAGACCGATGAAAACGGTGACCCGATCGACGCCAACCGCCTGACCGACGGCATCACCAAGCTGCGTGCGCTCGAAATCCTGGATGACTTCTCGACGCCCGGTGGCCGGTTCGACGCCAACCAGAAGCCCTTCTTTATGGCGGTCGGCTTCCGCCGTCCCCACCTGCCCTTTGTCGCGCCCAAGGAGTACTATGGTCGTTTCAAATGGGGCACGGGCGACACCACCGTCAATGATCCGGGCATTCCGGAAATTGTCCTGCCCCCATTCAATAGTGCGGCCACCGATGAAAACAACTACCGCCAGTCGCTGGAGGGCTACTATGCCTGCACCGCCATGACCAATGACCACATCATGGAACTTCTCGACAAGCTCGACGCCAGCGGCCTGGCCAACAACACCGTTGTCGTGGTTTTTGGTGACAACGGGTACGGCCTCGGCGAGCACAACAAGTTCTTCTCCAAGGGCACGCCGGACAATGTCAGTTTCCATGTCCCCATGATCTTCCGCATCCCCGGCGGCAACCGCGTCAACGACACCGAGGCCAAGGCCGTCACCCTGCTCGATATCTACCCGACCCTTGTCGATCTCTGCGGCCTGCCGGATCCCGGGACGCCCCTCGACGGCAAAAGCCTCGCGCCCCTGCTGGAAAAGCATGAGCCAAACTGGGTCGAGGAAGCGTATGCCATCATGGATGGCAGCAGCGATCCGGCTGATCCACTGGGTCATCTTGTCTGGGCCGGGGGCATGAAGTATTACGAGAACAATAGCGGCAACCCAAGCGAGCTGTACGCCGTGGGCGATGGCGACCGCTTCGAGTGGACCAACCTCATCAACAATTCCGCCTACAACGACATCGAGGCCGAGCTGAAGGCCCGCAGCGACTCGCTCCGCGCCCGCTCCGCCGCCCGTGTGCCGCCCGCCCTTGTCCAGCACGCCCCGACCCAGGTGGTCGCGGCCGGCGAGGATGCGCTCTTTTCCTTCCGCGACGAGGGCGACGAGGTCCTGGCAGTCCAATGGAGCAAGGATGGCGTCGATTTGGCCGGTGAAACCGCCACCAGCTTGCTCATCCAGGCGGTTGCGGGCACTGACGAGGGCGAATACCAGGCCAAGGCGGTCAACCGTTCCGGCCGCACGCTCACCTACCGGGCTGCCCTCAAGGTCATCGACACCGCCGGCACCCTCTTCGACTGGCAGGTCGACCAGATCGAGGCCCCGTTCATTATCGACGGGATCAACGGCGCCCACTTTCAGGAAATCGTCTCCATTGCCGGCACCTTCGGCCCCAATGCCGTCACCTCCTTCGCCACCAGTTCGAACGGCTTTGTCCGGGTTGCCCCCGGCCTGCCCTATGGCAGCTACCGCATCTCCCAGTGGAATCCCAACTACTCCTCAAGCACCTCCGAGGCCAACTACACCGTGCGCCACACCGGCGGCGACACGCCGGTCGTGGTCGACCAGACCACCAGCACCGGGGCATGGGTCGAAGTCGGCACCTACCCCATGAGCCCGGAGTCCGATGTGCTGATACTTGCCCAGACCTCCGTCGCGTCAAAACGGACCGCCGTCGACGGCATGCGCTTCGAGCGTCTCACCGCCCCGGCCAACAACAAGCCGGTCGCCCTGGACGACGGCACCCACCTGACCGCTCCCGATACGCCGGTGGTCATCGACATCCTCGCCAATGACAGCGATGCCGACGGCGGCGACAGCCTGGAACTGCTCCAGCTCTCCGGCGGCCGCTACGGGGTCGTCACCTACAGCGCCGACCAGGTCACCTACACCCCGCGGCCCGGCGTGACCAACGCCACCGAGACAATCCGCTATCAACTCACCGACGGCAAGGACCGCTCCAACCCCGCCTCCTTCACCGTGACCGTCGCCCAGCAGGCCGGTACCAGCGCGGTGGCCCTTGACACCAACGGCGGCGGCTCCGCCGGCTCCGATGCCGGCACCGTCGTCTCCAACGGCACAATCGTCAACCTGACCGCCACCGCCTACCCGGGTTACCTGTTCTACTACTGGGAAGGACCGGAGCCCTCCATGGAGAATCCGCTGGTGATCGCGCCCACCGGTAACATCACCTACCAGGCGGTCTTCCGTCCGGTCCCGGAAATCGACACCTATGCCGAATGGGCCGCCCTCCGGAACTGGACCGGCCCGGGGGACGACGATCCCCTGGCCAATCCGGATGGGGATCCGCACATCAACCTGCTAGAGTACGGCCTCGATCTCGATGCCACCCGCACCGACAATCCGCCTTTCCTGATTGAGCCGGACCCGGTCACCGGTGAATGGATCTTCCGCTTCCGCCGCAGCCTCAATGCCCCGGAAAGCGCCGTCACTGTCTGGACCTCCCCCGACCTGTCGCCGGACAGCTGGACCGAATACCTCGGCGATGTTTTCGTCACCGACTTCGACCCGGATGGCGACTTTTCCGCCCAGGAGCGCGAGATCCGCCTGTCTCCCGGCGCCCCACCCACATTCGTCCGGCTGGAAGTGACGGACTGAGTTTCCACGGATGCCGTGAAAACGAAGACCGTGTTTCAAGCGGATTCCCCGGGACGCGGAGCCCGAATGCTGGTGGTTTCATAAATTTCATGGGGTCTCGCGCTGGTTTCGGCAGACTGTTTCTCCATTCGTGTGCGGGTTCGGCGGCAGCAGGTGCCCCGCAACATGCCCCAGAGCCTTGATCAACGCACGATTGAACACCCCCGCCGCCTCGATGTTGCCCAGATGGGCACTGGCAAGGGTTTGGCACTGCGCGCTTGAAATCCGGGCGGCGAGGTCCCGCCCCCAGGCCGCGGGCGTGGCCCGGTCGTACTCGCCGACCAGAATGGTGCACGGACGGTCAATGGAGGCCAGCTCCGGCCGCAGGTCCATGTTGCAGATCATCCCTGCTGTGTCGGCATAGGCCGGCGCGCCGCAGTCGTTCAGCATTTGCCGGCAAAGTGCTTCAACCTGCGGTTGCTTACGCCGAAAACCAACCGTGAGCCAGCGCTCGATGACGTTATCAGCAATGGCCTCGACCGGCTCGCGCCGCAGCAGGGCGATGCGCGCGCGCAGCAAACTGCTGTCGGGGATACGGGCCGCCGTGTTGGAGGCCACGAGATGCCGCACGCGTTCGCCGGCATGGGCAGCCAGCCAAAGCCCGACCATGCCACCGAGTGAGACTCCGGCGAAGACAAACCGCCCAACCCCACAGGCATCGGCCACCGCGAGGGCGTCGCGCCCAAAGTCCCCGATATCCCCCATCCTTTCCGGCCGACTGGACTGGCCATGGCCGGGATGGTCGTAGGTGATCAATCGATACGCCTCGGCCAGCCCCTCCACCTGCGGCCGCCACATGCGCCGGTCGCTGCCCAACGAATGTGAGAGGATACAGGCTGGCGCTTCGGGTGGTCCATGTTCCTCAACGACGAGGCTGTAACCGGCCCGCTCAACCCGTCGCATCGGCCCCGGTTCCTTTCCGAAACCCCTCCACGGCCTGCCTCGCGGCAGCCTGCAGCAGGCGTTGATCCGATCCCACCGTGATCAGGTCGGCCCCCAACTCGCGCATCCGCAGGGCATAGCGGTAGTCATGGCAATGCATTCCCACGTGCTTGCCGGCCTCCCGGGCCCGGTGAATACAATCGGCGATAACCTGCAGTAGCTCGGGCTCCTCGCTGTCGATCCGTGGTGGCAATCCGAGGGCCATCGCAAGGTCCCCAGGTCCCAGATAAATGCCGGTCAAACCCTCCGTTTCCAGGATCGCCTCGAGCTGCTCCAGCCCGGCACGGGTCTCGACCATCGCAAAGGTCAGGAGGTCTTTGCTGGCCTGGAGGTAATTGCCGGAATGAACAAGGGCGGCCCGCATCGGACCATAACTGCGGCGCCCTTGCGGCGGATAACGGCAGGCCTCCACCAGGGACTGCGCATCGGTCGCACTGTTGATCAATGGGCAGATTACCCCGTGAAACCCGGCGTCAAGGAGCCGCCCGATGTGGTCGGGATCGAGGGATTGGCTGCGAAACAACGGGGTCACGCTGGTGCCCTGGATCGCCCGCAGCATGTCCACCGCCTGCGTCAAGTCAATCTGCCCATGCTGCAGGTCCAGACAGCGCGCGTCGTAGCCGCTATGGGCCATGACCTCCGCGACGGCACCGCCGGGCATGAAGATCCATCCATTGGTCGCGGTATTGCCCTTTTTCCAGGCCTGCCGGACAGTGGTTTCAATAATCGACTTCATGGGTATCCCGCTGCATCCATTCAACGCACGATCGGCATGGTGAATTCCGCTCCCAACGGAGCATCCGGCCAGCGGCTGATGATGGTCTTGGTCTGCGTGTAGAAGCGTACGCCATCCATCCCGTGCTGGTTGAACCCGCCATAGGCCGAGCGTTTCCATCCACCAAAGCTGTAGAAGCTGAGCGGCACGGGCAGCGGCACGTTGACCCCGACCATGCCGGTGTTGACCTTCTGCGCAAACTCACGGGCCATCCCACCGCTGTCGGTGAAGATCGCCACGCCATTTCCGTATGGGTGCTTCGAAGGCAGGGCAATCGCCTCCTCAAGGCTCTGCGCCCGCGTCACGCACAACACCGGCCCAAAGATTTCCTCCTGGTAGATCCGCATGTCTTCCGTGACCCGGTCAAACAGGCACGGCCCAAGGTAAAACCCGTCGGCGTGTCCTTCCACCGATATGTCGCGACCATCGACCAGCAACTCGGCACCCGCCGCCAGGCCATCCTCGATATACTGCAGCACCCGGGACCGGTGCGCGGAACTGATAAGCGGCCCGAAGTCGCTCTTCGGATCCGTCGACGGTCCGACATTCAGGGCCTCCACACGCGGTTTGAGAGCGGTAATCAGGCGCCTGGCCGTCTCATCTCCAATCGGCACCACCACCGATATCGCCATGCAGCGCTCACCCGCCGACCCGTAAGCCGCCCCCAGCAAGGCGTTGACGACGGTGTCCATGTTGGCATCCGGCGCGACAACCAGATGGTTCTTGGCGCCTCCCATTGCCTGGACCCGCTTGCCGTTCAACGCACCACGGGCATAAACGGCCTCGGCGATGTCCGAGGATCCGACAAAACTGATTGCCTTGACCCGCTTATCATCCAGGAGGGCTTCCACCACCTGCCGGTCGCCGTTGAGGCAACTCAGCACCCCGGCCGGCGCCCCGGCCTCGAGCATCCACTCGCTGAGCATCATGGGCACCCCTGGATCGCGTTCGGAGGGCTTGAGGATAAAGCAGTTGCCGGTCGCCACCGCCACTCCGAACATCCACATCGGAATCATGGCGGGAAAATTGAAAGGCGTGATCCCCGCCACCACCCCGAGGGGTTCGCGCTGGCTGACGGTGTCGATCCCCGGCCCCACCCCCGGCGAACTTTCCCCTTTCAGCAAATGCGGAATCCCGCAGGCAAATTCCACCGCTTCATAGCCACGCTGGATTTCGCCGAGGGCATCAGTCACTGTCTTCCCGTGCTCCCGCGCCAGAACCTTGGCCAATTCGTCCTTCCGGTCTTCAAGAATCATCAGGAAACGGGTCAGCACCCGCGCCCGACGTTGTGGCGTCAGGGCCGCCCATGCGGGAAAGGCCGCCTGCGCGGAGGCAATCGCAGCCTCGATGGTGGCCGCATCCGCACAATCCACCCGGGCGGTCACCGCACCGGTCGCGGGTTCATGGATGTCCAGCAGGCGGGCACCGCTGCCGGGAACGTTTTGGCCGTCGATAACGTGGCCGTAGAGGATTCTGTCCGTGGTCATTTTTGTTGTCGGTTCTTCGATAGGTTCATCCCACGCGATAATGCGCAATAACGCCCGGATCCGGATCCATCCCCAGTCCCGGACTGTCGGGTATTGTGATATGTCCGCTTACCGGCCGGGGTAACAGCGGGTAAAGCCAGGCTTCCGGTTCAATGTAGAGGTATTCAAAACTTTCATTGCCAGCCGGATCGGTCGAGAGCTGCAGGCTGGCCAGATAACCGGGCCCGAAGTATGGACAGTGCAGAACCATCCGTACGCCCAGTCGGGTACAGGCATTCCGGATGGAAAGGACTTCCGTGATGCCGCCCACCTTGGTCACACTGGGCTGGGCAATGTCGATCCCACCTTCGCCGAGAAAGGCCTTGAAAGCTGAAGCGGTGCAGAGGTTCTCCCCGGCCGCGATCGGTATCCCGAGCCCGCGTAACGGAACCAACGCACGCCCGTCTTCCGGCGGGAATAACGGCTCCTCCAGCCAGCTGCAGCCAAGGGCGATCAGTTCTGGGATGACCTCGCGGCTGAAATCAAAGTCCCAACCGCAGTTCACGTCGATGGTCAATGCTGTATCTCCCTGCAGGGCCGCTCGCGCTGAACGGATTTCCGGCATCGTGACTTCATGGAGCTTGATGACAGGATAGCCTTCCGCTTCAGCCCTGGTCGCAAATCGCCCAACGGCCTCCGTATTCCCATAGCGCACCAGGCTGGCATAGGCCGCCACCCGCTCCTGCCGCCGCTCGCCGATAAGCCGCGAAGCGGAGACCCCCTCCCGCTTGCCCGCAAGGTCCCAGAGCGCAATGTCCGCCCCCGAAAGCGCAAATGTGCTGATCCCGAACCGCCCCGGCAATACCATCCGCTGCTGCACCTTCCGGTTCAGTCCGGCGATGTCCCGCGCATCTTCCCCGATCAACAAGGGCGCAACCCCGCGGCGTACCATCGCCGCCGTCGCCTCGGCGCAACTGTAGCCAAAGCCTTCCCCCCATCCGACCAGGCCATCCCCGGTTTCAATCCGCACCAGCAGGATGTCCAGAGTGTCCCAGCGCTCCGGAAAGAGTCCGATCCCCTCGCTCCCATCCTGAAAGGGAATCTGCAAATGGATCGGTTCAACGGCAGTGATCCGGCTCACGTCTTCTCCTCCCGGCCCTTCGCCAGCCCTTCCGCGTCGCTCAAGGCAAAATAGCCCCCCACAAACCAGCTGGAGGGATCCTCCGCATCCGGTCCCGCATTCGCCAGCCCCGGATCCGCCAGATTGTCCAGTGCCCGATCCGCCGGCCGATAGTCCAGCTCCCGATCGTCATTGATGAAGAAGGGGGCCGGGTTCTCCGATTGCCCATACAACACGCGGTGCCCCTTGAGCGCATGGTGAAGGCCGATTTCCACTTGCTGCAGCAGGTCCCGCGGACTCATCCAGGTGTGCACCCGCCGCTCATCAATCGCCTCCTTCGCCAGCGATCCAATCCGCAGTCCCAGCGACGGAAATCCGTAACGGTCCCAAAAGTATTGCGACATCAGTTCGGAAAACGCCTTGCTCAATCCATAGGGACTGTCCCCACGCAGCGGTGCGCCCAGCCCATAGGGCCCGCCGTCGCGCCGCTGGAAACCAATCGCATGGTGGCTGCTCGCGTAGATCAGCCGCTTGCCGTGCCGGTGGGCCGAACTCAATATGTGCCACTGTCCCATCACATTCGGCCCCATCACCTGCTCAAAGGTGTACTCCTCCCCCACCAGGCTCGCCAGGTGGATCACCGCATCCACTCCCGCCACCTGCGCCTCCACAAAGTCCTTGTCGCACACGTCCCCGTATACCCAGGTCTCCTTTTCTCCCAGTTCCTTCAGCTCCCGCCGCGAATTGCTGACCAGCTCATACCCCTCCTCCAGCAATAACGGCCGTAGAAAGGTTCCCACGATCCCCGATGCCCCGGTCATCAATATCCGTCTCCTCTTTCTCATTTTCATTCTCCTTCCCCGCCCCGCGTCTCAACGCCTGCAGCTCCGTTTCCTCATTTCTTTCTTGAGTCTTGAGCAAATCAGATTAAACGTTCAATCCTAAATGAAGATCGTGACGATCAAGCAGGTTGCGGCGGAGTGCGGGTGTTCTGCGGCAGTGACCTCGGCGGTTTTGAGCGGGCGGAAAGGCGGAGCGGTGCGTTTCAGTGAATCGACGGCGCGGCGGGTGCGGGAGGTGGCGGGGCGCCTGGGTTACCGGCCCAACCGGCAGGCGCGCAATTTTGTGAACAAACGGCACGGGGTGATCGATTTCATCTGCGAGACGGTCTTCAGTTACGATCCGTATTTTCTGCGCGGCCTGCTGAATGCGGCCCAAGCCGGGGGCGGGTATTCGGTCCACATCGAGGAGCGACTGGGAGCGGGCAAGCGCCTGCCCCGCTGCCTTGGGGAAGACTGCACGGACGGGGTCATCCTGCTATCCAGCATAGAGGAGTCCTTATCGCGGCAACTGGACGCGTTGAGCCTGCCCGTGGTCCACATCAACGGAAACCGGCGCCACCTTCCGGGATGCATCACCTTTGACGAAGAGGGGGCGATGTGGGAGCTGGCCAAGGTTGTTCAGGCTGCGGGCAGCCACCGGGTCTACTCCCTGCTCTGGAAGGACCACTATTCCACCGCGGCGCGCATGGAGGCGCTTGAGAAGGCCTCCGCTCAACTGGGCCTGCAGCCGCCGGTGTTCGATACATGGAAAACATTCATACCGGAGGAGCAGGTGGCTGCGTTCCATGCGGCCCTCACTTCGAGTGATGTGAAAGTCGACAGTGTTCTGGTGCACGAAGCCCAGATCGAACACCTTTACCGGGCCTGCCGGGAGGCGGGCCGCCAGCCGATGCGAGACCTCCACGTCGCCTGCCTGCAGCCCGGAACGGCTGCCCGCAGTGTCTGGCCCGGCCCGGACAGCCTCCATATGCCCCAGGAATCCCTGGCGCAACTGGGTTTTTCCACCCTGCAAAAGATGATGAACGGTGAAAATCCTGCCGCGCAGGTGGTGCCCTACCGCTACCAAACATCAACCGAACACACGCCGGCATGATCCGTATCGAGGAAAATCTTTGTTCGGGATGGCAGTTCCAACTGGAGGGAGATGCGCAGCCGGTTCTCCCGGTTAATCTTCCACACACATGGAATTCCCGGGACCTTCCCGAAGCCGGCACCCGCCCGCGTCCGCCATCGACGGGGCGGGATTCGGCCGCGTTTGCCGGATATGGTGTCGGCGAGGGTGATGACTATCACCGCGGAAGCGGACGCTACACGCGCATCCTGCCCCCCATCCCCGATTCGAACGGCCGCCGCGTCTGGTTGCGCTTTGAAGCGGCCAACCAGGACACCTCCGTGAAGCTCAATGGTGAAGAAGTCGGACAACACCTCGGTGGCTACACGGCCTTCCAATTTGACCTCACCGACTTGCTCCATGCCGACCGGGAAAACCGGCTCGAGGTCGTCGTCAGCAACGCCCACAATCCCGATGTGCCGCCGATTGGCGGGGACTTGGGGCACTTTGGCGGGATATACCGACCGGTCTGGCTGATCACATTGAAGGAAACCCATTTCACCATGGCCGACCATGGCGGCTGCGGTGTGTATTGGCAGACCTCGAATGTCTCGCTCCGGCAGGCATCGCTCCAGCTCAGTGCAACGGTCAGCCATTGCGGATCAAGCCCGCGCAGGGTGGTATGGGAAGCAAGCCTGATCGACCCCGAGGGCACTTTGATCAGCAACCTGCAGTCGACGGCCACGATCGCGTCCGGCCAAACCTGCGACCTCCGGTTGGAAACGGAGGTGATCCTACCGTCCTTATGGTCACCGGAGGCGCCTGTTTGCCACACCCTGCAACACCAGCTTCGCGACGCCGATACCGGCGAGGGCCTCGACAGCTTGAGCACCCCGCTGGGTTTCCGATCGTTTCGCATCGATGCGGAACAGGGCTTTTTCCTGAACGACGACCACTGCTTTCTCAGGGGAGTCGGCCGGCACCAGGATTTCGAGGACCTCGGCTATGCCACGCCACTGGCAACCCTCGTCGAGGACACTCGCCAAATTCGTGAGATGGGGTGCAACGCGATGCGAAGTCACTATCCCCACGCCGATGCCGTCTACGCGGAATGTGACCGCTCCGGCCTGATTTGCTGGGTCAAGATCCCGGTCATGGATCAGATGGCAGAATCCCCGGCCTTCCTGCGCAACGCCCGCCGGCAGCTCCATGAAATGATCCAGCAGCTGCGGAATCATCCCTCGATCCTTTTCTGGGGCTATCATTGCGAGATCCTCGGCGGTGCCGACTGGTTCTGGCCACAGCCGCAGGATCCCAAACGCCTGGAGGAGCACTTCGCCGCTGCCCGGTTGTTTTGCAAAACACTCGACGCCGACTGCAAGAGGATCGACCCGGACCGCATCACCCTCAATGACGCCCACTCCGACCCGAACCCCCGGTGGTACCAGGACACCGGCCTCCTTCAGGTCAATGACGCCAACAGCTGGAACATCTATCACGGTTGGTATCACCGCAACCTCTCGGAGGTAAAATCCTGGCTGCAGGAAACCCGCGCCTACGCGCCCGACAAACCCTACATCCTCGCGGAATTCGGTGCCGGGGTGGATCCCCGCATCCACGCCCGCGAACCCACCGTGTTCGACATGTCTCCGGAATACGCAGACCGCTTCCACCGCGTTTACCGGGAGGCCATACGCGACTTGCCGTGGCTCGCCGGCGTCTTCATCTGGACCTGGTCCGACTTCCAACGCACCTCCCTCGGCGACGGCATGGGGCACATCAACAACAAGGGCATGCTCGACAACGCCCGCCGCCCAAAGGACGCCTTTTTCCAATACCAAAGCTGGTGGAGCAGGTCTCCCATGGTCCACATCGCCGGCCAGGCACGCACCCTGCGGGCCGGGTTTGGCGATGCGCTTGAGGAATCCATCCGCGTCTACAGCAACCAGCCTGAGGTCGAGTTGTTCCTCAACGGCACGAGCCAGGGGGTTCGCATGGTCGAGGACGGCGCAGCGGACTGGTTACTCGCCCTGCCCGGAGGACGCCACCAACTCCTCGCCGTCGCCGGACCGGTCCGCGGCTTGATGGAAACGATCGTCCGGCTTTACCCCGACGACCTGCGCCAATGGCAGGCACCGGGCGAGGAACTTTGCCTGAACCTCGGCCAGAGCCGCTGCGACGTTCTCGATCCGCTCACCCGCCGGATCTGGCTGCCCGACCAGCCCTATGCTGGGCCGGGCACCTGCGGTTACGTGGGAGGGCAAACCTTCCGCAGCTGGCCCGATATGCCCGCATGGGAGGGCATCCGGGAGGGCACCAACCGCCACATCCGCGGCGGCGATATGCAGCCCGTTTTCCAGACTTTCCGTATCGGCATCGATCGCTGGCGGGCGGATGTCCCTGCCGGTGGCTACGAAGTGGAGCTGCTCTTCGCGGAGCCATTCGACGCCTCCACCCGCCGTGGCGACCGCGTCCCGCACGGGGCCGGCTCCGATGGCCGCCGGGTCTTCGATGTCCTTCTTCAGGGGCAATGCGTCCTCCCCGCCCTCGACCTTGCATCCACCGTCGGCGAACTTACCGCCTTCCGCACCAGCTTCCGCACCCGGGTCCAACAGAACGGGCTCGAGCTCCGCTTCGTCCCCGGGATCGGCAGCCCCATCCTCAACGGCGTCCGCCTGTTATCGATCTGACACCCGGCACGCCATGGCGAGCGTTTCCGGAGCCTTCGGAGGCTTGTTTTCCCGGATGCGCCTCGAGGATCTGACCGTCGGCCAGGAGGCGCTCGCGGAGGGCAAGGTAAGGGACATCGTGGAGGCCGGTCTGGTGGTCAAGGGCGAGGTCGGCGGCGGTGGCGGCGGACTGGCCGAGAAGCATGAAGACGGGCTCCATGCGGATGGAGCCGAAAGCGATGTGGGTGGAGGAGACGGCCACCGGGACGATGAGATTGTCGGCCTGCCCGCGCTTGGGAAGGAGGGCCCGGTAGCTGATGCCGTAGGGCTCGGTCACGTGGCCCTGGACGTTGCCCTCGTTGCGGACATAGCCCGCTTCGGTGACGTAGCGGCGGACATGGTGGCTGTCCATGCCGTATGCCGCCATGCCGGCGACATCGGGCTCGATATGCAGGCCCTCGCAGTGGTACTGGGTGACGACCAGCTCGCCGATCATGCGCCGGCCGACACGCACGTAGACTTGCGGCGAAAAGTGGCCATTGGCGACGTATTCATCCTTGGGCAGCCCCCAGACGCCGATCCACTCGCGGAAGTCCCGGCGGATTCCGGGATGATTCTGCAGGGTCCAGAAGAAGCCGAGGATATGGCTGCGCAGGCGCTTGGCATAGGCGGCGCGCTCTGCGTAGGAGGCTTCGGCCCAGTGCCAGTTTTGCCCGACGAGGTTGGTGGAAAAGCCGCCCCCGTTGTTGGTGTCGGTCTTGCGGTTTGGCATGGGTGAATTGACAAAGACTGTTGGCCAGTCGTCAGGGCCGTGCTTGGCGAGGTGGCGGAGGAGGAGCTCGTAATGGTGTGGGTCGTAGTCCTCCGGCTTTTCGATGGGAATGCGGTTTTCCGGGTGGTCGGTGAGGGTGACGCGGTAGTTGTAGGCCTGGACGCGGTGGTCGCCGGTGCCGGGCGCGGCCATGGGCTCGGGGTCGATTCCGGGCAGGAGCCCGCTGGAGGGGTCAGCGGGGATCACATAAGGGTCGATCCCGGGCTTGAGGTTGTGGCTGTGGGCGTTCATCGAGATGAGGCCGTTTTTAAAGAAGGGGCTTCTGGGCGAGTCCATCCCGGCGAGGTCTTCAGGGGTGCTCAGGTATTGGCCGCGCAGGGTTGGCCACCAGTCGGCGGGCTGCGCGCCGTTGAGGGTTTCGCCGTAGTCGCTGTTGGACTCGCGGCCGACGTGGTAATCCACGCCGGCCTCGGCCAGCAGGTCGCCCTCGTAAGTGGCGTCGATGAAGATTTTGCCCTGATAGCGGCTGCCGTCTTCCATGATGATTTCGCGGATGGTGGCACCGTCTCTCACCACGCCGGTGCCGTCGCGGCGCAGGCGCGTGTTGGTGCGGATCTCCAGCCCGGCTTCGGCGATCATAGCAGCCATAACGGTCTGCGCGGCGGAGGGCTCGAAGGTCCACTTGGCCTCCTCGTCGGGATCGGTCCGGGTCTGGCCTTTGTCCTCGTAGGTTTCAGGCTTCTGCCATTTCCAGTTGGCGGGGTCGCGGTAGTGGGCGCGGATGTCCTGGTAAAACTCCCGCGAGATGCCGCCGATGACCTGCTTGTTCCCGATGTCGGTTTGGCCAAGCCCGCCCGTGGTGAGCCCGCCGATGTGGCCGGTCGGCTCAAGCACGACAACGGAGCGCCCATCACGTCCGGCCTGGATGCCGGCGGTGACGCCCGCCGAGGTGCCGCCGTAGATGACGATGTCGTAGGCCTCAGCCGGAGCGGGGGGCAGTGAGATCGCGCTGAGCATGAGTAGAAGATGTTTGTGCATGGAAATGGTCTTCTGTATCCAAGTAAACGCCCGCTGTCCATCTGAGGAAACAGCGGGCGTCAACCCAAAACACAAAGTTGCGGCGCGATGCCTTAGCCTCGCCGCCGCCTGCGCAACAGCACAAGCCCGCAGCCAAACATCCCGGCCAGCAGCGCGAAGCTGGACGGCTCGGGAACGGCGGTGACGGTGATATTGGAGAGGGTCATGGCCTCGCCTGCATCAAAGGAATCAGCAGCAACACCCCCGAAATACCCGATGGCGAAGGTGGTGAAGGCATCGCCGGTGCCAAAGTAATCGCCGCTGGGCGTAAACAGGGCACTGCTAAAGCTCTGGATGCCGGACCCACCCGCCATGCTCAGGGTGTAATCCACACGGAAGTCACTGCCGACCCGCACGAGGCTCATCGTGATGTCAGCGGTTTTTCCATCATCAAACCGGTCGGCACCGGTAAGGGTTATATCCCCATCATCCATGCTGGTATCGAGCGCACCGGTGAGTATTTGCCGGTCCTCCGTAAGATTGGTTGTCGGACCATTGACGAAGGCCTGCACATCCATGCCGGTGTTCCCTTCGTTCTGACTTTGATAAAATCCCGCATAGGCCCGGGCAAACTCTTGGAATCCCACATCGGTCGTGTTGATTTCCCCGCCGCGGGCACCACTGAGCGAAAACGTGAGCGGGGTAATGGCGGGAATCGATGAGATGGTGAATCCAAGCGTGATCGATTCCCCGTCGGCAAGTGCAGTGGCCGCGAAATTGCCGAAAAGATAACCGCCTTGGGCAGATGCCGAATTGTTCGTCAGCGTGTAGGTGCCGGAAGAAGGATTCGTCAGCGCCATGTTCGCATTGTCCGTGGTCGCCTTGTAGAGGCCATCGCTGGCACCATCATAAACGACGATCGCCGCATTCAGGGAGCCCGCGGCCCCAAGCAATACCCCCAGAAGACCAACGGAACAGATCCGGGTAATTGGTTTGTTTTTCATGTATGGATACCTTCGTATGCGTTTAATCTGTCAAACAGCCGAGCCAGTCCCGACACCCCGCATCAAGCTGAAGTTCTTTCGCCGTTTCAATCTTGCAAAAATCTAAGCCGTTAGGCAGGTTTGTTGGCATGGTGACCTTGGCAGAGATTGCGGCGCGGGCGGGAGTATCGACCTACACCGTATCGGCGACCTTGAGCGGGCGGGGTCGTGTCGGGCGGGAAACGGCGGAACGGGTGCGCAAGCTGGCGAAGGAGATGGGGTATCGACGGGATTCGGTGGCGTCTTTGATGGCGCGGATGGGCCGCAGAGGGCGTGGGGCGGAACGGCAAGTGCAAATCGGCTTGCTGGACTTCAGTGCCGAGAAGCAGTGGGAGCCTGCAATCGATACAGGCTTCACCTACCAGCGGCTTTCTTTTCCGCCAAAAAAGCAGCTCGCCAGCAGCCTCAAGCAATGGTGGCACCAGGGAATCGACGGGCTGGTCATCAATACCCGCCCGGGTGGCGAACGCGAACTACTGGAACATATCAACAGGCGGCACCCGCACGCTTTCGATCCATTCTGCATCGTGACGATTGGGCCGAGTCGGTTTTGCCATGTGCGGGACAGCGCGGTGCGCATGATGGACGAAACCCTCCGCAAGGTCATCACCAAAGGTCATCGCAAGATTGCTGTGCTGCTGGGCGAGAATGACCAGACCGAGGACTGGCGGGCCAGATTGGGGGCGGTTCTGCTTGCCCGGGAGGAAATCGTGGACGGGGTGCAGCTGACATGGCACCGCTGTCGCCTTCCCTTGAAAGAGCTCCCGGCTGCGGCAACCCGCTGGCTGCGTTCCGAGCAACCGGAAGCCCTCATCACCTTTCCCGGTGGCACTTACTGGGCACTGCGGGAAGCAGGCTTTCAGATGCCGGAGGACTTCACCTTTTATGGAGTGCCCCTGAACTCCAGCTTCCCTGATCACCTGTATCCACCTCCCGCCGGCATGTGGGTGAAAGATTCCGACTATCAGACGGCCGCGGTCGAGTTGATGGACCAGCTGCTCCGCCTCCGTCTCCATGGAATTCCCGAGCACCTCCTTGTCCGCGTCATCGAGGGCGAATGGCGGGAGGCGGCACCGGCATAACCGGCAACACTCCCCATCCATCAACCTTTGCTGGCAGCTGAATCCCGGCAAACATCGCCAATCCAGGTGATTGCCCGTCCTACGGGCTTTCCCACGGGTCCGGGTACGAACCCGCCGCCGTGTAGGCGCGTACCCCCGCAAGGCTGGCGGAGGCCGAGCCGTTGGTCGCGAGCACCACCACGCGCAGGGCCGTCGTCTGAAGAGGCCCGGGAAAGCGATGGAAGCGGTGCATCTGGTAGTTGCCGCACGCCTCCGCGACTGTACGCCACTCCCCATCCACAAGCGCCTCAAGGCGGTAGTCCCGGGCAATCCCGGGGTTGACGCTGAGCGCCTCGCGGGTGGAGAGCTCGGTGAGCAAATCAGCGCCAAAATGGAGGTCCACATGGAGCAGGCTTTGCGGCTGTTCCCAGCGGCATGCCCAACTCTGCGGGAGCGGCTCCTGCGGATCCGAGCGCCAGGCACCCGCACGGGTAAAGGGGCGACCGGCCGGGTCCAGCACATTGGAGGCAGGGAAGACCGCCTGCGGCGTGCCAAGCCGAAAGGCGAAGGTACTGCCAGGCGTCTCGTTGTGGCGACGGTAGCGCTCGCCGCGCGTGCCGGGCTGACTGCTGGGCATGAGAAAATAGGCCGGACAGGAGGGGAGCGGCCCGGTAGTGGTCTCCCAATACAATTTGCCCGGCATGGCCATTTCCAATTCGAGCCGCAGGTAGCCGCCCTCTGCCAGTTCCGCAGGCAGCTTCAGACCGAGCGTCCACTCGCACCACTGCGCCACGCCGGGAGGCACGCTGATTTCGCCTTCGGCAAGAACGGGACCGGACTCCACGTCGTAGTGCCAGATCGATGGCACCTGGCGCAGGCGCACGGGCACCCGGATGGCACCCGGCCAGTCCAGGCTGAGGCACAGGGAAAGGCTCTCCAGATGATCTCCGCGAACGGGAATGGCTTGGGCGAGGTCGAGTGGCTGCGGCCGCAGGTTGCGCGGCTCCGCCTTGCTGGAGGTTGCCACGGATGGCTCGCCGCCACTGAGCAGCTGTTCGGAAGTTGCGCTGAGCGACCCAAGCCCGATCAGGTTGTCCGCATCTGCCGCATGGATCGATGGCAGAAACACCCCGGAGCGCCGCAGGGAACTTTGCACTTGCTTGACGTGCTCCCCGTCCATTGCCGCAAGGTCCAGATTTTCACTACAGGCAACGGCCACAGCCGTTCCGATGGCCTCCCCCATCACCGCGCAGGTCTGCATCACGCGGAGCGACCCCAGGGCCGCCTTGGTTGCGCTCACGCAGCGTCCAGCCATGCCGAGATTGTCAATGTCGCGCGACTGCAGGATGCGCAGCGGAATGGGATACGGCCCGACGTGTCCGTTGGCGCGCTCAACGCTCGTGTCGGCGTAGCCCTCGGCCGCCATCGGCTCGGCGTTCTCCGCCAGCAGGCCGCCCGGTGTATGCAGGTCCAGAAACCAGCCACCGTGGCCGATGTTGTCGGGGAAACTTTGGTGGATGGACAATTCATTCTCATTGATGAAATGCCGTCCCATGATGCGCCGGGACTCGCGCTTGCCGGGCACCTGCCCAACCCAGTCGAGGACGTAGTTGGCGCACTTGTCCTTCATCCAGGCGTCCTTGTTTTTCATCCAGTCCCACACGCCGAGAACGTGCGCGGTGAGCTCCTCGCGGATCTGCTCGTTGTCCGTAATCGTGTCAAACGGCACGCCGATCTCGATCCACCAGAACCCGCCGCGCGGATTGGTGGGACGGCGGCCGCCGCCGCCCCAGAAGAACGCGGCGTCGTCGTATTTTTTGGCCCACGGCGGCGGGCTGAAGGGCACCGGACGGCCGCCATCGTGACAGTAGAACTGCAGGGAACTGCCCATCGTGAAGGCGTCCGCCGCGCGCGGGGCATGCACTTCCTTGAACTCGTCTTTTCCTTCCGAGCCCCAGCGCCAGGAACAACCGGCCATGTGGGCGCACAGGCCGTCCCCGGTGCAGTCGATGAACTGCTTCGCCTGCAGGGTCACGAGCGTTTCGGCGTTGGCGACGCGGCACTCGACCGCCGCGATGCGCCGGCTCGGATTGATCGCCGGGCGCTCCCGGTAGCCGTTTTCCAACGACACTTCCTTATCGTCCGGATCGAGCGTGCTGCCGCGCGTGCCGTCGTCGAGGAGGACGTCGGTCAGCATTGTATTCAAAAACAACTTCAGTCCGGGCGTGCGCTGGCAGATGTCGTAGAGCGCGAGGTCCCACTGGCTGTTGGTCCATCCGTTTTCCATCGGCTCGACATGGCAGCGCATGCGCTCGGCGAGGATGGCCTCGGCGACGATGCCGGTCTCGGCCGCATAGGGATGATGGCGTCCGGCGCCGTGCGGGGTCACGCGGATCTCCGACGAGCTGTTGCCGCCGAGCACCGGCCGGTCCTGGACCAGCGCGGTTTTGGCGCCGTTGCGGGCCGCGGCGACAGCGGCGGCCCAGCCGGCCAGCCCGCCGCCAAGGACGACGACGTCAAAAGGTTCAGAAACTTGCTTCATGGGAAGGAGTGGCGGAGATAAAGGGCGCCACCACACCGTGCTGGTCGGCGACACCCTGCAGGTACGCTTGCAGCGCCGGCGTGTAGCCGCTCATGCCGCCGGGCCAGGTGGGGTTGAGGCCGACGGGGGAGAGGCCGGTGAGGTATTTGTAAACCAAATACACGTTGAGGGCCATGCCGTCGGCGTTCTGGTGGAGGTTGTCGCTGTAGAGCAGGTCTTTGAACTCGTTGGTCGAGGCGGTGTCGACGAGGCGCTTGCTGGCGTCGACGGACATCGGGTAGTCGGCGAGGACCTGGTTCCAGGCGGGAGTGACATCGATCGTCTCGACCCCGAGACGGGTGGCGGTGGCGGAGACGATGTTCTGCATGGTCGGCTGGTAGGTCGGCCAGTATTGCCAGTCCATGTGCGGAATATAGAAGATCGGCTCGGCTCCGCTGGCGCGGACCCAGCCGATGAGGGTGTCGGCGGCGGCTTCGTAGACGGTGAGGTCAGCTTCGAGGACCTCTTTCCATGGCTGTATGATAACGATGTCCCAGCTCTGGTTGATGATGGCCTCGACGGTGAGGGAGGGCCATGTGGCGTATTCGATCAGGGTGCCGGCGCCCTTGCCCGCGCTGCCGGTGGTGATGTCGAAGCCGGGATTGTGATTCACCGCGTTATCGAGCGCGTCGCGAAGGGGGCCATAAAAGCCGATCAGGCTGTTGCCGATGAAGAGGATGCGGCTGCCTTCGCGGATGGGAAAGATGGTGGAGTTGTCGCCGGGGTCGATACGGACGCGGACGCTGGCGGTCCCGGTGGCGCCATCGTCGTCGGTGACGGTGAGCGTGGCGGTCACAAAGCCGACGCTGGGGAAGGTCTTGCTGACGGTGGGTCCGGTGGCGCTGGTGCCGTCGTCATAGGACCACTCATAGCTGACAATGTCGCCGTCGAAGTCGCTGGAGCCCAATGCGTCGAAGTCCACGCTGCCACCGGGGGCGACGAGTAGCGCCGAGGCGTCGATAGCGGCCGTCGGCGGCTGGTTGTCGGGCGAGAGGACGGTGATGCGCATGCGGGCGACACCGGCGTTGTCGAATTCGTCGTAGGCCTCGAGGGTGACCTCATAAACGCCGGGGAGCTGGTAGGTGTGCTGCGGCGAGGGATCGAGGGCCTCGCTGTCGCCATCGCCGAAGTTCCAGGTGTAGCGGAAGATGCCGCCTTCGCCGGCAGTGGAGGGCGTGCCGTCGAATTGGACCGTGAGGGGCGCGGTGCCGGTCAGCGGACTCGCCGTCAGGCGCGCGGTCGGCCGCGAAAGCGTGGCGGCAAAGCGCATGAAACGGGGGTTGTCGACGCCGACCGCAACCGGGTCGATGTAATGAAAAACCGGCCTGCCGTTTTCATCAACGGGGGCGGGCGGATCCAGCGGGATCCAATCCACCAGGTTGCCGGAGGCTTCAACCGTCCGCGCGAGGGCGCCATCTGCATCGATGTCGGCGGGCACCCGCATCCGCAGGTTACCGTCAACAAGGCTCGGCCCGTGGTCCGCTGCATCCTCCTCCGGCGCCAGTCCAAGCGCGTAGCGGATGACGTTGGGCAGGCCCCGGCTCATGGCGACCGGGCCGCTGACCGTGTCCGGCTGGTTGAGGGTGTCCCGGAAATGTTCGTGCCGCCACGCCTCCCATGCGCTGAGCTCAACCACCGGCATTTGGATCAGGCGTGGATTGCCGAGGGCGGCCTTGTCGTTGGTGATCCCATCGCCGCCGTCGGTGACGACAATTTCCAGCAGCTCGACCCCGGAGATGTCCACCACCACCCGGCGAACCTCGCCGACCGGCATCTGCGCGAGGTCGAAGAGCACCTCGCCGTCGCCGACCACCTGGAATCCCGGCGTGGCGGAGACGCGCCAGACATCGGCCGCAAAACCGGAATACTCGCCCGTGGTCAGGTAGGCCAACTGCACCTTGCTCTCCTTGAAAAAGAGGCCGTGGTCGGGCGTGGACCCGTCAATCACGATTGGCGCGCCGGTGTCGGTCTCGTTGAGGAACAGGATGCCATTGGCAATCGGATCCTGCCCGCCCCGGTCGAGGGCGACGGCATAGGGAGTTGTATCCAGATACTGGCTACCGCCGGCTGTCGGAGCCGGCGCCGGGGCGCCGGAGGGCGCCACCAGGGCATCCCAGCCGCTGCCGCCGTGCGCGATGCGGATCTGGTCGACGATCGGATCAATAGTGCCGGCTGTTGCCCCTCGCATCGAGATGGCAAGCTCGGGGTTGATGCCGCTGCCCCAGAGGTCCGTGCCGGGATCGTGGACCAGCACCCCGGCATTACTGACAATCCCGGCGGTGAACAGGGCAAGCGCCTCGCTGCGCACGTCGGTGGGATTGAGGATGCAGGTCACGCGGTCGTGGCCCGCTTCGTTGTAGTCGGTCTCAAACTTGGCGATCACGAGGTTCGGCACGGGCGTGCCGCCCACCGGCGAATACTTGATGCGGCCAAAGGTGCCCTTGGTGCCGGTGGAGTTGCGTACCGATTCGGTGGTGGTGGCGGTGTAGCTGAAGGTGGCCTCCTGCATGAAGCTCAGGCCCATCATGCCGCGCGGGATGTCCGCATCGCCGTCAAAGAAGACAGCACACGTCGAGACGATGCCGTAGCCGCCGCCGGCGAAGAGAAAGCCGAGGTAGGTCGTGCCGGTCAGTTCGGCGGGCGCAATCTGCCGGAATGCCTGGTTGACGTGCGATCCGTTGGCGTTGCCAGTAGGGCTGGCGATCGCGCCGGATGGGGCGCCATTCTCATCGACCCAACCGCGTACGCTGCCATCGAGGGCAAGGTCGACATCGGTCTGGTAGGTGGGCGCGACGTTTTCGCGCGCCCACTCGCTTCCGCTCCAATTGCTGCCGCCGTTGAAGCCGAGCCCGGCGGCAATCTGGGTGCCGCCGGCAATCCCGGGATAGTCCCAGTTTTCCTGAACCACCGTGGCGGAAAGGCAAAGGGGACTAACGAGTGCGGCAAGAATAAGGGGGCGCATAGCGGAATTCCAAACAAACCCCTGGCAAATGGGCTGGATCAGCCCACGCGCTGCCGCCGCCGCACCAGGGCGAGCAAGGTGACCGCCCCGGCCAGCAGGGCGTAGGTGGAAGGTTCGGGGACCGCGGTAAAGGGCACGACCTCCGCCCAACTGGTGGCAAGGCGGAACTCGTCCACAAGGATCGAGTCCTCGCTCAGGGTCTGCTCGATCTTGATCCCTTCAAATCCGTAGCTGGTGTTTCCCACGACCAAACCGTTGCTGATCGTCACGCTGTAATCCGCCGCGCCAGGTGTCGCACTCAGGGTCGGGTTCAACCACATTTCAAACTGGTCACTGCCGCCGGAGGTCTTGTCCGTGACGCGGAAGACCAACAGGTTGTTGCCAGCCGCCAGCGTCAGCCCGGTGGCGGTGCCGTTGCGGTTCTCTTCGTTGATCAGTGTGCCCTGTGTGGCGAGGATCTGCTTGCCGGTCGCCCCGTCCAGCGTAAAGCCGAACATACGGGTGCCACCCACCACCTGATGATCCCAGTTGAAGGCAAAATAGTCGTTCCCGGCGATCGTCGCGTTGTCCGCGTTCACCACCATCGCGAAATATACCTCCGTCCAGGTCGAACTGGTGATCGGACTGCTGTCAGTGCGGGTGATGGACTTGTTCGCGGGCGTGGAGGTATTCGTGCGGAAGGTGTCCAGATGCCCGCCGCTGGTGCTCAGTGTGTTGCTCCCGCTGCTGTAACTCAGGCTGCCGCTGGGAGTGATGAAATTGACGCTGCTGGAAAGACTACCAGATGCCGTCCACGCGTCGATGCCCTCGAAGGGCGCCGTCCCGTCCGGCGACACGCCGTCGATCGTCGCGCCCGCCGCGTAGTTGTTCGCGTCAATCAGAAAGCTCTCCTCGGCGATCATCACCGCAATCAGCGTCTGGTTCATTACAATGCCCGCAAGGAGCGTAAGGGTATGGAGTGTCGTTTTCATAAGCTCGCCCCCATTCCACAAACGTCCCCGCCCGGTCGACAATGCAAGAATTTGCTGGATCAGTAAAGCGAGAGGTGGTTGGCTGGTTCCTGTTATGCCGAATCCCGAAAAACCGGTCCGCCTGCGCGACATCGCCGAAGCAGCTGGCCTGAGCGTACAGGCGGTCTCGATGGCCCTGCGCGACCACAAGCGGATCGCGCCGGCGACGCGTGAGCGGGTGCGGGAAATCGCTGAGCGGCTGGGCTACCGGGCCGATCCGGCGATGGCGGCGCTGGCCCGCTACCGCACCGGCACGGCGCGGATCACAACCAAGTGGGAACGGGTGGCACTGGTTGATGACTGGGCGGACGAGCGCTGGTGGGAATCATCCCCGGTTTACCGGCGCCTGCACGCGGCGCTCCATGCGGAGGCACAGCGGCGTGGGATCGAATTGACCCCCTTCCGTCTCGGTTGGCAGGGAAGACGGGGTCGTTCGACGTTTCAGCACATTTACCAACTGGGCATCCGCGGCGTCCTGGTGGCCCCGCTCACCCCTTCGGACACCGCGCATACACTGAGCCTGCCGGCCAACCGCTTCAATTTCGTCACCTTTGGTCCGGAACAGGCCTTTCCGGCGCAACACGTCGTGCAATTCGATTTCTACGAGAACGCCCGCCTCGCCTGGAATGTCCTGCGCGGGCGCGGCCATCAGCGCATCGGCCTGATTTACGCCCCGTCCTTTGGCTGGCGCACCGGGCACGCCTGGCTGGGCGCCTTCCTCTGCGAAAAGCGGCTGGCCGGCTTTGCCGCCGACGACCTGCAGCCACTGGTCGACAACCAGCCGACGGAAAGCGGCTTCCGCGAATGGGTGGCCCGTGAGCGCCCCGATGCGGTGATCACCATTGTCCGCCAGGTGCTCGATTGGAACCGGCAGCTGCCCTCCCCGATCCCGGTCGCGCTCCTCAGCGCCACCGAGCCGGGCGATACCGGCATCAACGTCAACCCCGAGGAAGCCGCCAACGCAGCCTTCGAACTGCTCCTGATGGAGATGCACCAGTCCCTCACCGCCACGCGCCACCTCAACCTGCGCATCCATGTACCGGGAATCTGGGTGGATTGATTCCATTCAAGCGATTACCTGAAATCAGGTAGAATCACCGGTTGAAAAAGCCGCCGCCCGTCCCACGACTCATCCCCCATGAACTTCGGTGGCACAAGCGGCTATTTCCGACTGGATTCCTGGATCCTCGCCAACATCGTCCAGCTTGGCACGCAGCGCTACTGCCGGCGCTTCCTCAACCGCCGCAATGATCCGTGCGGACGCCAGTTCGACCAGATGACGCAGGCCGCCCGCTCCGGGTGCGCCAATATCGCCGAGGGCTCCGCCCGTCGCAAGACCTCCACCGAGACCGAAATGCGGCTCACTGATGTCGCCCGCTCCAGCCTCGCCGAGCTCGCCGGCGACCTGATCAACGCCCTTCTGCAGCAAGGCCGTGTCCCTTGGCCAAAAGATTCCGAAGTCTCCCGCGCCGTCTATGCAATCCGCCTCGACAAGCCCGACTACGGCCGCGACCTCGTCCACGACGCCAGCTGGCACATCCTCCGCCAAAAGGCCAAATTCGCCCGCTGGCTGGATGCCGACGATGAGGAAACCGTCGCCAATGCGCTGCTTATCCTCATCGCCCGGGTTATCAACATGCTGAACCACCAGCTCCAGTCCCAGGGCGACCAATTCCGCCGCGGGGGCGGCTTCCGCGAACAGCTCACCCGCACCCGCATGGAGGCCCGCGCCGAGGCCGACAAGGGTCCAACCTGCCCCGACTGCGGCAAGCCCATGATCCGCCGCCACGCCCGCGCCGGCCGCAACGCCGGCAAGTCCTTCTGGGGCTGCTCCGCCTACCCCGATTGCCACGGCACTCGCGAAATTTCCAGCTAGTTCCTCGATTCAATCGATCGAATCGATTTATTCGAATCCTTCAATCCCATCGATTTGATCGCCTCCCCCCCATCCCCCCCCTTCCGCCGCCAAACTTCAACGGATTCATCCATCGCAGGTGTTGCCGCGAGCCCGGCAACAACCAAGCCTTCCTGCATGACCAGCCAAAGCGTCCTATCCAACACCCACTTCACCCGGTTCGCGCTCTGAGGCAACGGCTGGCTTTTCCCGAAAAATGACCTGACGACTGTTCACCCGGGGCTCTGAACTTAAATACCCATGAACCACCTCTTCCTCATCGTCGACGACCTCAACCTCGCGCTTGGCTGTTACGGACACCCGGCCGCCTATACGCCCAACATCGACCGGCTCGCCGCCCGCGGCAGCCGCTTCGCCAGCACCTTCTGTCCTTATCCGCTGTGCGGCCCATCCCGCAGCGCCATGCTCACCGGCCAGCGCCCGGAGTCCTTCCCCATGCCCAACAACGAGGTCGCCTGGCGCGATCTGCGTCCCGACCTGCGCACCCTGCCGCAACTCTTCCGCGAGGCGGGATATCACACTGCCGGTTTCGGCAAAATCTTCCACCACGGCATCCAGGCCAAAGACCTCGACGCTTGGCGCGCCGCCCATCCGGACGCCCACCTCCCCCACACCTTCGAGGATCCCGCAAGCTGGGACGACTGCTTCACCGGCAAGCCGGCCGGCTTTGAGGAAAACGCCCACGGCCCCGAACAAGTCCTCGACGGCCATCCCCATGGCGGTACCAGCCTCCACAGCGTCCGCTGCACCAATCCCGAGGTCCTCCCCGACACCCTCGCCGCCGACCGCGCCATCGCCTTCCTCAATAATCTGAAATCTGAAATCTCAGATCTGAACCCCCCTCCCCCCTTCTTCCTGGCGGTTGGCTTCCACAAACCCCACGTCCCCTTCATCGCCCCGGAAAAATGGTGGGCCTACTATGACAGCCTGGATGTCGAATCCCTCCGCCCGCCCACCTGGTTCCAGCCCGCCAGCGTCCCCACCGGCACCTTCAAGCAGGAACGCTTCCACCGCGACCTGAACGAGGAGCAGCGCCAGCACTGCTACAAGGGCTACCTCGCCTGCGTCTCTTGGATGGATGAGCAGCTTGGCCGCGTGCTTGCCGCCCTCGAGGCCGAGGGCCTCGCCGGCAACACCCTCATCTCCTTCGTTGCCGACCACGGTTACCACATCGGCGAGCAGGCCCAGTGGGACAAGATGCAGCTCCTCGACCCCGCCCTCCACGTCCCCCTCATCCTCGCCGGACCCGGCATCCCCGCCGGGCAGGTCGTGACCGCCGTCAACGAGTCCCTCGACCTCTTCCCCACGCTCCGCGAGCTCCACGGAATCAACCCGAAACAGCCCGCCGCCGGCAAATCCCTCCTCCCTTGGCTGAAGGACCCAGCCAAGCCGTCTGCCCGCCACGCCTTCGCATGGGTCAACGCCGGCCCACGCCAGGGCTGGTCCGTCCGCACCGAGCGCTACCGCTACGGACTCACCTCATGGAAAGACGGCACGCCAGCGCCCTACCTCTTTGACTACGCCACCGACCCCCACGAAACCACCAACCTCCTCGTCAACGGCGCCCAACACCCCGCCGCCGCCGATCTCGACGCCCAACTGCGCGCGCACTTCGACACGATCCATTAACCCGAGGCCATCTTTCCCGGGAATGCGCCACCGGCATTGACACGAACCCCGTTGACACTATTCACGGACCTCCAGCTTTGGGACGAGTACCCGGCCGTTCCCGAGACCATCGATCCGGATTTCGATGGCGACGGTTCCACCCGGCTTATCCAATACAGCGTACCCATCCCGGCGAACGGCGATCCGGTCTTCCTGCGCTTGCAGGTCGAGCTGGCCCCTTAGCCATGGGCGTCAGGTCCCTGCCCGGCCTCGCGCTCCTGCGCGAGCCGCTCCTTTTCCAGCTCGGCCGGATCCTCGGGGTCGATGGGAATTCGCCTGCCGACCATGCGGACAAGGAAGACCGCCATCGGCACAAAGGTCAGGCCCATGAACAAAAGCGAGACGCCGAAGGCCCAGGTGCGGTGATGGAAGACCCCGTAGGCAATGTCGTGATCAATAAAATACGCGACGCGAACCCGTTCGTTGACCAGCGCATAGGGCGTCTGGCGGCTGGCCACCCCCAGCTCGAAGACCTGCACCCGGCTGTCTCCGTCAATGACTTCCACAAAGTGGCGAAACACCGTTTCGCAAGTGAACGCTGTATTATACCACTTCGAAGCAGGTATGCCTAAATGGGAACCCAGATAGTCCAAGCGACTCCGGGACACGGACCGGCGCTTTGTAAGCGCCGGACGCGCGCCGGGGGGCGGTTACAAACCGCCCGTCCGTGTGGGCGATGGCCCGCTTCACTTAGGCGAATCCATGTGGATTCGGTATTACTCCCGCGAGGCTTCCACGCGCCAATACGGCAGGCTGGCCCATGAATCGACAACGGCTTTGAGGAGGCCGGCTTCCTCGACGGGCTGCACCGGGCTGGATTGCCAGTTCTGCAGGTCGCTGCTGCCGGCGAGATGGTACACAACCGCCGGTGCGGGTTCCCAGCGCAGCATCAATTCCCCTCCAGTCCATTCCGCTTCGACCGCGGGCGGCGGCGGTGGATACCCCGCGCTCAGGTCGACGCGGTACAACTCGTTTTTTGCCGTCACCCACAGGATGTGCTCCGACGGATTTCCGAATGTGCAGTTGGTGATCCCGTCGGTGATTCCGGGAAAGCTGATGCGGCCAAGGAATTCCCCGTCCTTTGAAAGGATGCGGATGCCCGCCATGCTTCCGGAATACACCGCCACAAACAGGTTGCCCTCCGCATCCACGCACATGCCGTCCGGCCATTTGTCGATGTTATCCAAGAGCACGGTCGGCGCGGCGGCGACAGTGCCGTCCGGATGTATCGAATAGGCCAGTACACGGTTGGCGCCGTTGTCGTTCAGGTACAGGATGGACTCGTCCGGAGAGAACCCGAGACCGTTCGGCTTGTCGATTCCGGAGACCATCTTTGTCACTTCGCCGGTCAACGGGTCGACCTTGAGGACGTACTGGTACGGGGTTTCACCGGCCGACCAGGTCGGCGTGGTGAACCAGATGGTCCCGTCGGAACGGATGATGAGGTCGTTTGGCTGGTTCAATGCCCTGCCCTCAAATTCCGAGGCCAGCACGGTTTCCGCGAAATCTTCTTCAACGCGCAGGATGCGCCGGTTGACACTGTCGCAGATGACCAGCCTGCCCGCCGCGTCGATGGCGTTGCCGTTCACCTTTCCCGATGAGTCCCGTGCCCGCTCAAGTCCCCGGGCCTCCGTCCAGCGGTAGGTGCCGAAGGCGCCGGCCTGCACGCTGAAATACAGGGCCTGTTCCTGCACGCTCCATGCCGGCCCCTCAAGGCTCGTGTTCGAGGGAAAGCTGTGGATCTTCTCGGGAACGACCGTCCCAGGCAGTTTGAAGCCGGAAAGCTGGCCGCCGACCAGCAGCAGCATGCAGGTCAGAATGACCGGCTTGATCGGGACCTTGCGGGGTGTCGGGGAATTCATTTGGAAAAGCTGACCTGCGCGGGCGGACTTGACGACCAGAAAGCGCCTGCGGTCGAAAGGATCTACTGCTTGCGGATCCGGTAGAAGACCTGGGAGGCGCCCGGGTTGAATGGACGGGAGATTCGCCGGCCGTAGGCGCCCTTTGGAATGCTCAGGACGGACGTGGCCGAACCGGCGCCGGGATTCACCTGCTCAAGGATATAGCCGGTGGCGGGGTCGGTGTGAACGACCCGCAATAGAAGCTGGTCATCATCGACTGCCAGCCGGAGCGCAAGGGCCGGCTGGGAGACCGGCTCCGTGATTTCCAGCGGAACGAGCTCGATCCCGAAATCCGCTCCAAGGTTGCGGCTGTACTGCTTGTCGATCGCGTTGTTCCAGTGCTCATGCACGCCCAGGCTTGCCAGTCCGGAGCCATCGTCCGCCGGATCATAGAAAGTGCCGGAGGGAGGATCACCGGCTTGTGCGGCCTCGTGCAGGTAATCCTGCGCGCCGTTTTCCCCAAGGCTGGCCTTCAGCACCTCGTCCGGCCATTCTGTAGCGAGAAAATCATACGCCACCGAATCGATGGCCACCGGATCCATTGAGGCGAACAGGCTCGATGGCCAGTCGCCGTTAAAGGGCGCCATCTGCCACTTTTCCGGATCACCCTCCCATCCGTGTCCGGAAAACAGCCCGTCCAGCAGGTACAGAATGGTTTTCCCGCCCAGTTCCGGATGGCCCATGATGTCGACCAGCGACCGGTACTGCCCGGATCCCGGCGTACCGACCGACGAGTCGGGCAGGGATTCATGAAGGTTGAAATAATTCCGGTCACCGTAGTCCCGCAGGTTGCCGACGGGCGTGCGCAGGAACGATCCGTAGTGGTTTTTTGCACACGCGGTGATTCCGCCGAAGGCATGGCTTTTCGGAATGGCGAAATTGATGATGTAGGCCGCCTCGGCGTAACATGTCGGCAGGTAGTCCTTCACCTTGCCGGTGGCATCCGGATGGCTCCAATGAAACGGTGTCGTGGAAAATTCAGCGCGCTCGCGCCCGTGCAGGCCCCAGTTCTCGACAAACTTCACATCGGGAAACTCCGGATGGACAAGGTTCCAGAGGTAGTTCGGGACAAGGCAGACGGTGTCGCCGATGGTGATGTCGGACTCCGCGACCCCGACATCATACACCAGCTGCCGCAGCAGCGCGATGATCGCCTGCGGCGAGACGTCGATATTGTTCCAGTAATTCGCGAGCCAGCCGGTCCTGATCTTGTTATAGTTGTCGTCAAGTGCGTTCATCGTGGCATTCGTCAGCGTGAGGTTGATCTTGATCATGATCTTCTCACCGGGTTTGTATCCCTGCTCACCCTTTCCACGCGCGCCGTTGAATTCGTGGAACATGTTGTCCCATGCCCCGGCCACCGTTTTCCCGCCACCGAGGCTGCAGATCGCCTCATCCATCATCCGCCCGATGGTCGGCTCGTGCGAGTGTCCGGGATCCGACCAGCGCTCGCCGGTACTTTTGCCACCCCACGAGGTCGCATCGGGTGCGTGCACCCAGACCACACGGCCGGGAAAGACGCCCTTCCCCTCCCCCAGCGGTCCATGCGAACCGTTCACCGCCGCCAGCGCGGGATTACCCGGCTGGGATGCCAGCCACACCACTCCCGCCAGCAGCCCGCAGGCCCCGGCCAGCATTGCCACAATCGGCCGTCGCCGCATGTTGCCCAGCAAATGCCTCCACGCCAGCCGCATGCCAAGCAGGCTCAACAGCCAGATGACAAAACTCGAGGCTACCGGAAAGGCCGCGCGCATGCACGGATACGCCGCCCGTGAGGGCTTCGGCACCACACGGATCACAAACCACAGCAGGGCAATCGCCCCCGCTGCCGGAAACACAGCCTTTTGCAGGATATTTAATAAGCGAGTCGGCGTCTTCATCCGTTCTGGAATTTGAGCCTACCCCAACCGCATCACCAATGGGGAGCACGCCTATACTGAATCCGTTGACCCTGCCAAAATCCAAGGGCTGACCCCTTGGCGCCGCCCGTCAGGCCCGTCGCACATTCCGGCGCATCCGCAGCGCACCTGTTTAACCTTGCAATTTCAAACCAATCCCTTTGGTTTGCATAAATGGAGCGCCTGTATAAACGCCTTCTGCTCGAATTGCTGGAGCAATTTCCATGTGTTGCGGTTCTGGGTCCGCGGCAATGCGGCAAGACAACGCTGGTCCAATCGCTGGAAGCGGACTGGCAGTATTTCGACATGGAGCGGGGGGCGGACATCAGTTTGGCAGCGGAGGATCCCGACCTCTTTTTCCGCCTGAATCCGGATCGGATTGTCATCGATGAGGCGCAGCAGCTACCTGCTTTGTTTCCGGCCTTGCGGGTCGCCATTGACGCTGATCGCCAGCGCAAGGGACGCTTCATCCTGACCGGATCCAGTTCGCCTGACCTGCTGCGGTCGGTTTCCGAATCGCTTGCGGGACGAATGGCCATCATTGAAATGTCCCCGTTCCTGTGGGCGGAGGTCTATCCTCAGGATTCTGGGGGGCTACTCGAACGCATCGCTCAAGGCGTCACCGGGCCGGAGGCGCTGCTGGAAGGTCTCAGGCCACGCGCCGACGTGCGCAAGGTCCATTCCTATTGGTTTCGCGGCGGCTATCCCGAGCCATGGCTGAGCAACAATCCCAAATTCCCCTTCAACTGGACGCAGCAATACATCCAGACTTACTTGTACAGGGACCTTGGCCGCCTTTTTCCAGGCCTTGCTCCAGAGCGCTTTCGTCAATTCATTCGCCTCCTTGCCGGGGTATCCGGCGAAGTCCTGAACTATTCGCAAATCGCCCGTGCCCTGAACCTCTCCCAACCGACGATTCGCGATTATTTTGAAATCGCGCACGGTACCTTCCTCTGGAGACAAATCCCCGCGTGGGATCGTCGTTCGGTCAAGCGCCTGGTAAAGCACCCCAAGGGCTACCTTCGCGACAGTGGTTTGCTACACCAACTCCTGCACATTGCCGACCTGGACGGATTGATCGCGCACCCCCGCAGTGGCTACAGTTGGGAAGGCATGGTGATCGAGGAAATCCTGCGCCAGTTCACCCTCCTGCAAACACCCGTCGATCCCTTCTTTTACCGGACCAGCGCAGGCGCAGAAGTGGACCTGGTCTGCGAAGGGTTTTTTGGAACGATTCCTTTCGAAATTAAACATGGGCAGCGCGTTGACCTTCGGGACCTTCGCGGTATCCGCGATTTCATGACCGCGATGCAATGCCCCATGGGCATTGTTATTAACAACGATGAGCAGCCAAGACTTTATGATGAGACACTCATCGGCATTCCATTCAGCTTCCTTTGAAGATGGATGCGGATCCTTCGATTCCCCCGCCCCCTTCCTCTGCCGAATGGTGAACGGGAATTCTACGACCGCGCGCTGGTGCGCCGCCTGAGGCTGCCGGGTTGCCGCAACTCTCAATGGGCCTTTTCCAAAGTCTGGCCACCCATGGTCTTCATCCTCACGGCCGGTCAAGAACCGCATACAGGGCGCGGATGGATTCGCGCGCGTTGAAGCGGAACAGCAGGCCTCCCCACGGCATGATCCACGACCACAGCGGCTGGTCGGCCAGCAAGGCCGGCGCCGGCAGGTGCCCGACCTCCCCGAGCGCGATCAGCTTGTCCGGGGCAAGCGCCAGCAAGCCGTCGTAATGCGATTGACGGTAGTCGTTGTGGTAAACATCGGTCGCCAGGACGTCCACGCAGTCGCTGCCGGGATAATACTCCACGTAGGGCCCTGCCTCGTCGCCGGGCGTGTCGCGCGGGGCGTTCGGATTCCAGACCCAGAGCAGGTTGTGCAGGCCGTGGTG
>JBNGDP010000005.1:3331-8696 GCA_049975345.1 Oceanipulchritudo sp. | reverse complement strand
CTCGATACAGCGCCGCACCAGCGCGGCCCGCTCCGCCTCAAGGTCGATTTCCCGGAACTGCGGCTCGCCCTCCGATGCGAATACCTTGCCGGAATCATACTCCCAGACCCTTCCATGGCCCGGCTCCGTCAGGTTGGCCGGCCCGCAATGATGGATCCCCGTGGGATTCGCGCCGCTGTAGCAAAAGCTGAAGTCGCCCCCGAATAGCGCCGGCAATCGCCCCACCAGACCGGCCACCTCGTCGTTGTAGCGCGTCCCGCTGCTGATGTAGTCGTGCTGCGCCGACAACACGGTCTTCCCCCGCAGCGCGTGCAGCCTGGCCAAAAGCGCCCGGGCCTCCGGTGTGGCATTGGGATCCACCGGCAGCGGATCCTTTCGGAATGGGGATGGCTCGTTCTTCATTTGTTGTTCCACCTTTCCCCTTCCCCATCGCCCGTTCGCCAGAAAATCCCCTCAAACCGTTCATCGGCGACCCGGCAGCGCAAGCGCTCAAGGCCGGGTCCACGGATCGGCACAGGGACCGCCTTGCCGGTAAGCGCGCAAGCCGGCATTGACACGAACCCCGTTGACACTATTTTCGTGTAGCATGAAAAACGTGACCATTACGTTGGAAGAGGAGGTCGCGCGCTGGGCGCGGGTGTGGGCGGCCGAGCACAACACCTCCGTTTCCCGGCTGCTGGGCGAAACCTTGAAGGCCAGGATGCAAAGCGAACAGAATTATGGGCGGGCGCAGGCCCGTTACTTTTCGCGCAAAGCGAAACCCCTGAAAGGCGCCAGGCAGAACTACCCCAAGCGCGATGCCATCTATGAGCGCTAGACGGTTTGTGGACACGAATATCCTCCTTTATGCGAGGGATGGCTCGGAAAAGCGGAAACAACCGATTGCCGAGGCATTGATGCGCGATCTTTGGGAGTCGAGGAGCGGCCGGCTCTCCGTCCAGGTCATGAGCGAGTACTATGTCAACGCCACCCAGAAGCTCAAGCCCGGGCTGACACCGGAAGAGGCATGGAGCGACCTGGAGGCGCTGAATGCCTGGGAGCCGGCTGAAATGGACTTCCAACTGATCACACAGGCCTACTCCATCCAACGCCGCTACGGCCTCTCATGGTGGGATTCGCTGATTGTCGCCGCCGCTGTCCGCCTGGACTGCGAGGAGATCCTCAGCGAAGACCTGTCACCGGGACACATCTACGAAGGCATACCCGTGGTGAATCCGTTTTCAGTGGAAAATGGGCGGTGAAAGCGGGTACTCGACTCACACCGATTTCACCAGGGTTTGATACAATTGCAACGGGCCTTCGTGGCGCGCGCGCTTGCGCGCCGCTGCCAGAGCCTTGGGAGACCATCCGCCCTTCGACTGGCTCAGGCCAGGCAAGCGGAGGTCCCACGCCCATGCTCCACCTGATCAATCCATACTGAAAGCAGTATCACTCACACCCCTTCACCTTGACCACCCTTCTGGACGAGTGCGCCGACCCCGCCACCGGCTGCCAGGTTGTCCCCTGTCACTTTGACCTTGAATGGGTCACTGTTATGACTACTGTGTAGTCATGAAACATGTGAGCACAGCCGAGTTAAAGGCGAAGCTGAGCAGCTACCTTGCGCAGGTGAGGGAGGGCGGCAGCGTCTACGTGACCTCGCACGGCCGTCCCGTGGCGGAGCTGTCGCCGGTGCGCGAGGGGCTCGACCTGGGCATCCGCAAGCCGGAGCGGCCGGTTTCAGACCTGAAGCGCATCCGTCCGGCGAACCGGCCGCCGAGCCCAGCTGAGGACTGGCTCCGGGAAGACAGGGGGCGCCGATGAACGTGTTCGTGGACACATCCGTGGTGCTCAGGTGCCTGCTGGGCCAGGCCGACGTGGTGGATTGCTGGGGCCAATGGGAACAGGCCTTCGTCAGCGACTTGATACGCACCGAGTTTTACCGGACGATTGACCGCCTGCGTCTGCAGGGTGAAATCACGGACGCGGACCGGGTGCAGCTCGGACTGGATTTTGTAAGCTTTTTCCGAACCTGCCATCGTGTGCCGGTCGGCGAAAAGGTTCTGGCCCGGGCTGAACAGCCGTTTCCCACCGTGATTGGAACCCTTGATGCGATCCACCTTGCCACGCTGCTCCTGGTACAGCAGGCAACAGGCCATGAAATCACGCTCCTGACCCATGACCTTCAGCTGGCCCGCTCCGCGCTCGCCTGTGGGGTCCCCGTGCTGCCTCATTGAAAACACCACCTCGCCACCACTCCAAACTCTGGACTGGAAACGGGGCACTCAGAACTGGATACTCATCCAGCAGCCCACTGCGGCGGAATCAGGTGTCGCAAGGGATACGCCGGCAGGCCCCGCTCGCCGCGCTGGACAAGGCCGTCCAGCAGGCGCACCGCCGTCTCGCCCAGCAGGTGCCGGGCAAAGCGGGTGCCGGGAATGGCCGGGTTGTCCTCCACTTCACCGCACAGCAGCGAGGCGTAGGCGGAGGGTGCTTTATCCCCAAACCAGCCGAGATCGTGCAGCGCCCAGTAAACCGCATCATTGATCCCAAGGATGGCATCCGGCTGGTGCGTCTCGATCCACTGCCCCAGGCGTTCCGGCAGGTCTTCCTTCTCGTCGAGGGTGCCATGCAGAATCGGCAGGCGCCGCTTTGTCGCCAGGTTGCGCTCCTGAAGAAAAAGAAACTCGCCCCCGATGGTCGCGATCTTCGGACTCTGCTCCTCGTGCAGCAGCGCCAGGCCCGGTCGCCGCGCCCCCGCCGCCACAACCCGCTCCCAGCATATCCGCACCGCCGTCCGGTAATTCGGCCGCACCGAGTGAAAGGGGATCTCCGCATGCCCTTCCTCGAAGGCAACTACCGAAAACCGATCCCAGCCCAGACCCGGAATCGCCCGGCCCGACAGGATCGGCGCCAGCAGGATCCCCCGCACGCTGCGGTGCCAGAGCATGTCCCCCAACCGCCGCGCCGACGGATAATCCCCCAGCTCAACCGGCTCCAGCGCATAGCCCAGCATGCCGGATTCTTCCTCCGCTGCCGGATAAATCCAGGGATAACGCTCCCGCCGGTCCGGATAATGGGTCAAATACACCAGCGTCTCCCGCACCCGCTGCTTCCCTTCCCATCGGTAATGCGCCAGCCGGCTCAGCGCCGGGTCGCGGATGTACCCCAAGGCCTCCGCCTCCGCCCGCACCCGCGCCTTCGTCGCCGCCTTCACCCGCGCGTCATCCCGCAAGGCCAGCGACGCCGTCGATCGCGCCACCCCGGCCGCCGCCGCCACGTCCGCCAGCGTGACGCCGGATGCCTGTGGTGCTGCAGGTCGGGGGTCCATCCACCCCACCCTGGCACACGCCACCAGCGCTGTAAACGCCAAAATCGATCAGGTTCGAATTTGGCGGGGTTGTTTTGCCGAATTGGCTGAAGGAGGCTCATGCCATCGTATCAGAGACGATCTTTTCAACCACCCACATAGGAAGCACTCCATGAAATCCCAGCACCTTCTCCCTCTCGCAGCCATTGCGGTCATCACAACCGGCCTGCAGGCGCAACTCGTTATCACTTCCGGTAACCAGTCGACGACCATCGACTTCCAGTCGAACGTTGGATTCGATGGCAACCCCGACACCTCCATCGGTGACAATGTGTACAAATACTCCACTGGAAACCGGCGCAGCCTGATTGAGAATGACAACAGCGCCTGGGATACCAGCTGGAACACTGGCGACTGGGGCATGTCCGCCGACGCTTGGTCGTGGGGGACCGACAATCTGGACCTGGGCATGGGCGTGGGCCTCCGCACCCAGTTCGGCGATTACAACAACGATTCTGATCTCGTGGATGCGCTGAACACCATCAACGCAGTCTCCGCGCCAGATTTGAGCACCCTCGGGCTGGGATCCGCCGGAGACATTGCCTTGGATATCGGGAACAACGGCCGGCCATTCCGCGACTACACACTGACACTTCGAGTACACAACATCAGCGGATCCGCGATTGACCAGTGGTCCTTCAGCCTGGACACATGGTATGCCGACGACGATGCGGATAACGCCACCGCCTCCATCCTGTGGTCGACGGACAACGTCAACTTCAGCAGCATCGACAGCTACACCACCACCAACACCGGCGGCATAGCGGCCTTTATCGAGAGCGATCTTTCCGGCACCATCAACGCCTCGGTGGCCAACGGCGGCTACCTCTATCTGCAATTCGCGACTGTACGCGGCTCTGGTAGTGGTGCCCGCACCGTGATCGACAATTGGACGATAACGGCCTCCTCTGGCGGGCCGGTCCCGGTGGCTCCTGTCGGCGTGGCCGTGGCGATCGCCGGCCCGGACGTTGAACTGACCTTCGACACAGTGGACGGCCTGAACTACCAACTGCTGGTCTCCACCGACGACATGGCCACCTTCAACCCGGTCGGCGAGTCCGGCTCGTCCGGCACCGGCGACGGCAGCCCCCTTACCCTCACCGACCCGGGCGGCACCCCCGCCACCGGCGAAAGAGTCTTCTACAAGGTCGAGGCCAACTGAGCCCGACCTGAAGCGATCCATCCTCATCCAAATTGACTATGAAAAAGAGACACCTCCTCCTCACGACCCTCGCGGGTCTCGCCCTCGCCGCTCCGGCACAGGCTGCAGTCATCGTCGACTACACCCTTGCCGATAACGGCAGTGAAAGCACATTCTTCAACGGAACACCGACCGGCGGCTGGACCGTCGGCGCAACGGAATCCACCTTCGATACCGGATTCAGTGCCACGTCCGTTCTCGGTGTGGGCACCACGCCCGCCGGCACCGTGCCCCTCTTTATCGGCGGCGCAACCGGCACCTATGCCTCCACCACCGTGCTGCCAACCACCGTGCAACTCCGCACCCTCCGTAATGCCACCACGGGCGTCAACAATGCGATTCTCAACCGCTTTGATGCCGATGGCAACGCCCTCTTCGTGCGCTCCGCGCTCGTTGTCGAATCCTCCAACTGGCTGACCTCCACCTCCGGTGTCACCGGCCTTGATTCCTACAACCTCGGAGTAATTCAATCCGGTTCCAATGGAACTAACGTGACCGCCACCGTGCGTGCGGTTGTCCGCGACAGCGGCAACTACTACGTCTCCAACACCGCCTTCACGGGTGTCTCGGGTTCTCTGGACATCACCGATTTCGGAGCCGAGACCTGGTACAACCTCGGCACCGGTGCCGCCCTCCTCAGCACCAACTTCGCTGACTACGGCACCGCCGGATCCGTCGCCTTCTCCGCGATCACCGGCGTCGGAATGGTTTACGAATATTCCACCAGCGACACCGTGCAGCGTGAATACCGCCTCGGCGGCCTTCAAGTCACCGCGGTCCCCGAGCCCTCGACCTACGCGCTGCTTGCGGGCTTC
>JBNGDP010000005.1:0-3231 GCA_049975345.1 Oceanipulchritudo sp. | reverse complement strand
TTCGACTGGCCGGAGGGCTTCAATGACGGCGGCGCCTTCGGCACCCAAGTCGCGCTCATTTCCCTGGGCCAGATTGGCCAGCGCGTCGCCCGCATGCTGCAGGCCTACGACGTCGAGGTCCTCGCCTGCGATCCCTTCTGCCCACCCGGCCTGGCGGCGGAGCTCGGCGTCCGCCTGACCGACCTCGCCACCTGCTTCGCCGAGGCCCGCGTGGTCTCCCTGCACAGCCCCCTCAAGCCCGAAACCAACGGCCTGATCGACGCCGCCCTGCTGCGCCGGATGCCCCTCGGGGCGACCCTCATCAACACCGCCCGCGGCGGCCTCATCCATGAGGCCGACCTCGCCGCCGTGCTCCGCGAGCGCCCCGACCTCACCGCCCTGCTCGACGTCACCGATCCCGAGCCGCCCGCCCCCGAATCCCCCCTCTACGATCTGGAAAACGTCTTCATCACCCCCCATGTCGCCGGTTCCATCGGTGCCGAATGCGGCCGCATGGGCCACTTCATGGTCGAGGAATGCCGCCGCTTCCTCAATGGTCAGCCCCTCCTCTACCAAATCACCCGCGAGGCCTTTCACCAACTCGCCTGAGAGGTCCCTTCATCCCCAAGCCAATACCAGCTTGACGGTTTACTGGTTTTGCGGGATACTGGCCCAATGAAGACCACTTTGGATTTGCCCGATGACCTGGTAAAGCGCATCAAGATCCGCGCCGTGGAGGAAGGCAGGCCCCTCAAGCGCCTGGTCGCGGATCTTCTCCGCCAAAGCCTGAGTGCCGCGCCCCCGCCGGCGCCAGCCGCCGAATCCGCGGTTTCGGAGCACATCCTGCTGAACCAGAGAGGGTTTCCGGTCATCCGCTGCGGCCCGAACGCATCCGCCAACCGGATGACAGCAGAGGAACTGATCGCCATGGAGCAGCAAGCTCTGCTGCAGGAGGACAGCCAACGTGCCGGCGTCCCTCTTTGATGCGAGCGCCTGGGTGGCAGCGGTGTTTCCCCAGCACCCCTTCCACGCGTCGGCCCAAGCCGCAACGGCGGCTGCGACGGCGGCTCAACCCGCTGTCTTTTGCCGGGCGACACAGATCAGTTTCCTGCGCCTGATTACAACTCCGCAACTGCTGCGGCACTACGACGCGGAACATATGACCAACGCCGCCGCGCTGGTGGAATTACAGATGCTGCTCGCGCGCCCGGAGATCACCGAAATTGATGAACCATCAGGGACAGCCGCGCTGTGGCACCAGCTGGCTGCCCGGGACACAGCCTCCCCAAAGGTATGGATGGATGCGTATCTGGCGGCCTTTGCCATCAGCGGCAAGCTCCGCTTGGTCAGCTTGGACAAGGATTTCACAATCTTCGAATCCCGCGGACTGCACCTGTCCCTGCTCCGCATGCCCGCATAACACCCCCCCGGCACCACCCCGCCAATGGGGAATTATAGTTATCGTTGACCAGCCCCCGGCCACCGAGCCCAGCTGAAGACTGGCTCCTGGAGGACAGGCGGCGCCTATGAACGTGTTCGTGGATACGTCCTTGCTGCTCCGCGAGCTCCGTGTGAGACAATGTCATTTATGCAGTTCATTTTGAAAGAGGGACCCATTATTCAACAAATAAAACACTTGAATTTACTTTTTGTCTGCATTAGTAAAGTTTCAGATGAAGATCGCGCGCTTCCTGACTGATAAACTGGAGCAACAGCTTGGGCACCCCTACGTCCATATCCTTTTCGGGGCCCGTCAAACCGGCAAGACGACCCTGCTCAACAGTCTTCTGCGTCCGGATCTGAGCTATCATTTTGCCGACCCCGAGGAGCGCAACCGGATGCTGGCCCAGCCAGGCCTGTTCCGACGGGAATGTGAGGCCCTGCCGATGGACCGGGGCCGACAAACCGTCTATGTCGATGAAGCACAGTTGGTGCCTGCAGTTTTCGATGCCATTCAAGTGTTGCACGACCGGCAACCGGAGCGCTTCCGATTTGTCCTGTGCGGCAGTTCGGCCCGGAGATTGCGGGGGACGGGGGCCAACCTGCTTCCGGGGCGCAGCCTGCTGCACCGATTGCATCCCCTGATGTTGGCGGAGCGTCCAGGTCCCGGCGGTTTCGTTCCCCGCGTGGGGATCCTGCCTATGGATGGCTTTGAACCCTCCCTCCAGCCGCGGGACGATTTGGTGGATCGACTGGCGTTTGGAGACTTGCCCGGCATCCTCCTCGCCCCCGGTGAAATCCGGGAGTCACTCCTGCGCTCCTACGCCACCATTTACCTAGAGGAGGAAATCCGCCGCGAGGGCTATGTGAAAGACTGGGGGGCTTTCCTGAATTTCCTCAAGCTGGCTGCGATGGAATCTGGACAGTCCCTAAACTATGCAAAAATTTCGCGCGAAACCGGTTTGAGTCAACCGACCGTCAAGTCGCACTATCAATTGTTGGAAGACATGTTTGTCGGGTTCCGCATACCCGCGTTTACCCAAAGTCCCCGCAAAAACCTGCTCGGCCACGCCCGGTTTACTTTCTTCGATCTTGGGGTCCGCCACGCTGCGGCCGGCCTCCGCCCCTGCCCGGATACGGTGCTGGCCAATCCGGGGAGCTGCATGGAACAATGGGTGGGACTGGAACTGCTCCGGCGCATCGGCTATGCCAATCGGGGCTCGCTCAGCTATTTCCGCACCCGCGATGGGATGGAAATCGACTACATTCTGGAATTTGAGGGCCGCCTCACGCCAATCGAGGTCAAATGGACACAGAACCCCGATCCCAAAGATGCACGCCATTTGAAGACCTTCCTCGCCGACCACCCGGGGCACGCGAGCCATGGACTCCTGGTCTGCCGCTGCCCCCGCCCCGCCCAACTGACCGAAAACATCACCGCCATCCCATGGTGGGCCCTCTGAATCCCCCCGCTCACACCTTGTCGAGGGCGTGAATCATCGCCTCGACGACCGGATAGATCCGGGGTTCGCCGGCCAGCGCAACCGCATCGCCACCGTGGATCCATTCTTCCAAAACTACGATGTGGACCTGATTTGATTCTCCTCGTTTTAAAAAAAACGGTTCTTCCCGGAAAATTGTGGAACCACGGGGCGCGCCGGCGGGCATCCTGGATCAATCCTTGTTAAAGGCGGTGGTAAACGAAGGGCTGAAGGTCCGCTGCCACGCCCTCAGCAGGAATTCTTGTGAAAGGGATCGGGCCGGGCTTTCAGCCCTCACCTGGGATTGTATCCATCACCCAGCCCTGCTCCC
>JBNGDP010000004.1:48265-82234 GCA_049975345.1 Oceanipulchritudo sp. | reverse complement strand
GCGCGCCACGAATGCCCGCCTCAATTGCATCAAACCTTGGTGAAACCGGTATAAGTTTTGCGGGACATCCCGCTTCTCCCTTCCGTCCTTCGCATTTTTTGTTGTAGACCCCGCGTGGCCTGCCACGCGTCTTGTCCTGCGAAACGCAGTGAAGCAGGAAGCCCGTCCGGGCGAAGCATGGTGCTCAGGGCGGGACTTGAACCCGCACGCCATATGGCACACGCCCCTCAAGCGTGCGTGTCTACCAATTCCACCACCTGAGCATTTACACCTGAGGGAAATGAGGAAGATGGAACGAAGCGTGGGGAGTGCAAGATTTTTTTGGGATTTATCGGACCGGAGGATTCCTGAACTGTGCTTGACCTAATCCGGCAATTCCCTGTGAATACGCCTTTTTCCGACGACTGACCATGGCCGACGCACCCGACCAGAAACCTCCGGCTGACGAGGACAAACTCGACCTCAGCAGCCTTTCCTCCATTTCCCTGGGCCCGGACTGGGTCAGCGGAAAAAAACCGCCATCGCGGCCACCGCGGGAATTCTCTGAAGACCGGCCCCGAGGGCCACGCGGGGCTCCCCGCCGGGACCGGAGGGGGGATATGCCCCGGCGGCGGCACCCGGATGGGCCGGACCGGGGAGGTAGGCCGGAGCGGACCGAGGAGCAGAAGCCCTTTGAACCGGTTGTGGCGGTGGATTTCTATCCGGAGGAGGAACCCTTCAAGGTCCTGGCCCAGGCGATAAGGACCTCGTACCGGACCTTTGAATTGTTCGAGATTGCGCGTCTCATCCTGGACAAGCCGGACCGATTCGTCTGTGTGGTGCGCGATCCCGAGCAGAAGGAAGGCGAGCCCGCCCGCCTTTTCGCCTCCATTCCCGACGGACTGCCATTCCGGACGGAAGAGGAGGCCCTTACGCACGTTTTCCGGCACTACACCGGGGATTTCTTCACCATTGACACGGTGGAGGTCGACCCTCCCTCGGGGGCCTTCCAGATGGTGCACAAGTGCGGGTTCACCGGCGAGTTGCTGGCGCCGCCGAATTACCATCGCTACCAGGCCATCTGCCGCGAGCACCATGCCGCGAAGCTGAACCATCTCCCTTACGCGCGCTTTGAGCAACGCATTGAAAGCTCCCGCGAGCAGGAGGATATCCAGTCCTGGCTGGACAAGATGAAGATCCAGACCCGGTACACCGACAAGGAGAATCCGGATCTTGTTTTCGACAACCTCGAGGACGCGCGCCTGCACCTGGTTACCCAGTCCAAGGACAAGTTGGTCCGGCCGGCGTATTCGGCGCGTTTTTCCGGAAAGGCCCTTGCCCTTCTCAACCCCCAGGACCCGATCCGGCGCTCGGTGGAATACCTGCTCGAGGGTCAGCGGCACTTTCCCCTGGATACCGCCAACCATTTGCGCGGACGGTTGCGGCGGATGCATTTCGCGGTCTACAAACGCGGCTCCAAGGGGATTTCCTATGTCTGTGCGGTCAAGCGGCGATTTCGCAAGCCGGAAGAGGTCATGGCGGACAATCTTCAGGAACTGATCGATTTTGTCGAAGCCCATCCCAACTTCCCGGCGCGGGAGCTGCCCAAGGCCTTCCTCGGCATCCAGTCAAAAGGCGAGGGGGAGGAGGCAGCCGCACCCAGCGAGGAGGAGAAGGCTTCCCTTCGCCAGTTGAAAACGGATCTGCATTACCTCGTTTCCGAGGGATATGTCATTGAATACAGCGATGGCCGGCTCTTTGTTCCACCGATCCGGGAGGATGAAATCCAACATCAGAAGAAATTGAAGGAAAAGGCGGAAACCCCGGACGCCGCGGAAGCCAAACCGCAAGAATCCGAAGCCGCCCCGGTCGCTGAAACCCCGTCCGGCACGCAGGCCCCAACCGAACCCGAACCGGAGCCAATGAAGGAGCCGGAACCGGAGGCAGTGAAGGAGCCGGAACCGGAGGCAGTGAAGGAGCCGGAACCGGAGGCAGTCGATGAGCCGCAGCCTGAGTCTGGGCCGGAGCCGGAGCCGGAGCCGGAGCCGGATGAGGGAAAGAAGACCCCCGTCGAGAAGCCGGAGGCCTGAGGAATGCCGGGAGAGGGAATCTCGAACGACAAGGAAACCACCCTCTCGGCGATCAAGGAGGAAGTGCTGGCCTTTGTCCGCGAGCGGGACTGGGAACGGTTTCATTCCCCCAAGAACCTGTCCATGGCGCTGGCCGCGGAGGCCGGCGAGCTGCTCGAGCATTTTTTATGGGAAACCCCCGAGGGGAGTCATGAGCGCGCCACCGCCGAGGAGGTGGCCGATGAGCTGGCTGATATTGTCATCTATGCCATCGAGTTTGCCAACATGACCGGCATTGATCTTTCATCCGCGATCCGGTCGAAGATGCGCAAGAACGCGGAAAAGTACCCCGTGGAGAAGGCCCGGGGAAACGCCAGGAAGTACACGGAGTTCCGGGACGAGGGACCAGGGACCAGGGACCAGGGGCGATTAATATGAAGGAAGAAGGGATGGTTCGCTGGCTGCTTGTGGTATCGGTTGTGGCGGTGCTTGGCGGCCCGGTGGTTTTCCTGCTGGGGGCGATGACCCTGAATGCTTCTTTGATTGGGGGAACGCTTCTTCTAATGGGAGCCCTCGGCCTCTTTGCCGGCATGAAAAGTCTGGAAAAGCGGTAACAGCCGCGGTTGTTTTACAAATACGGATGATCTTTCATTCCTCACCGCAGGTGGATCCGGCTTGGATTATACGATTGCAAGAAGTGGGCGGAGAAACAAAGCTGGGCCCCTTCAATAGCAGATGGCTGGGACACGACAGAGGCAATTCCTGAACCGATTTTATTTTCTGTATGCCCTGGGGGCATTGATTGTTTACAGCGCTCTCATGGTCTTCGTGTTCCCATGGTGGAACGTGTCCAGCCATCCGGTTTCCCTGACCATCGGGATGGATCCGGAGCATGTGGTGGAGCTTGCGTATACCGCCGGCGAATCGGTCCGCTTGCGGCCCTCCGGGGACGTGGATGGGTATCACTGGCGGTGGGAGGCGGAGCTGCCTCCGCGGCGGAAGTATGAGCTGGCCCTTGTTTTTACGAAGGGAAGCGACGACGAGGTGCTGTTCCGGTCCATCGAGGTCAAAGGTTTTCGGTACGGCAGTGAGAGCGTGGCCCTGCCGGCGGGTTCGCTGGGAGCGACCGAGGCGCCCGGCCTGCGCGTCCGGCAGACAGGGGAGGGGGCACGGATTTTGGCAAGGGCCGGCGCGCGCCTGGCCCTTCCCGTGGAATTCCCTTCGGCAAGGCCCTACCATTGGGTGGTGAACTGGACAAAGGCCACCTTCAGCTATCTCCTTGTGGCTCTCATCCTCCTCTGGGGGCTTACATCCATCCTTCGCTTTCCGCATGGACTGCAGGCATTCCGCCGGAGGCCTCCTCCCTCGGAGGTGGCTCTGGTTGTCCTGACGGTCATTCTGGGCGCCCTTGCGCATCTTCATCTGGTCCGTCATTCCATCCCTGTTTTCAGTCCGGGCATCAGTGATCCCTATGTGGTTGAGGCGATCATGGAGGCCGGGCAGGCGAAGTCGGGCAATCCAATGGCTGCTGCGGACATCGCACCCGCGTATCCCTTCTTCCTGTCCAAGCTGGCCCCCGCGGCCGACTGGAGCATGAGCCGCGTCACCCTTGCGCAGGGAATTCTCTTCAGTGTCTCTGTTCTGCTCCTGTCCCTGTCGCTGGTCCGTCTGGTACAGGGGTATTACCTCGCTCCCGTGCTGCTGCTTGTCCTGCTTTCCCCTCCCGCGGTGTGGGCCAGCCGGCACATCGGTCCCGAATCGCTGCTGGCCGTCACCTGTCTGCTTTCCATGGCGGCCTTTTTCTTCGCCATGCAAAGGGAGGGGATCCTGCGTTGGCTGGGGTTCATCCTGATCGCGTTTTTTCTCTCTGTTGCGGTTTGCACGGCATCCGGTGGCTGGCTTGCTTTGATTCCTCCCATCGGCCTGCTGACGGGAACCCTCTGGTGGGGATTTTCCGTGCGGGGGTTTGAGTTCTGGAAGCTCCCCGTCGTCTGGACAACGGCGGCCCAGGTCGCGCTGGTGGTCCTGAGCGCAGCCCTGTCCGTGATGCAATTCGGGAACAAACCGGGGCGGGATGCTCCCCTTGACGACCCGTCGGCGGCGGCAACCGTCGACCAGCCGGTGGAAGCTTTGCCCGTGCAAGCCCGGCTGGCCTACCGGGGTCGGCTTTCCGGTATCGCCCTTTTTCTTCCTGACACCGATTTCCGTGGCACGCCCGTGAGAACGGATTACCGGGTGCACTTCGGCTTTCCCAGTAGCCGGCAGGCGGAATCGGTCCGCCGCAGCCTGAGTGAAATCATGCGGCTGAGCGGCCAAGCGGTCCATGTCATGGAAAAGCGCTCGGACCGGCGGATTGTCACCTATAACCAGAGCCTCGTTTCCATCTATTCCTGGTTTTACCGCATTCTTTTTTTCGCCGCCCTTGCCGGCTGGCTTCTGGGTTTGTCGGAGCGCAAATATCTCGCCGCGATCCTGATCCTGCCGTATCTCGGCAATATCCTGCTGCGGGTTGCTTTGCTGGATGTTGGCAGCCACCACATCCAGGTTCTGGATTCACTGCTCTGGTTATCCGCCCTCGCCGGCCTCCTCTGCCTGAGCCCGAAGGCGATGCAGAAGGCCACGGACGAGGGGGACCGGCGAACCATGGCCCCCATCCGGCCAAAGCGCCTGCTCACCCGCTTCCGGCACGTTCCCAAGGCACCCTTCTGATCAGGGGTTCACTCTTTCCGCAGGATGACGAGGGGCGGATGCCGCGCGATTCCCCGGGAAGTGAGCCAGCCCGTCATCGTCGTTAGAAAGACAATCACCAGCACGACCAGCAGCGACCCCGGCGGGTTGATCTGCAACGGCAGCTTGAAAATGGCATGGAACAACGCCCCGGCGGCCGCCCAGGACAGGAGGATGCCCGCCAGGGAGGCCAGCACCCCGATCATCAGGAATTCCATCGTGAGGACCATGCGGATGAAACCCGCGCTGGAACCAAGGGTTCGGAACAGCACGCTCTCGCGGATCCGCTGGTAGCGGTTCCCGAGCAGGGCCCCGGCCAGGACGATGAGACCGGTTGCCACCGTGAACCCGGCCATGAATTTGATGACAAAGGCGGCCTTGTCGAGCACCCCTCGGATGGAATCGAGGACCAGCGACAGGTCGATCAGGCTGACGTTGCTGAATCGGCCGGCAAGGGCGCTTTGCAGGCGCGAGGTCTCCAGCCGCCCGCCGCTCTTGACGGAAACCGCGTAAACGGTCGGCGCCTCCTCGATCGTTTGGAGGGGAAAGACCACGTTGAAATTCTGCCTGCCGGCCCTCCAGCGGACATCACGGATGCTTCCGACAACGGTTTCAACCTCCACACCCTGGATGTCCCATGTAATGGAATCGCCGATACCAACCCCGAAATCCTCGACCACGTTCGCGGACAGGGAAACGGGAAACGGCTCGTCCCCGCTGTGGCGCGCGGTGAATTCGCCCGCGACCACCTCTGCGTTGTCGAGGACCGTGTCCCGGTAGGTGTTGCGGAACTCCCAGGTGTACACCCAGTCCGACACGGGGGAATCCGGCTCGGCCTTCCATTCCGACAGGGGCAGGCCCTTGATCTTCGACACGCGCATGGTGATGACGGGCAGAACATCCCTCGGCCGGAAGCCCTGCGCCTCAAGCAACTCAAGGACTCCCTCGCGCTGGTCCGGTTGCACGTCGATGAGGATCACGTTGGCGGCATCCTCGTCGGGCTCGATCCGCACCTGCTGCAGGAGGCCGTCCCTCGTCAACAAGAGGGTGTTGATGAGGAGAACGCCCATGCCGAGGGAGACGGTCATCAGCAGGGTCCGGTTGTTCGGTCGGTACAGGTTGCCGAGGGCAATCCGGGCGGCGTAGGGAATGGAGGGGGCCTGCAGGCGTCGCAGCACCGAGCGAAGCCCCCATGCGAGCAGCCACAGCAGCAACAAGGCAACGCCGAGGCCACCGATGAACCCGATGGCGAACAAGGGCTCTCTCGATTTGAAAACGGTGAAGCCCAGGAGGGTGGACAGGAGGACACCCCCGGTCAGCCAGGAAAGGGGATCCCTTGCCGCCCCCCGCCCGTTTTCGATGGCGGACCGGATCGCCTGCAGCGGGCTGATGTGACGGATGGAAAGCAGGGGGATCAACGCCGAGGCCGTCACCACCAGCCATCCGAAAACCAGGCCGGTCAGGATGGAGCCCGGGCTCAGACGCATTTCGATCTCGAAGGGGAGAAAGGATCCAAGGAGGACCGGGATGTAGAACTGGGCGGCCACCCCGATGAGGGTACCCGCAAGGGCACCGCACAGTCCGAAAGCAAGCATCTGGCAAAGGTAAATGGAAAAGGCGGCACGCGTTCCCGATCCAAGGCACCGGAGGATGGCGATGGTTTCCCGCTTGGTCCCCAGGTACACGTTGACCGCGCCGATGATCCCGATCCCCCCGAGGAGGAGGGCGACAAAGCCGATCAGGTTGAGAAAGTCCAGGAGGTTGTTGAGGATGTCTTCAATACTCTGGCGGCGGTCCTTCACCGTTTCCACCTCGACCGATTCCTCGACCAGCAATCCGGTTTCCTCCGTTTGGAGCAGCCGCTCCAGGGTCTCCACCTCCTGCGGTTCACATCCCACATGGGTCCGGTAGCGAACGATGGATCCGGTCCGCACCAGGCCGGTTTCCTCGAGACCTTGCATGGGGATGTAGATGCGCGGGGCGAAAAAGCCGGTGATCTCGGATTCACCGGCCATCCGGACAAGGGCCGCCTCGATCTCGTAACGGCTGTTCCCGAGCCGCACCGTGTCCCCCGGTGAAAGTTGCATTTGCAGAAGCAGGCTTTCCTCGACTATCGCCTTCCCCGGGGAGGGCTTCAGCGCCTCCTCCGCGCGCGCCGGAGCGGTCTCCATCCTGCCGTGGAAGGGAAGCGCCCCGTCGACGGCCCGCACCTGGACAAAACGGGATTCACCGCTTGCGGGGAACACGGCCATTGAACGGAAGCGCATCTCGCGGACCTTTTCCCCCGGCAGGCGGCTGATGAATTTCTCCAGCGCGGGCACCGGGGGGCGGCGCACCTGCAACACGGCATCCGCCCCGAGGAGGCTCCGGGCCTGCTCGTCGACAATCCTCTCCAGGTTATCCCGTAATGAATAAACCGCGACAATGGCCCCGATGCCGAAAACAATGCTGCAGGTGAAAAGCAACAGGAGAAACCGCTTTCCCCGGCTGTCCCTCCAGGACATGCGCAGGATCCACGGGAGGCCCGGCTTTCTGGCGGGGTCCGCGTTCATGCCGGGGTCCTGTCCTCGATGCGGCCCCCGCGCAGGCGCAGGATCCGGTCCGTTCGGGCGGCCAGTTCGGAGTCGTGGGTGACGACAATGAGGGTGTTTCCGGTTTCCCGGTGGGTTTCAAAAAGCAGGGCCTCGACCTGGTGGCCGGTCTCATCGTCGAGGTTTCCGGTCGGTTCGTCGGCGAACAGCAATGCCGGTTCCCCCGCGCAGGCCCGGGCGATCGCGACCCGCTGCTGCTCCCCGCCTGAAAGCTGGACCGGATAGTGGCCGGCGCGGTCGGCAAGGCCGACCCGGTCCAGCCACTCCCGGGCCCGCTGGACGACTTTCCGCGCTCCCTTCAATTCCAGCGGGATGCAGACGTTCTCAAGGGCCGTCAGCGTCGGGATCAACTGGAAATTCTGGAAAACAAAGCCGATCCACCGGCTTCGCAGGGCCGCCCGGTCCTCCTCCCCCATGCCGGACAAGGGGGTTCCGAGGATAAAGACCTCCCCGGAACTCGGGATGTCCAGCCCGGCGCTGATGCCCAGCAAGGTGGTCTTGCCGCTACCGGACGGGCCGACAATGGCGAGGGATTCCCCCTTGGCAACCGAGGCGGAAATGCCCGCCAGCACCTCCAGGGGGCGGCCCCCGCTTTCGTAGGTCTTGTGGATTTTTTCAAGTTTGAGCATATCTTACCATCGAAACCAAAGGCGGTTTCGGTTTGGATTTGGACAACGATTCGAAACAAGTATGCCCAACCAGTTCAGATTTTCCACGCTGCTGATCATTTTGCTGCCCATCCTTGCGGCCGGGCAACGGATTGTCTGCCTTGGCGACAGCCTGACCGCCGGCTACGGGTTGGAACCGGATCAATCCTGGCCGGCGCAACTGGAAGGGATGCTGCGGAAAGCCGGTCGCGACGCCACGGTTGTCAATGCGGGGGTCAGCGGGGACACCTCGGCGGGTGGCCTTCGCCGGGTCGATTGGATCCTGCGCCAGGAGATGGATTACCTGGTCATCGCCCTTGGGGCCAACGACGCCCTGCGCGGCTTCCCTGTGGAGGCGACGATGGGCAACCTTCGGGGAATCATACGGAAGGCCCGGGCAAGGCATCCGGACGTCACCATCATCCTGGCCGGCATGCGCGCGCCTCCCAACATGGGGACGGACTACCGCAAGGCCTTTGACGAGGGGTATCCGCGTTTGGCGGCGGAGGAGGAGGTCCGGTTTCTTCCTTTCCTTCTCGACGGGGTGGCGGGCGTCCCTGAATTGAATCTTGCCGACGGCATCCATCCCAATGCCGAGGGGCAGCGGAAAATCGCCTCCCTGTTTCTGGATTGCCTGCGGAAGGAGTCTTGACCCGGGGAAGCGGTCGGGGTATTCCTTGCCGCATGTCGCCTGAGCATCTTCATCTTGTCACGAACCATTTGCCTTTCCTCGGCCTTGGCCTCGCCATGATTCCCCTTGTCTTCGGTCTGCTTGGCCGGAACCGGGCAGCCCTCGGTAGCGGCCTCCTGATCGCCTTTCTCTGTGGTTGGTCGGTCATCCTCGTCATGAGCACGGGTGAGGAAGCGTACGAGCGCTACGAACATGCAGGAAACTACGGCATTTCCCTTGATTCCGGGGCCGAGAAATGGCTGGAGACCCACGAGGAGGACGCCCATTTCTTCCAGCCGGTCTTTTACATCGCGGCCGGAACCGCCACCGTCGCCCTGATGCTCTGCATCGTCGGATCGCGGATGGTTTACCCGCTTTCCTGGATCGTTTTCCTGCTTTGCGGGGCAAGCCTTGCCTGCGGGATCCTCATCGCCGATTCCGGAGGGAAGATCCGACGTCCGGATTTCCGTCCCGGCACATCAACCGGGATCCTCATGGAGTCATCCCCCGAAAACCTTCCGGATGCGCTCCATGGCCGTTTCGACGTTTTTTCGTGAATTAAAGGCGCTCAGGCGGATGTGCCCCTCCCCGCAGGTGCCGAAACCGGCGCCGGGGGTGCAGACAATGCCCGCTTCCTCAAGGAGCCGGTCAAAGAGATCCCAGGAGGATCCCCTGGTCTGGATCCAGACATAGGGGGCGTTTTTCCCCCCGGCGCAGGAAAATCCGAGTTGTTCCATGGTTTCAAGGATCCGGGCGGCATTTTCCATGTAGAAGTCGGTCAGGGCCTTGACCTGCTCCCGCCCCTCCGGGGTGTAGACGGCGGCGGCGGCCCTTTGCACCGGATAGGAGACCCCGTTGAACTTGGTGGTATGGCGGCGATTCCAGAGCTTCTGGATGCTGACCCGCTCGCCGCCGCTGTCAAAGCCCACCAGGCTCTCCGGCACCACCGTGTACGCGCAGCGCGTGCCCGTGAAACCCGCGTTCTTGGAAAAGGACCGGAACTCGATGGCGCATTCCCGGGCCCCGTCGACTTCATAGATGGAGTGGGGGATCTCCGGATCTCGGATGAAGGACTCGTAGGCGGCGTCATAAAGGATCACCGCCTTGTTTTTCCGCGCATAGGCGACCCAGTTCTGCAGCTGGCCGCGGGTGGCGCAGGCCCCGGTCGGGTTGTTGGGGAAGCACAGGTACACCAGGTCGACCTCCTTGTCCGGCGGTTCCGGGATGTAGCCGTTGGCCGAGGTGGATCCCAGGTAGACCAGGCCTTCGTAGCGGCCGTCCACATTGTGGCCGGTCCGCCCGGCCATCACGTTCGTGTCGACATAGACCGGGTACACCGGGTCCGGAATCGCCACGCGGGAGTGAAGGGAGAAAATTTCCTGGATGTTTCCGCTGTCGCATTTTGAGCCATCGGAGACAAAGATCTCACCGGCGCCGATGTCGCATCCGCGGGCCCGGAATTCACTTTCGGCGATGGCTTCACGCAGGAAGGGATACCCCTGTTCGGGGCCGTATCCGTGGAATCCCTCGCGGGTTCCCATTTCATCGATGGCCGCGTGAAAGGCGGTGCGGCAGGCCTCGGGAAGCGGTTCGGTCACGTCCCCGATTCCCATCTTGATGATTTCCTTCCCCGGGTGCGCTTCCGAGAAGGCCGTCACGCGCTTGGCGATCTCGCTGAAAAGGTAGGAGGCTTTCAGCTTCTGGTAGTTTTCGTTGATCTGTGCCATACGGGATAGGAGGGAACAGTCTGTTGGCGGGGAGACAAGCGGCAAAACCATTTTCCCGATCCGGACCCGGAAAAGCCTTGAGGAACCTTCCCGCTTCGGCAAGGATGCGGACAGTCCGTATGCAGATCATCGAAGATCCCAACAAAATGCAGGAAACCGCGGTGCGCTTCCGCTCGGAGGGCAGGCTGATCGCCCTGGTCTCGACGAGCGGGGCCTTACACGCCGGCCATGGGGACCTCGTGACAAGGGCCCGAGAGCAGTCGGATGTGGTGGTCGTCTCGACCATCGTCAATCCGATGGAGTTCGGCCCCAACGAGGATTACCAGAGCTATCCCCGCACCAGTTGCGCCGACGCGGAATTCTGTGAAAAGGCCGGGGTGGATATCCTCTTCCGTCCGTCCGCGGCCGAATTGTTCCCGCGGGGATTCTCCGTCAATGTTTCCGAGGAACGGATCAGCCATTCCCTCTGTGGGATTTCTCGGCCCCATTACTTCCCCGGCGTCTGTACCCTGCACGCCATCCTCTTCAACCTGGTGCGTCCGGACCACCTCGTCCTTGGACGGCGCGATGCGCAGAAGCACGTGATCCTTTCCAAGCTGGTGGATGAACTCCGCTTTCCCATTTCCGTTTCCCTTGTGGAGACGGTCCGGGATGCCGCCGGCCTGCCTTTCAACGCAAGGAACGCCTATCTGAATGATTTCCAGCGCAATGACGCCGCAACCCTGTACAAGGCCCTGCTGGAGGGAAAGAAACTCGTGGACGGGGGAATCACCAACGTGGACCGCATCCTGGCGGAGGTCACCCACCACCTCTCCCTTGTGCGCCGCCTCCGCGTGATCTACGTCGCAGCTGTCGACCCGCAGACCATGGAACCGGTCCGTGCCCATGTGACGATGGGCAGGACGCTCCTCATGGCGGCCATCTGGTGCGACGAGGTGCGGCTGATCGACAACATTCTTCTGTAGCGAAGGGCTTGCCAGCCATTCGGTTACCGCTTAGCTTCGGTTCATGGTACGGTCCTATGACGTTCTGGTGGTGGGCAGCGGAATCGCCGGCCTGAGCTTTGCCCGTAAGGTCGCGGATGCCGGATACCGCGTCTGCATCCTGACAAAAAAGGAGCGTGCCGAGAGCAACACCAACTACGCACAGGGAGGAATCGCCGCGGTCACCTCCAAGACCGATGACTTCGAGCTCCATGTCCAGGACACCCTCCGGGCAGGCGATGGCTTATGCAACGAGGAGGCCGTGCGGACGATCATCGCCGAAGGCCCCGCGCGGATCCAGGAGCTGGCCGACCTGGGGGTGGCCTTTTCACAACTCGATGACGGGCGCGTCTCCCTGCACAAGGAGGGCGGCCACTCCAAACGCCGCATCCTGCATGTCAAGGACCTGACCGGCAAGGCCATCGAGGAGGCCCTCCTGCATGCGGTGGATACGCATGAACGGATCACCCTGCTCGAGCATGTGCTGGCGATCGACCTCATCACCAACCGGAAGCTGGCCTTCACCGGGCATTCCGTGGAAACCGGCGAGACACGTATTCTCGGCCTGTATGGCTTTGATACCCGTCTGCAGAAGGTCGACACCTACGCCGCGCCGGTGGTCATGCTCTGCACCGGCGGAATCGGTCAGGTCTACCTGTACACCACCAATCCCTCCATCGCCACGGGGGATGGCATCGCCATGGCCTTCCGGGCCGGGGCCGAAATCCGCAACATGGAGTTTATCCAGTTCCACCCGACGGCGTTGTACTGCTCCTCCGACGACCGCTTCCTCATCAGCGAGGCGGTGCGCGGTGAGGGGGGAATCCTGCGCAACCTGGCCGGCAACGCTTTCATGGCCGAATACGACGAGCGCAAGGACCTCGCCCCGCGCGATGTCGTGGCCCGGGCCATTGACAGCGAGATGAAGAAATCCGGGGCGCGGCACGTCTGGCTCGATATCTCCCACAAGTCGACCGATTTCCTGCGGGAGCGCTTTCCCCACATCCATGAGCGCTGCCTGCACGAAGGCATCGACATGGCAAAGGACCCGATTCCCGTCGTGCCCGCCATGCACTACCTGTGCGGCGGGGTGCGCACCAACCTCGATGCCGAGACCGGGATGACCGGCCTCTACGCCTGCGGCGAGGTGGCCTGCACGGGCCTGCATGGGGCCAACCGCCTGGCCAGCAACAGCCTCCTCGAAGCGGTCGTCATGGCCCATCGCGGCGCCGCCAAGGTGACGGAATTTCTCGACGACCGCTCCTTCCCGGAGGTCGCCTTGCCCGACTGGGTCGATGGCAACCTGCAGGACAGCGACGAGCGGGTCATCCTCAGCCACAACCTTGACGAGCTCAAGCGCACCCTCTGGGACTATGTCGGCATCGTCCGCACCACCAAGCGGCTCGAGCGCGCAAGGACCCGCATCCAGAATCTCCGGCGCGAGATCCACGAGTACTATTGGAATTTCAAGGTCGAACCCGCCCTCCTCGAGCTGCGCAATCTCGTTGAAGTGGCTGAGATGGTCATCACCTGCGCCCTCCAGCGCAAGGAAAGCCGCGGCCTCCACTACACCCTCGATCATCCCAGGAAGATGCCCACCCCCGTCGATACCCGCTGGCAGGTGCTGCGGTGAGGGGGCTGACCCCTTCTTCACTTCTGGAAAAACCAAAAACCGGGCTTGATAGTGAAAATATGTTCACTATTCTGATTTCCTTGTGTTTGCGCTCGGAAATTTCAGTGGCTACAGTTTCTACGGGGTGGCCTGGACCGTGGAGGGGCTGGTGGAGGCGGTGCGCGCGGCGGGCTACACGGGTGCCGGGCTGACGGACCTGGGCGGCTTTTGGGGCGGGGTGGAATTTTCGCAGTCCTGCGACCGGGCGGGGCTGCGGATGGTGCTGGGCTGCCGGATGCGGATGCGGGACTTTGCGCCAGGCTGGCTGCAGTTCACGGCGCGGGACCAGCGCGGCTACGCGGCCATCTGCCGCATGGTAAGCGGGGCCAGCGGGGGGGAAGTGGAACCGGAGGGGGTGGAGGCGCTGCAGGCGGAGGCGGCCGGCGGCATCTGGATCAGCTGTCCCCTGCGGGTGGAGCACACATACGGCGGGCGGATCGGGGCGTACCCGCGCTGGCGCGGCGTGTGGGAGCAGCTGGAGGCGAAGGGCTGGGACAATCTCTGGCTGGAGCTGTGCTGGCACAATCCCGCGGAGCGGCTGCTGCAGCGCCGGATTTACAGTGAATGGAGCCGGCGCGGCTGGGACCGTTGGGTGGTGATGAGCGGAGCCCGGCATGCTCCCGGACCAAAGGGCGCGCGCCTGCTGGAGCTGTTGCAGGCGATGGGGACGCTGACCCGGATCGGCCAGCCGCACCCGGACAAGCTTCCCAAAGGGGACTACGGCCTGCTCCCCGCACGGGAACTGCGGGAACGCTTTGCGCGGGTACCGGAAGTGCTGGAGCGGACAAGGGCCTTCGCGGAGGCCTGCGCCTTTGATTTCACCTACGGGCGGCTGTGCCTGCCCAACCCGCTGGTGCGCAGCGGGGCCGGCGAGGCGGAGGAAGCCGCGGAAAAGTCGCTCCAGAACCGGCTGCTGGCCCGGCGCTGCCTGCGCGGCATCGTGAAGCGCTACGGGCCGGTGTATCCGTGGCCGGAAAAGCCGACCCGCGCCCGTCTGCTGGAACGCCTGCGTCGGGAGCTGGCGATTGTAGCGGAAACCGGATACGCCGGGTACTTCCTCGTCTTCGCAGAGGTGGTGGACGAGTGCGCGCGACGGGAGATCCCGATCCTGGCGCGGGGGAGCGCGGCGGGCAGCCTCATCTGCTACGCCCTCGGGGTGGCCAACGTCTGCCCCTTCCGCTTCGGGCTGCGCTTCGAACGCTTCCTCAACCGGGAGCGGATGCGGCACAGCAAATTGCCGGACATCGACCTGGACCTGCCCTGGGACCGGCGCGACGAGATCATGGCCTGGCTGTACGAGCGCCACGGACTGGACAGGGTGGCGATGATCGGCGGCTTCGCGCACTTCAAGGGGCGGGCCTCCGTGGCGGAGGTGGCCAAGGCCATGGGCGTGCCCGCCCACGAGGCGCACGCATGGAGCAAGCGGCTCCCCCACGGTTCCCTGCGCAAGTTCCTCGACGACCGCGACGGCTATGTGGAGGCGAAGGGCGCCTGGGCGGACGAACGCTTCCGTGAGGCGGTGGAGCGAGCCGTGGATCTGCACGGCCTGCCGCGCCACCCGATGATGCACCCCTGCGGGATGGTCATCGCCGACCGTCCGCTGGACCGCTTCACCCCGGTGGGCGGCAGCGCAAAGGGCTTCTCCATGACCCAGATGTCCATGGATCCCATCGAGGACCTCGGCCTCTTGAAGCTGGACCTGCTCGGGCAGGCCGGCCTCAGCGTCATCCGCGATTGTTGCAAAAACCTGACAAGGGACAAAGGACGAAGGACAAAGGACAAAGGTCAAAGGACGAGGGACGAAGGACGAAGGACGAAGGACGAGGGATTTTCTGATGTAGATGACTCTAGTCCCTTGTCCCTTGTCCCTGGTCCCTCGTCCCCCTTTGCGGGGCTGGATTTTGCCGACAGGCGTATTTATGATTGGATACAAAGGGGGGAGGCGCGGGGGGTCTTCCACATCGAGTCGCCGGCCATGACGAGCCTGTTGAAATTGTGCCGCTGCGCGGATGTGGACTGCCTGGTGGCGACCGTCTCGGTGATCCGTCCCGGGGCGGCCAACGAGGACAAGAAGACAAAGTTCGCCCGGCGCTACCTCGGTCTGGAGGCGCCGCAGTACATCCATCCGGTGCTGGAGGAGGTGCTGCGCGACAGCTACGGGTTGATGATCTATGAGGAACACATCCTGCTCGTGGCGAACCGATTCGCGGGAATGGACTTCGGAACGGCCGACCTGCTGCGCCGCATCCTCATCAAGAAATCCGATGACGAGGCGATGGAGGAGCTCGAGGCGGTCTTCCGCGCCTGCGCGCGGCGCAAGGGGCGCCGGGAGGAGGAGATCGACCCGGTCTGGCGCGAGCTGCGGGACTTCTCGGGATTCATGTTCAACAAGGCGCACGGGGCGGCGTATGCCATCGAGGCCTTCCAGGCCTGCTGGCTCAAGTTCCACTGGCCGGTGCATTTTCTCGCCGCGGTCCTGAACAACCGGCGTGGATTCTACGCCCCGCTGGTGTATGTAATGGAAATACTGCGACATGGGGGATCCTTCGAGCTGCCGGACGTGCGGCATCCGGGCGGGGCCTTCGCGGTGGAGGGCGGGCGGGTCCGCATTCCCCTCTGGCAGATCAAGGGCCTGGGTTCGGGCTTTCTGGAGCGGTGGAGCCGGGCGCGGGCGGTCGGACCCTTCGCGGGCTGGGGGGATTTTGTCCGCAGGACGCGGCCCGAGGCGGCGGATGCAGCCGTACTGGCGCGCGCGGGGGCCCTGCGCGGTTTCTTTCCCAACCGCCATGAGGCCTTCTGGCGGGCGGGTCAGGGGGGGAGGAACGCACGAGGTGCGGAAACGGGGCCGGAGCTGTTCCAAGCCACGGATCGGGTGAAGGCGGCGGATTTCCGGCAAATGGAGCGCCCGGAGATGGCGGAGGCGGAAACGGAGCTGCTGGGATTTCCCGTTTCCATGAGCCCCTTCGAGGCGTGGATGGACGGGGTCGACCGGCGGGGCACGGTGCCCATCACCGATCTGGCGTCATGCGTTGGCCGGGAAGTGGAAATCGCCGGCATCCAGGTTTGCCACCGCCTGCACCGCACCCTCCAGGGCGGGCTGATGAAGTTCCTTTCCCTGGCCGACGAGACCGGTATTGCAGAGACCGTCCTGTTTCCGGACACCTACCGGCGCTTCGGATGGGAGCTGTCGCAGGCCCGCGCGGCCCGCCTGCGCGTGCACGTCGAGTGGGACGAAACGCAAAGCGGACTGAGCCTCACGGTGGTGGGATCAATCGCCGCTTCAAGTCCGAGTAGCGCGTTTATCTTCGAGTAGCGCGTTTACGCGCGAAGACTGTCACCAGCGCGGGTCTTCGTCCGTGAAAGGACAACTCGAAGGTGTGCGCTCGACTCGGGCAAGGGAGGTGCTCTAGGCTGGTCGTTTTCATGAATGGAATAGAGCAGTTGAGGATCCGCTATCCGGAGGAGTTGCCGATCGTGGCGCACCGCCGGGCGATTATGGAGCTGCTCAAATCTCATCCGGTGGTGGTGATTGCCGGGGAAACCGGCTCGGGAAAGACGACCCAGATACCCAAGATGTGCCTCGAGGCGGGCTTGGCGGAGCGTGGAAAGATCGCCTGCACCCAGCCGCGCCGGGTGGCCGCACTCTCGATCTCCCGCCGGATCGCCGAGGAGCTGGGCGTGGTCTGGGGCTGCGAGGTCGGGGCGAAAATCCGCTTCACCGACAAGACCCGGCCGGAGACCGTGATCAAGGTGATGACCGACGGGATGCTGCTGACGGAGCTGCAGGGCGATCCGGAGATGAGCCAGTACAGCGTGATCATCGTCGACGAGGCGCACGAGCGCAGCCTGAACATCGATTTCCTGCTGGGATACCTCAAGCAGCTGCTGCAGCGGCGTGGAGACCTGAAAGTCGTGATCACCTCCGCGACCATCGACACGGAAGCCTTCTCGAAGGCCTTCGGGAACGCCCCGGTGATCGAGGTCAGCGGACGGCTGTATCCGGTGGAAACGCGCTATTCCCCGATCGACGAATTGTTGGAGGACAGCGGGGAGATGACCTATGTCGACGGGGTGGTGCGTTCCATCGAGGATATCCTGCTGCTGAACCGTCCGGGCGACATCCTTGTCTTCCTTCCCGGGGAAAAGGACATCCGCGAGGTCCGCGACATGTTGGAAAAACGGGGTCATTCGCGCCTGGAAATCCTTCCCTTGTTCGGGCGCCTCTCCGGGGCCGAACAGGACCGCATCTTTCAACCCAGCCGGTTCCGGAAGCTGATTCTATCCACCAACATCGCGGAGACCTCCATCACCATTCCGGGAATCCGGTTTGTGATCGACAGCGGTCTGGCCCGGATCAGCCGCTACAGCGCGGGAACGCACACCCGACGCCTGCCCATCGAGAAAATCCCGCAAAGCTCCGCCAACCAGCGAAAGGGGCGTGCGGGCCGCCTGAGCGAGGGGGTGTGCGTTCGTCTCTACAGTGAACAGGATTTCAAAAGCCGCGCCGAGTACGGGACGCCCGAGATCCTCCGCTGCAACCTGGCTGATGTGATTCTGCGCATGATCGCCTTCCGGATCGGGGAAATCCGCACCTTTCCCTTCATCAACCCGCCGGGTGAACGGGCGATCCGCGCCGGGTACGAACTGCTGGTACAGTTGGGGGCCCTCGATCCCGATCTCCGGTTGACCCCGCTGGGAAGGAAGCTGTCGCACCTGCCCGTGGATCCGACCGTCGGACGGATGCTATTGGAGGCGAACCGGGAGGGATGCGTCCACGAGGTCCTTGTCATCGCCGCCGGACTAAGCATCCAGGATCCGCGGGAACGCCCGATGGATTCCTCGAAGGCGGCCGACCAGATGCACGCGAAGTTCCGCCATCCGGAATCGGATTTCCTCACCCTGTTGAACATCTGGAACGCCTACCACGACGAGATGGAACGGCTGAGCCAGAACCAGCTGCGCAAATTCTGCAAGGCGCACTACCTTTCCTATCTGCGTATGCGGGAATGGCGCGATATTCACGCCCAGCTGGAGCGGACCCTCAAGGAGATCAGCATGTTCCGTGAGAACGGTGAACCGGCGGAGTACGAGCAGGTGCACCGCGCCCTGCTCAGCGGCCTGCTTTCGGGGGTTGCCCAGATGGAGGAGACCAACCATTACCGGGCGACCCGCAACCGCAAGGTCATGATCTTTCCCGGTTCCGGCCTTTTCACAAAGATGGAAAGGAGAAAAAAGGGTGGGGGCGCCAAAGGCGGCCCCGCGGCGGACGGTCCGCAGTCGAGGGGCGCCAGGTGGATCCTCTGCGCGGAGTTCATGGAGACGACCCGCCTCTACGCCCGCACCGTGGCGCGCATCGACCCGCAATGGATCCTGCGGGTTGGTGAACATGTACTGAATCATAAATACACAGATCCCGTTTACGATGAGAAGGGGGAGCGCGTCATGGCGCGCGAGCGGATCCTTCTCCACGGCCTGGAAGTGGCCTCCAGGCGGACCGCTTACCTGAAGGTGAACCCCCGCGAAGCGACGGAAATCTTCATCCGGGAGGCGCTGGTGGAGGGGCGCCTGCAGACCCGGCTGCCCTTTGAGGAGGCGAACCGGAAGCTGCTGGAGGAGATCCGCGAGCGGCAGACGCGCCTGCGTCTCGGCTCCACATGGGCACTCGACGAGAGGCTGTACGACTTCTATGCTTCCCGCCTCCGGAACGTCGGATCCCTTGGCGACCTGAAGGCTTTCATCCGCGACCGGCACGGTGGAAAGCCCGATTTCCTCTTTGCCGCCGAGGCGGACCTTTTGCCCTCCGCGGAGGAAGGGGATGATTTGTCGCAATTTCCCGATACAACCGAACTGGAGGGTGTCCGGATCAACCTTGCCTACGCCTACAGGCCCGGCGAGGAGGACGACGGCGCGACGCTGCGGATTCCCGTCGAGCAGTTCGAGTCGGTGGATCCGGAGTCCATCGACTGGGCCGTTCCCGGATATATCCGCCAGCGGATCGAATGCCTCCTGCGCGGCCTGCCCAAGGAAATCCGCAAGCGGTTGTTCCCGCTCTCCGACCTGACCGCGGAGTTGGCGCTGAGGGTTTCCCCGGGGAGCGGTTCCCTTGTCGAACAGTTGACAAGGCTGCTGTGGGAGATGAAGGGCGTGCGTGCCGGGCCGAAGGACTGGTCCTCGGAGGCTGTTCCGGAGTATCTGCTCCCGCGCCTGGAACTGGTTGACCGGGAGAAGCGGACGATCGCCTCCGGGCGCGACTGGGAAAAGGTGCGCCGCCAGTACGCCGAGGCGGTCCGCGCCGGATTCGACAAGGGGGAGGGACGCGGCAAACTGAAGGTATGGAAGGACGGTTGTCGCCGGTATGAGATGAGCGAGGTGCATCCGGCCAACCTTCCCCGGTTGCCCCACGAGCTGCACCTTGGCGACCTTGCGGGGCTTCCCGTGAAGGCCTGGCCCGGACTGCAGGCAACGGAAGGAAAGGTCCGCCTGAAGCTTTTCCCCACCCCGGAGGCGGCCGGCGCGGCGACGCGGGCCGGCTTCACGGCCCTGTGCGGGGAAGCCCTGGCAAAGGATTTCGCCTGGTTGCAGCGCGACCTTGCGGGCGAAATCAAGCGGGTTGCCCTCGGGTATTCATTCCTCATGGAATCCGGGGCCCTGCTCTCCGACTCCTTCGCCCTGGTCCGTGCCCACCTGTTATCCTGCCGGGACGCCCTCCCACTCGATCCCGGAAAGCTGAACACCGTGGTGGAAGGCGCCCGCCGCGAAATGAAGGGACTGGTTCCCCGCTACGTGGACCTGCTGGAGTCCGTCCTGCAAAAGCGCGGAAAGGTGCTGGAAATTGCCGGCGCTGGCCAGCCCTGGACCGCCGAACTCGATGCCCTTCTGCATCCGCGGTTTCTCCGCCAGCTCTCCCTGTCGCAACTTTTTCACTACCCGCGCTATCTGGAGGCGCTGGCCCTCCGCATCCGGCGGGCCCGGCAGAACCCGGCCAAGGACGCGGAAAAGGCCGGGCCCCTCCTGAAATACATCCGCCGCTACCAGGCCCTGAAATGCCCCGCCCCAACCAGGCGCCGCCTGCGCTGGCTGCTTGAGGAATTCAAGGTGCAGGTCTTCGCGCAGGAACTCGGGACCGCGGGCAAGGTCTCGGAAAAAGTCATTGAAGCCGCCTTCGCGGAGGCGGAGTCCTCAGGAAAGGCGCAGCGCGTAGAGGGTCAGTGAGGCGGCCACCGAGGCGTTCAGGGAGTTGATCCGTCCGCTTTGCGGGATGGCGAGGGTCACGGTGGCGTGGTTGAGGATGAACTGGCCGACTCCCTTGTCCTCGCCCCCGATGACCACCAGCAGCGGAACCGGCACCTCCCTGGCGAAATCATCCAGCCGGACGTTCCCCTTCGCATCGAGGGCCGCCACGGTGTACCCCGCCTCCAGGGCCTTCTTGACGTACGCGACCGCGTTGCAGTCGCGCGCGATGTTGAGGAATTCAACCGCACCGGCCGAGACCTTGGATACGGAAGGGTAGACCTCCGGCACGCCCCTGGTGGGAAGCAGGATATGATGGAACCCGAAAACCTCGGCCGAACGCAGGATCGCCCCCACGTTGTGGGGATCCTCGACGTTGTCCAGCAGCAGCACCCGCGGCGCATGCAGGCACTCCGTGTGCGAGACATAGGGATAGCGGCTTGTTTTCAGGACGACATTCTGGTGTTCGGTCGAAGCGCTGAGCTGGTGCAGCCGCCCCTTGTCGGTGAGGGTCACGGGAATTTCCTGTTCCTCAAGCAGGCGGCGCAGGATTTTCAATCGCGGGCTTTCCGCGGTCTGCTCGTTGATGAAGGCTTCCAACACCTTGCGCCTTCCCGCGCGCAGGCATTCGAAGGCCGGATTCAACCCGTACAGGAACTCCACTGAGGCGGACTTTTGCACCCCCTCTTGATGAACGCTCCGGCGCGGAACATCAAGGTTTGGTTTGCGCTATTTTCAAACCGCCGTACAGTAAGCCTGATTCATGAGCAAAGAAACAACGCCCCGGAATAAGCGCGCCGGCAGGGTGCGTGTTCGCGAACGCATTGCGATGGTTTCCACGCACGGGTACGTCGCCGCCGATCCCCCCCTGGGCATGCCGGACACCGGCGGACAGGTGGTGTACGTGCTGGAATTGTCGAGGAAACTCTCCCAGCTCGGTTACAAGGTGGATATCTGGACCCGTCGTTTCGAGGACCAGCCGGAAATGGAGGACGTCGACGAAAACGTCCGCATCATCCGCATGTCCTGCGGTGGAAAAGACTTCATCCCCAAGGAGTATCTCTACAAGAAGCTTCCCGAATGGACCGAGAACGCCCTGCGCTTCATTCGCAAGCGCCGCCTCAAGTACGAGTTCATCAACAGCCACTACTGGGATGCGGGACTTGCCGGCCAGCACCTCGCTGAAGTGTTGGGCATTCCCCACATCCACACCCCGCACAGCATCGGCGTGTGGAAAAAGAAGCAGATGGAGACCGATTTCCCGGAAGACACCGGGAAGCTGGAAAAGACCTACAATTTCGCCCGCCGCATCCATCATGAGACGACCCTGTACCGGGAATGCGACATGGTGATCGCCACTTCCCCGATGCAGCTGGACATGTTTTACGAGGACTACGACCTGCCGCGTTCCAAGGTGCGCATGATTCCGCCCGGTTATGACGACAACCGTTTCTTCCCGGTGAGCGAGGCCACCCGGATGGCGATTCGCGAGGACTTCGGGATGCCCGTCGACCGGAAGATCGTTTCCTCCATCGGGAGGCTCAGCAGGAACAAGGGCTTCGACCTTCTCGTCGAGGCCTTTTCCGTGGTCGCCGAACGGGCCGACGATGTCATCCTCCGGCTCGCCGTCGGTTCCGAGACCGAAGGGGTCACCGAGGATCCCATGCGAAAGGAACTGGAAGAGCAGATTGTCTCCCTCGGGTTGAAGGACCGGATCATCCTGACCGGTTCCCTTCCGGACGAGGAAATGGCCGACTTCTACCGGGCGGCCGACGTTTTCTGCCTACCCAGCCGGTACGAGCCTTTCGGCATGACCGCCATCGAGGCCATGGCCTGCGGAACGCCCACGGTCGTGACCACGCACGGGGGTTTGTATCGAACCCTTACCTACGGGACCGACGCCCTCTTCGCCGACACCTTCGACAAGGTGGACTTCGGCATCACCATCCTCAAGGCCATCCGGTACAAGAAAATCCGCGACCGCATGTCCATGGAGGGAGCCCATACCGTGCGCAGCCTCTTCACCTGGACCGGCATCGCCCAACAGCTGCTGAAGCTGGTCGAGGGGCGCATGACCCCGTCGATCGAGGTCAGCGAGCCCTGATTCCGGAATCCGGCCACCTTCCTCTTGCAGAGGCCGGCGGCTTTCCTTGAATCATTGACATGGCAACGACCCGAAAACCCGCGCCGATCCGCCTCCTTGCCTCCGACCTGGACGGCACCCTGCTCGGGAAGCTGGACGCCTCCCGGGCCTTCCGGGAGACCTGGAACAGTCTTCCATCCGCCGAGCGCCCCCTCCTCTGCTATAACACGGGGCGGATGCTCGAGGACACCTGCTCCCTCATCGAGGAGGAGATCCTTCCGCCTCCCGACTACCTGATCTGCGGTGTCGGGACCCTCATTTTCGACTACCGGCGGTCCCGTGAATTGAAATCCTTCCAGACGATCCTCGAGGAGGGCTGGGATCTGGAGACGGCCGAGCGCATCCTTCTGGAAACCTTTCCCGCCGTGGAACGCCAGCCGGAGTATTTCCAGACTCCGCACAAATCCAGCTGGTACCTGCGCGATGCCGGGCAGGAGGCTATCCGCCGGCTGGACGAGGCGCTCGAAAAGGCCGGGTTGAACACCAATATTGTTTATTCAAGCAACCGGGACCTCGATCTTCTTCCCAAATACGCGAACAAGGGCAACGCCCTCAGCTGGCTGCTCAAGCACCTCGGGATTGCCAGGGCGGAGGCGGCGGCCGCCGGGGACACCGGTAATGACGCGGCAATGATCCTGAAGAAGGGAATCAGGGGGATCGTTGTCGGCAACGCCCAGCCCGAACTGTTGGAGGCCGTTATCGGGAAGGAGGTCTACATGGCCCGTGAATGCTTTGCCGACGGGGTGCTCGAAGGCCTGCTGGCCCTGAAGGTTATCCCCAGGGTCGTCGTTCCACGGAATCCGCCCGACCAGCACCTTGTCGAGGTGGGGGAGCATGAAAGCCTGCAGCGCTTCATGGAGGAGGAGAGCATCCATGCTTTCGGAAAGGAGGATGCCGCCTTTGTCCAGACCGCCTACAGGAAGGCCCTGGAGGGCTTGCGGCGCAACATCACCCCGATGGGCTTTTCCGCCTGTTCCCTCGAGGACAACGACACCCGCGGGACCGACGCCAACTATCGCAGCGTCTGGGCGCGTGACGGAAGCATTGCCCTGATGGGGGCCCTCATGGTCAGGGACAAGGAGCTTGTGGCCTGCGCGCGCCAGACCCTCGTCACCCTTTTGAAGCATGTCTCCACCCCCGGCCAGATTCCCGCCAATGTCAGCATTGACAACGGGTTTCCCGATTACTCGGGCGTCGGGGGGATCTGCTCCATCGACAGCGGCCTGTGGGTGATCATCGCTTTCCACGAGTACGTGCAGGCAACCGAGGACCTCGACCTGCTGCGGGAATATCTTCCCGTCATCCAGAGGGCCATGGACTGGCTCAGCGCCCACGACAGCAACAACGACGCCCTCCTGGAAGTGCCCGAAGCGGGCGACTGGACGGATCTATTCGGGCGCAGCTACAATGTCCTTTACGACGAGATCCTCTGGTTCCGGGCAAACGTGTGCTTTGGCAGGCTTCTGGAGATGCTGGGCGAATGGCGGCGGGCCGGCGATTACATCCGCTGGTCCAGCTCCATCAAGGCCGCCATCCTGCACAAGTTCTGGCCCTCCACCAATTCCATGGCGGAAAACCACTACAGCTTCGCTGACAAGCAGTTCTCCCTCGGGGACACGAACTACCTCATCGCCCAGGTGACACCCTTTGATTTCGACTGGCGCTGCGACGTGTACGGCAACATCCTGGCCGTTCTGAACAACGTGCTCGACATGGAACGGGCCAAGATCGCCTTTCGTTTCATGTGGGGAGCCGGGGTCAACGAGCCCTTTCCCGTGGCGAACCTGTATCCAGTGGTCCAGTCCGGGGATCCGGGTTGGCGGCAGTATTACATCGTCAACCTGCTGAACCTTCCCCATCACTATCACAATGGGGGCATCTGGCCGTTCATTGGCGCCCAGTGGGTCCGTTACATCAACCGCCTCGGCCTGCGGGAGGTGGCCCTGAACGAACTGCTCAACCTCGCCCGGCTCAACCATTCCGGCATCCAGCATGAATGGGAATTCAACGAATGGGCCCACGGCCGCACCGGGAAGCCGATGGGGAAGGCCTTCCAGGCATGGTCCTGCAGCGAGTTCATCCTCGCCTGCCACGACCTGAGGGTGGTCGAAGGTCGAAGGTCCGGGATCCAGGGTCGAAGCTCCAGGGTCTATTGAAGCTCGACCTTGCCGGTTCCCTTGACGACGGAGCCGATGGTCCAGGCCTTGTGGCCGTGTCCGGCGGCCAGCCTGACAAGGGCGGGGGCCGCCTCCCCGGAGCAGACGGCGACGAGGCCGACGCCCATGTTGAACACCTCGTAGGCCTCCTCGAAATCGATCCGCCCGTCGCCGGACAGGACCTGGAAGACGGGGAGGGGTTTCCAGGATCCTGTATTGATTATGGCATTACAGTTGTCCGGGAGGATGCGGGGGACGTTGCCCTTGAAGCCGCCGCCGGTGATGTGGGCGAGGCCGAAGAGGGCGTTGTCCTTGCGCCGCGCCGCGCCCCGGGCCTTGTTCAGCCCGCGGAGGGCGTCCCGGATGAATCCTGAATAATCCAGGTGCGGCTGCATGAGGGCGGCGCCCGTCCTCTGCCGGAAGCCGGGAAGGGGATCGCTCCCCTTGAGTCCCATTTCCGCGAAGAGGATTTTTCTGGCGAGGGAGAATCCGTTGGTATGCAGGCCGCTGGAACGGATCCCGACAAGGACATCCCCGGGGCGGACGGCCTCCCCGGTGAGGATCTTCGGCTTGTCGACAACCCCGACGATGGTGCCGACGAGGTCGCATTCCCCCTCGGCATAGACGCCCGGAAGTTCGGCCGTCTCGCCCCCGACGAGGGCGATGTTCGCGGCCTCGCAGGCCCGGGCAATCCCCTTGAGAAGGGTGACATAGTTCCGGTCCAGGCTTCCGGTGGCGTAGTAATCGAGGAAATACAACGGCTCGGCGCCGCACACGGCGACGTCATTGGCGCAGTGGTTGACGATGTCGGCCCCGAGGTTCCGGTAAATCCCGGTGATCCGGGCGGCGGTCACTTTCGTGCCGACGCTGTCGGTGCTGCTGACCAGGACGGGATGGCGCAAACCGGTCCTCGAGATGTCGAAGAACCCGCCGAATCCGCCGATCGAGCCGAGGGATTCCGGCCGGGAGGCGCGCTTCAGGGAAGGCTTCACTCGGTCCAGCAGTCTTCCAGCGAGGGCGATGTCGACCCCGGCCCGGGCGTAGGCTTTCTTTATTTCCGGCATGTCAAAGGTCGTAGCTGCGTCCGTCGCGTTTTTCGAAATACTGGATGAAGGCCATGTTCGCGATCCGCGTTCCGCCCGGGGTGGGGTAGTTCCCCGTGAAGTACCAGTCGCCGGTATGTTCCGGTATGGACTTGTGCAGATCCTCGATCGACTGGTACAGGATGCAGAGCTCGCCATTCCAGAGGATGTCCCTCGGGTAGAGCATCTCGGCGATCCGCCCGGAGATCTCTTCCGCGCTGAAGGGGGCATAGATCGCCTTGACGCAGTTGACCTGTTTCTCGAGGGGCTTGGCCACCTCCCGCAGGCAGGCCCGGTAGACCTCCTCGATGACCTCCTGGGCTCCCCGGTCCCTGAGCAGGTTGATGGCGGCCTGGAAGGCGATGAACTTGCCCAGCTCGCTCATGTCGATCCCGTAGCAGTCCGGGTAACGGATCTGCGGGGCCGTGGAGGCGACGATGATCCGTTTGGGATTGGTCCGGGAGAGGATCTTGATGATCGATTCCCGCAGGGTGGTCCCGCGGACGATGGAATCGTCCAGCACCACGAGGTTGTCCTCCGCATGGACGACATCGTAGGTGATGTCGTAGACGTGGGAGACAAGCTTGCTGCGCCCCTTCTCGTTCGATATGAAGGTCCGCAGCTTGATATCCTTGTGGGCGATCTTCTCGGCCCGCGGCCAGTTGTCGAGGATGAGTTCGTCGACCAGTTTCTCGTCGAGGATGCCCGCGGCATGGGCCTCGAGGATCCGCCGCTTGACGGCGGAGCGGCGGTACTTGCGCAGGGCGTGGAGGAGGCCGTAACTGGCGGTTTCGGCGGTGTTGGGAATGTAGGAAAAGACGGAATGGGTCAGGTCATGGTCGATCCGGTCCAGGATGTGGGGGCAGAGGGCTGCGCCGAGGGCCTTCCTCTCCTGGTAGATTTCCGGATCGTTGCCCCGGGAGAAGTAGATCCGCTCGAAGGTGCAGGAGGTGCGCGGGGCGGGATCATGGAATGGCTCGATGCGGAATTCGCCGTTGTTCTTGATGCAGGCGACATGTCCCGGCGGGACTTCCCGCACATCCTCCGTTTCCTTGTCGAAGGAGGTCATGAGGGGCACCCGCTCGGAGGCGAAGGCGATGACCTCGTCGTCCTCGAAATAGTAGGCGGGGCGGATTCCGTTGGGGTCGCGCAGGACGAAGCAGTCGCCGTTGCCGACCATGCCGGCGATGGTGTAGCCGCCGTCCCAGACCTTGGCGGCCTGGCGGAGAATGCGGACAAGGTCGAGTTCCTTGGAGATCACGTCGGGGATCTCGGGCCCGGCCATGTTGGCCTCGTCGCGCATCTTGTGGTAGATGGCGTCGTGGGCCTCATCGAGATGAAAGCCGATTTCCTCGAGAATGGTCTGGGTGTCGGTGTCGAAAATGGGATGCTGGCCGCGCTTGATGAGGATCCGGTTCAGTTCGGCGGTGTTGGTCATGTTGAAGTTACCGCAGACCATGAGGTTGCGGGTCGGCCAGTTGCTGCGCCGGAAATAGGGATGGCAGGAGCTTTCCGCGAACTCACCGGAGGTCCCGTACCGGAGGTGTCCCATGAGGATCTCCCCGCTGAAGTCAAAGTGCGCCTTCACGGTATCGGTGAATTCGGGAATGATGATCCCCTTGGCCACCGCCTTGTCATAGCGCTTGAGTTGTTTGCGAAAGAGCGGGCCGAGGGAATTTTCCCTGAGGACGCGTTCCCGGTGCATGAAGGCCTGGCCGTGCGGCATGTTGAGCTTGACGCAGCCGATCCCTGCCCCGTCCTGGCCGCGATTGTGCTGCTTCTCCATGAGCAGGAAGAGCTTGCTGAAACCGTGGAGCGGGCTGCCGTATTTGTCCGCATAGTATTTCAGGGGCTGCTTGAGCCGGATCAGGGCGATGCCACATTCATGCTTGATCAAGTCACTCATCTGCGATCCTGGGAAATCCTCCGAGCAACGTGGAGGACGGATGCAGGCGGTGCAAATCTTTTGTCGGATCGACCGGGCCTTTGGGGATTGCAGTAACGGGAATGCTCGCTCATCTACGATGCATGATCAGGCGAGTCTACGTGGAAAAGCGACCCGGTTTCCGCCAGGAGGCGGAGTCCCTGCTGGGCGACATCCGGCGTGATCTGGGATTGGAGGGGCTTGAATCGGTTCGCTTCCTCCTGCGCTACGATGTGGAGGGGGTCTCCGAAGAGGTCTGGGAAGCCGGCAAGCAATCCCTTTTCGCGGAGCCGGCCATCGAGATCCTGCACGAGGCACGCCCCTGGCGGGACGGGGAGCCGGTCTTTGCCGTGGAATACCTGCCCGGGCAGTTCGACCAGCGGGCGGATTCCGCGGAGCAGTGCCTGAAACTCCTTGCGGACTGCGACCCGGCGGTCCGCTGTGCGGAGGTTCTGATCCTCGGCGGGGCCGTCGGGCAGGACGGGCTTGAACGGATCAAGCGGTACCGCATCAATCCGGTTGATTCGCGCGAGGCGTCCCTGGGCCGGCCGGAGACCCTGCGTCATCCGGCCCCGGAGCCGCAACCGGTGTCCGCGATCGAGGGGTTTATTTCGGGGGACGCGTCCTTCCTGTCCGCGCTGCACGACCGGTTCGGGCTGGCCATGTCGCCGGAGGACCTTCTCTTCTGCCAGCGCTGGTTCCGGGAGGAGGCCCGGCGCGAGCCGACCGTCACGGAGATCAAGCTGTTGGACACCTACTGGTCCGACCACTGTCGCCATACCACCTTCCTGACGGAAATCACCTCCTTCGAGGTGGAAGAGGGGCCGCTGACCGCCCCGGTCCAGGCGGCCTGGGAGGCTTACCAGGAGGCGCGCAGGGACGTTTACGGAACCGATCCCGGGGATCGTCCGGTCTGCCTGATGGACATTGCCCTGATGGGGATGAAGTCGCTCCGCAAGGCCGGCCGGCTGGGAGCCCTCGAGCTTTCCGAGGAAGTGAACGCGGCCAGCATCGTGGTGCCGGTGGAAATCGACGGGGAGAGCGAGGAATGGCTGGTCATGTTCAAGAACGAGACGCACAACCATCCGACCGAGATCGAGCCCTTCGGCGGGGCCGCGACCTGTCTGGGAGGGGCGATCCGCGACCCCTTGTCAGGGCGCAGCTACGTTTACCAGGCGATGCGGGTAACCGGTTGCGGGGATCCCCGCCAGCCCGTTGAGGAGACGCTTCCCGGAAAGCTGCCGCAGCGCAAGATCACCCTGGAGGCGGCCCACGGCTACAGCAGCTATGGCAACCAGATCGGTCTTGCGACGGGAATGGTGCATGAAATCTACCATCCCGGCTATATTGCCAAGCGCATGGAGATCGGGGCCGTCATCGCCGCCGCTCCGCGGTCCCAGGTGATGCGAGGCACCCCGCAGGCCGGGGACGCCGTCCTCCTTGTCGGCGGACGCACCGGGCGGGATGGCATCGGGGGGGCCACCGGCTCCTCCAAGGCGCATACGGACACCGCCCTTGAGAATGCCGCCGAGGTCCAGAAGGGGGATCCCCCGATGGAGCGCAAGCTGCAGCGGCTTTTCCGGATTCCCGAGGTGAGCCGGCTGATCAAGCGTTGCAACGATTTCGGGGCCGGCGGGGTCTCGGTGGCCATTGGCGAGCTGGCGGACGGCCTGGCCATCAACCTGGACGCGGTCCCCCTGAAATACGATGGTCTCGACGGTACGGAAATCGCCCTTTCCGAATCGCAGGAGCGCATGGCCGTCGTGCTGGATGCCGGGGATGTGCAAGCCTTTCTGGAGCATGCCGCGCGCGAGAACCTGGAAGCCGTGCAGGTGGCCGAGGTGACCGCGGAGCCTCGGCTGCGCATGACCTGGCGCGGCCGGACCATTGTCGATATCGCCCGCTCCTTCCTCGACACCAACGGGGTGCGGCAGGAGTCGAGGGTGAAGATCGTCCATCCAAAGGGGCCCGGACCGATGGCGGAAACGGTGAAGGCGGGCGACCTTGAAGAACAGTGGACGCGGATGCTTTCCGGCCTGAATGTCTGTTCGCAAAAGGGCCTGGTGGAACGCTTTGACAGCACGATCGGGGCCGGCTCGGTGCTGCATCCATTCGGTGGCAGGGAGCGGATCACTCCCGTGGAGGCGATGGCCGCGAAGCTTCCCCTTCTGAAGGGCCACACCAACCAGGGAACCCTTATGAGTTTCGGCTTCCATCCGGGGTTGTCGACGTGGAGCCCCTTTCACGGGGCGGTCCACGCGGTGGTGGAATCGGTGGCCCGGCTGGTTGCCGCCGGTGGCCGGATCGAGGACAGTTGGCTGACCCTGCAGGAGTATTTCGAGCGCCTGAGGGGGGAACCCGAGCGATGGGGCAAGCCCTGCGCCGCCCTTCTTGGCGCCTGGCTGGCCCAGAAGGAGCTCGGGATCGCCGCGATCGGGGGGAAGGACTCCATGTCCGGCAGTTTCAAGGAGATGGACGTCCCCCCGACCCTCGTCTCTTTCGCGGTCTGCCCGGTTGACGTGCGGCGCGTCCTTTCCCCCGAGTTCAAGGGCAGCGACCACCGGGTGCTGCGCGTGCCCGTGCCGCGGGATCCGGCCGGCATCCCGGTCTGGGATGTGTTGAAAAACAACTACAACGCGGTGTCGGAAGCCGGCGCCCGGGGGGACGTCCTCGCGGCCTCGGTCATCCGGGAGGGGGGGCTCGCCGCCGCCGTCAGCAAAATGACCTTCGGCAACCGGATCGGCTTCTGTTTCGCGAGGCCCTTCGAAGCGGACGGATTGTTTGCGCCCGATTTTGGCGGCCTGTTGCTGGAAGTCCGCCCGGGGGCGGAGCTTGAAAGCATTCCCGGCGAGCTGGTCGGCCGCACCTGTCACCGGCCGTTCATCGTCGTCAATGAGGGGGAACTCTCGATCGACCGCCTGCGGGAGGCGTGGGAAGCCCCGCTGGAAACCGTTTTTCCCACGAGGGTTGCGTCCGTTGACCGGGCAATCCCGAGCCAGATGTTCGAACCCCACAAGGTGCGGTATTCGGCGACGCGGGCGGCCCGGCCGCGGGTGCTGATACCCGTTTTCCCCGGAACCAACTGTGAGTATGACACGGCCCGCGCCTTCGAGGCGGCCGGGGCCGTCCCGGAGATTCTCGTGATCCGCAACCGCAGCCATGCCGACATCGAGGCCAGTCTGCGGGCCCTGGAAGAGGAACTCGGGCAATGCCAGATCCTCATGCTGGCGGGCGGTTTCAGTGCCGGGGACGAGCCGGGAGGTTCCGGCAAGTTCATCGCCTCGATTTTCCGCAATGAACGTGTGGCGGAGGCCACGGGCCGTCTCTACAAGGAACGCGACGGCCTGATCCTCGGCATCTGCAACGGATTCCAGGCTCTGGTCAAACTGGGCCTGCTCCCGTACGGGCGGATCCAGCCCATGCAGGCCGATCATCCGAGCCTGACGGTCAACCATCTCGGCCGGCACGTTTCCTCTTACGTGCGCACCAAGGTGGTTTCGCGGCTTTCCCCGTGGCTTTCGCTCTGTCCCCTCGGCGCGGAATACCTCATTCCGGTCTCCCACGGGGAAGGGCGCTTTGTCGGCAAGGAGGAGGTCCTGGCCGGCATCCTCCAGAACGACCAGGTGGCCACGCAATATGTGGATGCCACCGGCCGGCCAACGATGGTCCTTCCGGACAATCCGAACGGCTCCCTTTATGCCATCGAGGGGATCACCAGCCCTTGCGGGCGCATCTTCGGAAAAATGGGCCACAGCGAGCGTGTCGGTGCCGATGTGGGCATCAACATCACCGGCGAGAAGGAGCAGCCGGTCTTCGCCTCCGGGGTGAGGTATTTTCGGGATTAGGGACGTGGGACCAGGGACCAGGGACGAGGGACGAAGAATGAAGAATCTATTGAATGAATACAAAGGGCTGATCCTTTTCACGCTGGGGTACCTGGTGGTGGCGGGATTTTTTTATGTCAGCCGCGGGAATTTTGAATTCATCGCGTACCTCGGGGTTACGCTGGGGATCGGTTTGTTGATTCTGGCCACGGCCCGGAAGTCCGGCCTGGATCACCTGGTACTGTGGTTGCTTTCCTTCTGGGGGCTCCTGCACATGATGGGGGGTCTGGTGCCCGTCGGCGACACCGTGCTGTATGGTTGGCGCATCGTGCCGATCCTCGACCGGGGCGGGGATTTTTACATCCTGAAGATGGACCAGGTGGTCCATTTTTATGGATTCATGGCCGCGGCGGTGGCGATGCACCAGTTGATCGCCAGGCGCAGCCTGCGGGGGACGCATCCCGGAATGCTCATCTTTTTCGCCGTCGCGGGCAGCCTCGGGCTCAGCGCGGTCAATGAGATCATCGAGTTTCTCGCCTACGTGAATCTCGAGGAGACCGGGGTCGGGGATCTCTACAACATGGGGCTTGATCTCATCTTCAACGCCCTCGGGGCCGTGGCGGGAGCCTTCTGGCAGCAGCGGCGCTTTGCGCACGGATGAGTTGACAAGCTCCTGTCCCTCGTCCCTCGTCTCTCGTCCCTTGTCCAAAGACCATGAACCCGAAAAACATCCGCAACATCGCGATCATCGCGCACGTCGACCACGGCAAAACGACCCTTGTGGACCAGATGCTGAAGGCCGGGGGGCTGTTCCGTGAGAACCAGATCGTGGCCGAGCGGATGATGGATTCGATGGACCTGGAGCGGGAAAAGGGGATCACGATCAAGTCGAAAAACACCTCCATCCACTGGAAGGAGAGCCTGATCAACATCGTCGACACGCCCGGGCACGCGGACTTCGGGGCCGAGGTCGAGCGGGTGATGAGAATGGTCGACGGGGTATTGCTCCTGGTCGACGCCTACGAGGGCCCGCAGGCCCAGACCCGTTTTGTCTTGATGAAGGCCTTGCGCCACCACCTGAAGCCGATCGTCGTCATCAACAAGGTGGACCGCGAGCACGCCGACCCGAAGGCCGTGCACGACAAGGTGCTCGAGCTCTTTCTCGATCTCGAGGCCGACGAGGACCAGTTCAGCGCTCCTTTTCTCTACGCCAGCGCGAAGAATGGTTGGGCGGCCCGTGGATTGGACGGCCCGCGGGCGGACATGACCGCCCTTTTCGAGACGATCATGGAACGGATCGATCCCCCGGTGGTGGAACCGGGACCCTTTCGCATGCTGGTCAGCAATATTGACTGGAACGATTACGTCGGCCGGGTGGCGGTGGGCCGCATCCTCAGCGGGGAAGCCAAGGGTGGGGACCGCCTGCACATCATCCGCAAGGACGGGTCGCGGGAATCCGCCAAGGTCACCAAATTGTTCGAATATTCCGGTCTCCAGACAAACGATTCCCGGATCGCGGTGGCCGGGAACATTGTCGGCCTGGCCGGTTTCGAGGAGGCGGACATCGGGGAAACCATCGTCGCCACGCCGGAACAGGAGGCCCTTCCGTTCATGGAGATCGATCCCCCGACCATCCAGATGGAGTTCGCGGTCAATGACGGGCCCTTCGCCGGGCGGGACGGAAAACGGGTGACCTCCCGGCAGATTCGCGAGCGCCTCCTGCGGGAGACCCGGACGAATATTTCCATTTCCGTTGAGGAGGCCACGGACGGGGCGCGCTTCATGGTTTCCGCCCGGGGGGCCATGCAGATCGCCATCCTCGTCGAACAGATGCGGCGCGAGGGGTACGAAGTCCTTGTTTCCCGGCCCCAGGTGATCCGCCGCACGGTTGACGGCCAAAGCTGCGAGCCCTTTGAAAACGTGTGGATCGACGTTCCGGATGAAGCCGTGGGGGGGATCATGAAGGATCTGGCCTCGCGCAAGGGACAGGTGACCGGCATGCACGCCCACATGATGGGACGCACGACCGTCGAGGTGAATATCCCGACCCGCGGCCTGATCGGGTTCGAGTTCGACCTCGTCAACATGACCAGCGGCCAGGGGGTCATGAGCCACCTCTTCGACGCTTACAAGCCCTGGGCCGGGGAGATCGTCAACCGCCAGACCGGAACGCTTGTTTCCATGGAGCAGGGTTCCGCCACCGGTTACGCCCTGATGGCCCTCGAGGAGCGCGGTAAGCTCTTCGTCTGCCCCGGGGAGGAGGTCTACATCGGCATGGTCGTCGGGGAATCCCCCAAGCGCATCGACCTACCGGTCAATCCCACCAAGGGCAAGCAGCTGACCAATTTCCGGGCCGCCGGCAGCGACAAGAACGTGCAGCTGGCCCCGCCGGTCCGCTTTTCCCTTGAGCGTGCCCTCGAGTACATCGAGACCGACGAGTATGTCGAGGCGACACCGAAAATCCTGCGCCTGCGCAAGCGCATCCTCGATCCCCATGCTCGCAAGCGCATGGAAAAGACGGGGAAGTAAGTTTCCGTGTCGCGGG
>JBNGDP010000004.1:13920-48255 GCA_049975345.1 Oceanipulchritudo sp. | reverse complement strand
CATCCCTGCCCGCGACACGGGGGATGCCCGCGACATTTCAGGGCCCTTCCGTTACCTTCAGCCGGATGAAGCGGGTTCCGGAGGTGATGGGTTCGTTGGCTCGGACGGTTACGGTTTCCGTGCCATCGCCGTTGTCGACAGGGGTTCCCACTTGCCCGACAAGGGAAGCGCTGCTCTGCCACGAGCCGAGGTCCAAGGAAACCTCCACGGTATAAACGCAGCCGTCCACGGAGTAATCGACCCCGGTGGTGCCGGAGCCGCCCGCACGACGCCGGTAGGACAACTGCAGGAAATGCTCTCCGGTGAGCTCCGCCACGTTCCCGATGGGCCCCATGGACAGGGAATCAGGGTTGAAAATGTCGAGTCCGAAGGCGCGCTCGAAGAGATCGGTAAACCCGTCCCCATCGGTATCCGCGGAAGGATCCACCGGCAGGGGGGTGGTTTCCTGGTCGCTGACGGGATCGCTCTCATCGCTGTCCGCGGTGGCGGTATTGACGACGCGTCCCGCGTTGATGTCCGCCTCGGTGATGGTGTAGGCGGCGGTGAAGGTGGTGTTGTCCACCGCTCCCGGGGCCAGGGCCAGCGCGCCACCGGCGGCCAGGACGTCATAGGCCTCCAGGGTGTCGAAATAGAGGGTCGTTGCGACTTCCCCCACATTCAGGATGTAGAGGAAAACTTCCACGGTATTGGCCGGGGCGACGGCCTGGACCTCGGAGAATATCCATATGGAGGTCGGGGAGGCGGAGGTCAGCTTGGGCGTCGACTCGGCCCCGGGGAAGTTCGCATCATTGGGCGGCGGGGGCGGACCGCCGATGACATAAGAGGCAGGCGTCAGGTCGTTCCCGCCGGAGTCCCTGAAGACCATCTTCAATAAACCGGTGGTTCCGGGGGAGAGGCTGGCGGGTGCATACATCCATCCTGAAAAGTAGAATTCGTCACCGGGGCTTGCCGTAAAGCCCTGGTAGGCGGCGGGGACCACGTAACCGCCGGGTGCCGTCAGCTGCAGGGAGTAGTTGCTGCCGCCTTCCGCCGGGGCCGCGACCACCGAACCGTCTCCGGCCCATCCGAATGTGGTACCGGTTTCAAAGCCGGGGTCCGCCAGAAGGTTCAACGGGCCGCCCCCGTTGTTCTCGACCGTCACCAGCGGATCCGTGAGCGTCACGTTGTTCAGGACAACATCGCCGGTGTTTTCCAGGGCGAAGGTGTAATTGATCGTCTCGCCCGGGTCCGCGAAATCGTTCCCGTTTTCGTCCATAAAGATCCCGGTTTTCGCCAGGGTCAACGCGGGGGTCGGACTGCTGACCGGGGAGAAGTCCATCCAGTTGAGGTTCATGGCGTCGCCTCCGGGGGTGTTCACATCGACCCGGAGGGTCACGAGGCCGGCCGGCAGATCGATTTCCCCGGCCGTTACGGTCGTCCAGAATTGCCATCCGCCGGTGTTGCTGATGACCGGGGAGGTCAGGGAATTGCCGTCCGTGGAGAAGGTCAGGGTCCCGGTAATGCCGGCGCCACTGGCCACCCGCATGTCGACGGAGTACGTGCCGGCAGTCGCCACATCCAGGGTGTACTCCAGCCAGTCCCCATTCCCCATGAAGCCGACATTGAGGCCGCCCCCGGCATCGCTTGTCGTCTCGGTCTGGATACCGGATTGCGAGGTGTAGTCCTCCGCCTCGACCAGGCCGGGGACCGGAATCGAGGGCGGCTGGATGCTGTCATCCTGGTAGACGCGCACCCAGTCGACCAGCATTTGGGTCGGGAAGGCAAGGTTGGCCGCATCGATCGCGCCGCCGAAATTCCCCCCGATGGCCAGGTTCAGAATGAGGAAAAAGTCATGATCAAAGACCCAGGCATTCGGGGCGATGTCCGAGGGGACGGCCGTATGATACAGGATGCCGTCGATGTACCAGCGGATGCGGTTCGGTTCCCATTCGACCGAGTAGACATGGTAGTAGGCGTCGTCGTAAGGATCCGGCAGGTTGGGTGGTTCAGGCGGGGCGATCGGGCCGCCATAAAAGTAGGTATTTCCAAAGGAACCTCCCCCCCAGTATCCGGGACCGTGAATGGTTCCGAAGATCTCGTTGGGCTGGCGGCTGATGTATTCCATGATGTCGATCTCCCCGCAGCCCGGCCATCCTGTGACCGGGAAATCCGCACCCAGCATCCAGAAGGCCGGCCACAGCCCGCTGGCGTCCCCGAAGGGCAGGCGGATCCTCGCCTCGATGATCCCGTAAGTGAATTCCTGCAGCCCCAGGGTCTTCAGCCGCGCCGATGTGTAGTCGTTGTTTGGATACGCGTTGACGGCGTCCTCACGCAGTTCGATGACCAGCTGGTTGTTTTCAATGCGGGCATTGTTCGTGCTGGTCGTGTAGTACTGCTCCTCGTTGTTGCCCCATCCCGAGCCGCCGGTGTCGTAGGTCCAGTTGGCCGCGTCCGGCGCGCTTCCGTCCGGCTGGGTGAACTCATCCTGCCAGACCAGGGTGTAGGCGGCGCCAGCCCCATGGGCGGCCTGCAGAACCACGGCCATCGTCGCCAGCCTGAGCATGGCGGGGATTCCTATATCAGGGCGGAATGCTCTCATTGTTTGCTTTCTGTGGGGGGGTGTGAAGGACGGCGCCGCTATTTCGGAAGGAAGATCCATCCGCCGGAGGATTCGGACGGGGCGGCATATCCGTAGGCGGAGAGGGCATCCAGATAGACCCAGGGATAGGGTTCCACATTCACCGGGCCGAGGAAACCCCCGGTTTGCATCCAGAATCCATCCTGCCTGTAACCGGTGAACATGCCGTAATCGCGGGTGTGGACCCGCACGTAATCCACGAGCATCCGCACCGGAAAGGTGAGGTTTTCATCCAGGAAGCCACCGAATGTCCCGCCGACCGCGACATTCAGGATCAGGAAATGATCGTGGTCAAAGACCCATTCGTTCGGCTTGCGCCCGGTGCCGACGATGTCCTCCGGCTCCGCCGAGTGGTAGAGGATCCCGTCCACAAACCACTCGATCCTTCCGGGTTCCCACTCCACGGCGAAGACGTGAAATGCATTTGATACCGGCTCCCCAAACTCAAAAAGGTTCCCGTACGAGCCGCCCGCACTGTATCCGGGACCGTGTATTGTCCCGAAAATCTCGTTCGGCTGACGGCTCACATATTCCATGATGTCGATTTCCCCGCACTGGGGCCAGCCCACCGAATCAATGTCCGAACCCAGCATCCAGAAGGCCGGCCATAATCCCGCTTCCCCTTCCGGCACCTTGATCCGTGCCTCGAAACGCCCGTAGGTCCAGTCGTGCTTCCCTTTCGTCAGCAGACGCGCCGAGGTGTAGTCGTTGATGTTCCCTTCATAATCCTCCTCCTCGTGCACCTCGATGACCAGGTTCCCCCCCTCCACACGGGCGTTCTTTTCCCGCGCCTCCGTGTAGTACTGCAGCTCCCCGTTGCCCCAGCCCCAGCCGCCCACGTCATATCCCCATTTCGAGGAGTCCGGTAATCCCGTGTAATCAAATTCGTCCGACCAGACAAGGATCCAGTCCTCGCCCGACAGGGAAGACGAAAGCATACCGGCCACCAGACAGAGGCCCGGCTGCAGGCGTGGGAAGGCGCGCATTAATTGCATTAAATCGCACCTTTAAAAAAGGGAGGAGGGGGGTCAAGGGAAAACGGTCAACGGGACGTGGGGGGGGAGTGAGGGGGATCAGGGCTGATAGAGCCACCAGGCGCGGGCTTCCAGTTGGAAGAGGCGGTTGGTTGCGGACCAGTCGGCGAGGAGGGATTGGATGGGGAGTGGGGAGTTGGACTGGAGGAGGGAGTCGAGGACCCGGGAGTCGCCGACATGCTTGGTAAAGAGGTCGCGCTTGGAGTGGGGAGCGGCGGCGAAGGGGTTGGTGGGATTCCACCGGCGGGCGAGGTCCATCATGTGGAGGGAGAGCTCGGTGGGGCGCAGGGCGGCCCAGTCGGTGACCTTGACGAAGGTGGCGCGGCGTGGCTGGCCCATGACGGTAAAGGGGACGACGGGAAAGGCCAGCCCGGGGATGGCGCGGCTGGAAAAGGCGGCGGAGATGGTTTCCGGGGCGGTTTTGGGGAACTGGAGGAGGCGGAAGGGGAGGCGGGTGCCATAGCCGTGCTGGAAGCCGCCCAGCTGAGCCCCGAGGCCGGTCATGGGATAACCGAGGGCCGCGGAAACATCGGGAATGGCGGGGGAGGTGGGGATCCACCGCAGGCCGGTGGTGGTCCACATCATGGAGCGCCTCCAGCCGGACATGGGGATGATTTCGATCCGGCCGCGCCGGCGCACCGAATCGGGCACCTGGAGAACGCCGGGTTTTCGTTTGGCCATATTGGCGAGTTCACCGATGGTGAGCCCGTGGACGTAGGGCACCTGGAAGGCCCCGACGTAGCTCATCCATTGCTTTTCGAGCGGGGGTCCGTCGACCTTGAGACCGCCGAGGGGATTGGGCCGGTCAAGGACGATCACCTGCTTACCGGCCTGGAAGCATTCCTCGATGACGTAGCGCATGCAGCTGACATAGGTATAACTGCGCGACCCGATATCCTGGAGGTCGATGACCATGGTATCGATCGAGGCGAGCATGGCTGGGGTTGGGCGCCGGAATTTCCCGTAGAGGGAATAGACGGGCAGGCCGGTCCGCGGATCGGTCCGGTCCTCGACGGGGACATTGGCCTTTTCATCGCCGTGGATGCCGTGTTCGGGCCCGAACAGGGCCATCAGCCGGACCAACGGGCTGGCACGCAGCACCTCGATGGTCGAGATGCCGAAACGGTTGACTCCGGCCGGGTGGGTGAGGAGCCCGACGCGTTTGCCGCGCAGCGGATGGAAGCCGTTTCTGGCGAGGACATCGATGCCGGGAAGGACCCCGCCGGAAGAGGAAGCGGGCCGGCTGCCGGCCCCCAGGAGGGCGAGTCCGGGGAGGGAAAGGGCGACCTGCCGAAGGAAGCGCCTGCGCTGGTTGCAGGAGCTTTCAGCCATGCTGTGGGGAACGTTTGGGCTGCACGGTTGCGGGACGCGAATCCCGGTTGTCCGTCTGGGCGTGCCGTTTTTCCTGCAGTTCCTTGAGCCGCCGGTAGGACGCGGCCACCTCGTAGGCGGCGAACTTGTAGATACCGGAGGCCACCGTGGCGAGAAAACTTCCCAGCACGGACCCTCCGAGGAAGGTGATTCCCCAGACCGTGGCGATATACTTGAGATTGTATCCCCAGTCTCCGGCCTGAAGCGAGTCGATCAGGAACTTCATCTCCTGCATGTTCAGGTGGGGGGAATCGATTCCGAACAGGTTCAGGATGACGCGCCCGATCTGGTAGGCCGCGAAGTAGCAGGGCAGGGCGGTGAGAGGGTTGGTGATGAATTGCAGGGAGAAGAGGACCGGCAGGTTGACCCGCAACAAGAAGGCGAGAGCGACGGCAAGGGGGAGCTGGATTCCATACAAGGGCAGCAGGGCGAGGATACAGCCGGCATAGAGGGCTGGGACCACCTTCCGGACCCGGAAACACCAGAGGTAGGACCGCTTGCGTGAGGCCTTGGCAAACCACTTCAGGACGGGGTACCGATGGACGGTGGCCCGCCGGGGCATCCAGCGGAGGACCCGCTTCACGCGCGCGATGCGCTCGTGACGCTGCCGGTACAGGCGATGTTCTTCAAGGGTCATTCAAGGGGGCGGTGTGTTCTCTTATTGCAATCAATCCGTCCCGCGGATGACAAGGAAAAGCGAAAGCCGATTTCAGGTGGACAGGGATTTCCTGATTGCACTCTCAAGCGAGTTCCGGGTTTCTTTCAACGCCTTTTCGATCGGCCAGTCTGGATCGGAAATGATGGCGAGGTGAAGATTGGCATGGGCGGCCTTGAGCTGGTCGGCGGTCGCTTCCTTGATGCTGCCGGCGAAAAGAAACACCTGTTTCGGGACGTCGGTCATGCGAAGGAGGGCGACCGGACCTTTTCCGGACAGGGAACCCGGGTCGACCCGCCCCTCGCCGGTGAGGATGGCGTCGGCCCTTGCCACCCTGGCGGGCAGATCGAGCAGGTCGGCGACGAGGGGGAAGCCCTCGACAAAGGCGGCGTCCGGAAGGGCGTGCCGGAGGGCGAAGCCGATCCCGCCCGCCGCCCCGCTGCCGGGTTCCGCCATGCAGCGCTCCCATTCGGCGGGATTGCGCCCGAAAAGGCCGAGAAGGCGCATGGCCATTTTCCGGAGCGTGCGCTCCATGCGCTCCGTGTCCTCCTTCTTCAGGCCTTTCTGTGGGCCGTAGACGCGGGTGGCCCCGTTTTCCCCGAGAAGGGGATTGGTGACGTCGCAAGCGATGCGCACCGCCGGGAAGGCATTGAGCAGGTGGGAGGTCGAACCGGCGGAATTGACCCGCTTGAAGCGTTCCGGAACCAGCCTGGTGACGGCCTGCAGTTCGCGGTCGTACCAGCAGACGCCCAGCGCCTCGAGGGCGCCCGCGCCGCAGTCGTTGGTGGCACTTCCGCCAATTCCGAGCACGATGGCCTTGGCACCCGCCATGGCGGCGGCCTTGAGAAGGACCCCGGTTCCGTAGGTGCTGGTCATCCAGGGATCGCGCTCTTCTTCGCCCAGGCATTCATACCCGCTGGCGGAGGCCATCTCCACGAAGGCGATCCGCCCGGAAGCGGCATGGGCATGCAGGTTCAGCCGCTCGAGGGCGTGCCGGGGAAGGGCTTTCGCCTCCACGAGGGCGAATTTCCCCTGAACCGGGTCGAAGCGCGGCCCGGGGACCCGCACCGTTTTCAACTCCCCGCCAAGCACTTCCGCCAGAATGGTGGCAAACCCTTCCCCGCCGTCGGTCAGCGGAGCCGTTTCCAATTCCGCGGAGGGGTCGGTTCCTGCAATTGTATCCCGGGCGATTGCGCAGGCTTCAGGCGCCGGCAGGGCACCCTTGAATTTGTCGAAGGCGATCAGGTAGTTCATTCCCAAAGGTAAAAGGGCTTCCTCCTTGGTTCAAGTTAAACGATGCCCAGCCCGGTCAGTTGGGCGATTGGGCGCCGCGGCCATTCCCGGTTGGCGATGGGGCTGGCCGGGCTGGGGTGCAGGAGGGTGCCGACGCGGAGGTTCTCCAGCCCGAGCCGCTCCAGGCACCTTGTGGCCCAGCCGCCAACCCCGATGGCGATCTCCGGCTGCAGGATTTCGATGACCCGGATCAGGTGCCGGTCGCAGGCGGCCTCCAGGGGCGCCCGTTCAGCGGCGGCCAGACGGTCCGGGGTGAGGTTGGCCCCGCTCTCCAGAAGGAAGGCCAGCGGACAGTAATTCAGCACAAAGGCCTCCCTGAAAAAAACCTCCGCCGTGCCGTACAACTCCGCGAACAGCCCCCACAGGCGCCGTCCGCTGACCTCCGAGCGCTGGCAGCCAAAACCCTCGATGGGGCGCTTCGGATGCTCGCGGGACGGTTTGCCGATGACCGCGTCCAGCCCGAGCCAGCCTTGGACCGCCGCGATTTCCCCGAAGGGCACCCCCGTCTGCGCCATCCCCCAGGGGCCCGGGTTCATGCCGAGGAAAAATGCCCGCTTGCGGCCGTTGCCATACTTCTTCACGTAGGCCGCGTATCCCGGAAGGGCGTAGTCGAAGGCATTGTAGACCCCCCAGACCGGGGAGGAAAATGGAAGGGCGTCACAGGCCTCCGCGAGGACGCGGGCCTCGCGCAGCAGGGCGGTGGCGGTGGAAGGCATGGGCATGCCACCCACAGTGGCCAAGCTTATCCTGGAGTCGAGTGATTAGCATCGAGTCGCGAGTTTACTCGCGAAGACGGACCCCCGGCGCGGGTCTTCGTCCGTGAACGGACTACCCGAAGGTAAACACTCGACTTGGGGACATGCCCCTTTCACAGTGTCCCTTTTTCATGCAGCTGGACACACGGTTTCTACTGGATACCACCCGGAAGCTGGTCGACGACACGCGGCATTCGCGCAACGACTGGATCAGCCCGGTGGTGATGCTGCTGTTGTCCGTGCTGGGGCTGTTTTTCATCTACAGCGCCCAGGCCTTTGTCGGGGGCGCGTACTGGATCCGGCAGATAATCTGGATCGTCCTCGGCGCGGGCGTCTATGTCGTGGTTTCCCGCATCGATTACAAGATTTACCTGGAAAACGCCTTCTGGTTTTTCGCCGCTGCGCTGCTGCTGTTGCTGCTCATCTGGACCCCCCTCGGCGTCGAACGGGAGGGGGCCCGGCGCTGGCTTGATTTCGGATTCATGGCCTACCAGTCCGCGGAGGCCGCCAAGGTCTGCAGCCTCATCATGATCGCCAGCATCCTTGCGCGCTCTGAGCTCGGTACCGTTAGGCAGAGTTTATGGGTGCTGCTTAAGGTGTTCTTTGTCACCGCGATACCAATGATCTTGATTTTTGCTCAACCTGATCTAGGTTCGTGTCTGATCATCCCACCAACGATGCTGGCATTGTTATATGTTTCCAAGCTTTCACAGCGCTTCTTCGTGGCCGTCCTCGGCTTCGTGTTGTGCCTGGGCGCTTTGCTGAGCATCGATTTGTACCAGTACAGCCAGTTTCTGAAGGAGAATAATCTAACCGCGATGGAAGCGCGGGGCGCTTACCAGGAACAATCCTGGATACCGCTGAGGGATTACCAGCGGGAGCGCATTATGACTTTTATCGCACCGGAAGTGGTGGATCCCCGGGGGACGAGATCGGCCTGGAATTCCGTCCAGGCCCAGCAGGCCGTCGGTACCGGCGGCCTGACGGGCAAGGGATGGCAGTCCGGCCTGCAGGCCCGCCTCGGTTATCTGCCGCGCTCGGTCGCGCATAATGATTTTATCTTCGCCGTGCTGGCGGAGGAAAAAGGATTCATAGGGGGATTGCTCGTAATCGGCCTATTCTCGCTCCTGCTTGCAAACGGGGTTCGCATTGCAGGCATGGCGAGGGACCGCTTTGGGATGCTTCTTGCTGTTGGTGTGACGGTCATATTCACCATTCACGTCTTCATCAACATCGGCATGACCATCGGTCTAACGCCCATTACCGGGCTTCCACTCCCATTTCTCAGTTATGGTGGCTCGTTCATCTTGAGCTGTTGCTTCCTGCAGGGAATCGTGCAAAGCATTCACCGCTATCGGAGGGCGTTCACATGATCGCCGCTTTTACACGATCCTGCGCCATTTTGCGAGCGTTACAGTCTTGCGGACCCCGGAAGAGCGCGCCACCCCACCATCGGAAGGAGTCCACAAGACAGAATGAACACATCATCAGACACGTTTGACGCGCAAAAATTAACAGAAGAACAGGAAACGGAACTCAAGCATCCGCCGGTCGACGAGACGGGCCAGTCGGTTGATCCGGAAAAGCTGAAGAAGGACGTCGAGGAGCGGGCCCGGCAACGGCCGGTGCTGCAGAAGCTCGCGGCGAAAATCCGCAAGGAGGACAATCCCTACCGGGAGATCATCATCAACTCGGAACCGCTGGAAAAGCGTGTGGCCGTGCTGAGCGAGGGGGTCCTTGAGAAATTCGAACTGGAACGGGCCGGGGACGAGCGGCTGGTCGGGGCGATTTTCAAGGGAAAGATCCAGAATCTGGAGCCCGGCCTGAAGGCGGCCTTTGTCGACATCGGCATGCCCAAGAACGCTTTTCTGCACTATTGGGACATTCTTCCGCAGGCGGACAGCACGATTGAAATGGTGCGGGACACCCGGTCCGACGCGCAGAAGCAGAAGAAGGACAAGATCACGATCAAGGACATCCCCAACCTCTATCCCATCGGTTCGGAAATCCTTGTGCAGATCACCAAGAGCACGATCGGCTCGAAGGGCCCGCGGACGACGACCAACATCGCGCTGCCGGGGCGGTTCCTTGTACTCATGCCGTATGGCGGGCAGTGCGGGGTCTCGCGCAAGATCGAGAGCGACAAGGAACGCAAGCGCCTCAAGGAAATCCTCCGGCGGCTTTCCATCCCGGAGGGGATGGGGGTCATTATCCGCACGGCGGGAGAGGGGAAGCGGTGGACCTACTTTGTCCGCGACCTGTCGATCCTCCTGAACCAGTGGAAGGAAATCCAGGCCCGGCTGGACGCGGCAAGGCAGCCGACCTGCCTGTACAAGGAGCCGGACATTGTCGAGCGCACCGTCCGTGATTTCCTCACCGAGAATGTGGACCGCGTCCTCATCGACAGCCGGGAGGACGGGGAAAAGATGCTGGAGCTGGTCAGCCGGGTCAGCAAGCGCAGTACCGGCAAGATCGCGATTTTCGAGGAGAACATACCGATTTTCGAACGCTTCAACATCGAGCGTCAGATCGAGCAGACCTTCCAGCGCCGGGTGCCGCTGCCCAGCGGCGGGGAGATCGTCATCGAGGAAACGGAAGCCCTTGTGGCGATCGATGTGAACACCGGGTCCCACAAGCAGCAGAAGGACAACAACAATAATTTCATCCTCCAGGTGAACCTGGAAGCCGCGGAAGAGGCGGCGCGCCAGATCCGGCTGCGCAACATCGGCGGGCTGATCATCCTGGACTTCATTGACATGAAAAACCGGAAGGACCGGATGGCGGTCTACCGGAAAATGAAGACCGAGATGGAAAAGGACCGGGCAAAGTGCCATGTCCTGCAGATTTCCACGCTGGGTATCATGCAGATGACGCGCCAGCGCCACAAGGAATCGGTCTCCAGCGGGCTGTACAACACGTGCCCGTACTGCTCCGGCCGGGGCAGCGTGAAGAGCCCGCGCACCATGAGCGTGGAGATCCAGCGCCGGCTGACGAGTGTTATCCGCCGGCTTCGGATGCAGACCCCCGGATCGGAGGAGGATCTCTGGTTGCGGATCTTCTGCCATCCGCACGCCCTGGAGCGCCTGCGGCACGAGGACGAGCATATTCTCCTGGAGATCGAGGAGACCTACAATGTGAAGCTCAGTTTCCGGGCGGATCCGGCCTATCACGTTGAGAATTTCAAGATCATCGACGCGCGTACCGGACAGGAACTGCGCTGATCGGGGGCCTCCGGCTCAGGATTGCCTGGTCAGGGTCAGGCGGATGAAGCCTTCCTCGGACTGGATCCGGGAATTGGCGATGTGCTCGCAGCTGTCGAGGATATCCCATGCCCCGTTGTGGTTCCAGACAATGAGACGGTCCTCCCGCAGGCTGAAGTTCCACTGGTGGACTCCGGTGTAGTTCTGCTTTTCCCCCTGGTTGGCCTCATGCAGGGTGACCAGGGAACAGCCGGGCTTGAGCACCGCGATCATCTGGCGGTAGCATTCCACGGGATCCATCGAGCGGTCCAGGCTGTTGCAGGCGTAGGCGAAATCGAAGGAGGCCTCCCCGAATGCCTGAACCAGCTCCTCGCCGAGGCCGTGGACCGTCGGGATGACGGGAACAACGGAATGCCGGCGAAGGAGCTCCGCGAATTCCCGGGCCAGTGGATCGACCGGCACGATGGTGATATCCTTGTTCCCCCAGCGGGTCCCGATGTCCGTCACCGGTCCGGCCCCGACATCAAGGACGCGGAACTCCCGCGGGTTTCCGCGGATCAGCGGCTTGGCCCACCACGGAAACGGCCGGTCGCTGCTCAGGCGCAAGGCGCGCTCCTCGGCATACGGTGTCCTTCCTTCCAGCCAATCCTCCCAGTAGGCGACTTCATCCCGCAGTCCTTCTTCCCACTGCCGTCGGTAACCGCTCATGGACGGTCAATCAACTCGATAATCCGCAGATAGGCAACATAGAACCCGATGGCCACGAGAATAAATCCCAGGAGAAGGGTGACCAGCTTGAACCGTTTCTGGCTGATATAGACACGGTGCTTGATCCGGGAGCGCCAGGCCTCCCTGCGCATGTCGTGGGCGAAGAGACACCGGAAGCCCACGAAGAGGCATCCGACGATGATGGTCGCATGAACAATGTAACGGACGGCGCCTAGGGGAATCATGGTGTCATTGGGTTAGGGTCGCTGGTGAAGTAGACTTCCTGATTCCGGGAAATCAAGCCTAAACCGATCCGCGCGCCCGCCTTCCGGCCTGCGCCTGTTTCGGGTTTGGTCAAACCAGGAGGGCGGCGGGTTTCTCGAGGATCGTCCCGAGGGACTGGAGGTATTGGGCCCCCACGGCGCCGTCGATGACGCGGTGATCCCCGCTGAGGCCGACTTTCATGCGGTAGCCGATGCAGATGCGGTTGTCCGGGTCCACCACCGGCTGCTTGACGGCCGCGCCCACGCTCAGGATGGCGGCATTGCCGGGGTTGATGATCCCGTAGAAATCGGTTATGCCGAACATGCCAAGGTTGGTCACGGTGAGGGTGCTGCCGGCCATCTCCTCAGGCTTGAGGTTGCGCTTGCGCGCCTTGTCGATCAGCTCCCGCGCCTCCAGGGCAATCTGGCGCAGGCTCTTGGAATCCGCGTCCCGGATAACGGGGGTGAGGAGCCCCTCATCGATGGCCACCCCGAAGGCCAGATGGACGGCGCCGTGCTGCCGGATGGTCTTGCCTTCCCACGTGCGGTTGATTGCCGGGACCGCGCGGACGGCCATGGCCGCGGCCTTGAGAATCAGGTCGTTGACGGTGTACTTGATACCGCCCTCCCCGGCCGGGAGCCCGGCGAGGAATTCGTTCAGGTCCTTGCGGATCGTGGCCAGGGGGGCCGCGTCAATCTCGCTCTGCAGGTAGAAATGGGGGGCCTCGTTCTTGGACTTGACCAGGGCCTTGGCGATCGAAGCACGCATGTTGGTGACCTTCTCGATCTTCTCCTCGAGCCGGCCGAGGCTGAGTGCCGGACCGGATGGCGCGGCGGCGGAAGCAGCCGCGGCGGCGGGAGCCCTGGCGGCGGCCTCCACGTCGGAGCGGACAATCCGTCCCCCCGGGCCGGTGCCCCGTACCGTGGAAAGATTGACCCCCGTTTCCGCGGCGATTTTCCTCGCCAGCGGAGAGGCCTTGACGCGGTCCCCATCCGGGACGCTGGACGCTGGTCGCTGGTCGCCGGTCGCCGTTTTCTGGTCGCTGGGCGCGGGTGTTTCAGGCTCCTGTTCCTGCTCGCCCTCTTCGTCTTCTTCCTCGGACTCCTGTTCCTCCTCCCTGGTCCCTTGTTCCTCGTCCGCTTTCCTCACCTCGACCTCGGGAGCATCCTCCCCTTCCTCACCGACGGCGCAGATCGGGCCGCCGATCGGGACCGCGTCGCCTTCCGAGACGTACTGCTTCAGGAGCAACCCGTCCTCAAAGCATTCCACCTCCATGGTGGCCTTGTCGGTCTCGACTTCGGCGATCATATCGCCGGAGGCGATGCGCTCGCCTTCCTGCTTGAGCCATTTGACGAGCGTACCGGTCGTCATCGTATCGCTCAGTTTCGGCATTTCAATGATTTCGGCCATGGCTACAATGAATTAGGCTTTGATCTGCAAGATGTCACGCACCTCCTGCACGACCTGTGCGGTGTGGGGCAGTTGGATTTTTTCCACCGGCGGGCTGTAAATGGCGGGGGCATCAACGGCGCTGATCCGGTGGACCGGCGCGTCGAGGTAATCGAAGGCCTCCCGCTGGATGATGTGGGAGATTTGCGCGCCCACTCCGCAGAAGGGCTTGTTTTCCTCGATCAGCAGGGCCCGGCTGGTCTTCCTGACGGAGTCGAGGATCGTTTTCTTGTCGAGTGGACGAATGCTGCGCAGATCCACGACCTCGGCGTCGACATTGTGTTCGGTCTTCAGTTTTTCAGCGGCCTTCAGGGCGACCAGGACGCTACCGCCATGGGCGATGAGGGAAATGTCGCCGCCCGCGCGCTTCACCTCGGCCCGTCCCAGGGGGATGGTGAAATCCTCCTCGTCGGGCACCTCTCCCTCGTTTCCGTAGAGAAGGGTGCTTTCCATGAAGAAGACGGGGTCGTTGTCGCGGATCGCGCTCTTGAGGAGCCCCTTGGCATCGGCGGGAGTGGAGGGATAGACGACCTTCAGTCCGGGAAAATTGGCGACGAGGTTCTCCGGAGTGTGCGAGTGGGTCGCCCCGACGTTGGTTCCCCCGTTGGCCGGCCCGCGGATGACGATCGGGCAATGGATCTGTCCGCCCGACATGTAGCGCATCGTGGAGGCGTTGTTCACGGCCTGGTCCCAAGCCACGTAGACGAAGGAGAAGAACATCATCTCGATGACCGGGCGCAGGCCGAGGAAGGAAGCCCCGATACCGAGGCCGATGAATCCCGCCTCCGAGATCGGCGCGTCCACAACCCGCTTGTCGCCAAAGCGCTTCCACAGCCCCTCGGTGACCTTGTAGGCCCCGTTGTACTGGGCCACTTCCTCGCCCATGATGAATACGTTTTCGTCGCGCTCGATTTCCTCGGCGAGCGCGTCCTTCAAAGCTTGTCGGTAGGTGATTTTGGACATGTCAGTCTTGGGACGAAGGACGAAGGGCAAAGGGCTTTGGTCTTTCGTCTTTCGTCCGGTTAAAATGGCAATCGATCGTTAAAGAAAATGGTCCCCTCGTTGGTGTGGGATCCCGGGTTGTCGACGGAATGGTAGACATCGGTGAGGATTTCCCGGGGAGGAGGGAAGGGGGATTCGTCGGCGAATTGCACGGCGGCTTTTGCCTCCTCCTTGGCGGCCTTGTCGATTTCCTTCACCTGGTCCTCGCCGAGGACCTTTTCCTCGAGGAGGATCTGTTCCCAGACGTTGATGGGATCCTTGTTTTCCTGGTAGTGGCGGATTTCCTCCTTGGTCCGGTAGCGCTGGTGATTGGCATCCGCGATGGAATGCCCGTAGTAGCGGTAGGTGAAGATTTCCAGCACCGTCGGGCGGCTTTCCTCGTGCGCCCGCTCGATGGCGGTGTGGGTCTTGGCCCGGACCTCGTACAGGTTTTCCCCGTGCACGGTGTCCCATTCAATCTTGTAGCCGGCCGCGCGGGAGGCGAGGCCCTCGTCCGGGACCACGCTGGAGCGGGACTGGCTGGTGCCCATGGAGTAGCCGTTGTTTTCAATGATGTAGACCACCGGCACGTTCCACAGGCTGGCGAGGTTCATGGACTCGTGAAAGACCCCCTGGTTGACGGCCCCGTCCCCGAGGTAGCAGACGGCGCAGCCACGGATTCCCTTGTACTTGAGGGCATAGGCCAGGCCCAGCCCGAGGGGGGTCTGTCCCGCGACGATCCCGTGACCGCCCCAATAGCGCTTGTCCGGGGCGAAATAATGCATCGATCCGCCCTTGCCCTTGGAACAGCCGGTGAATTTACCGTACAGCTCCGCCATACACTCGTTCATGCCCATGCCGACGGCGAGCCCGTGCCCGTGGTCCCGGTAGGCCGTGATGATGTGGTCGTTCTCGTTCATGACCGAGACGGTCCCCACCACGGTGGCCTCCTGCCCGATATAGAGATGCAGGAACCCTCCCATCTTGCCCTTCTGGTAGGACTGCAGGGCCGCCTGCTCGAATTTGCGGATCCGGACCATGTCGGTGAAACACTTGATCTTCTCCTCCGCCGCCATCGCCTTGTTCACGGGCTCCTTGGCGAATGCGAACAGGTCCTCCTTCTCCAGGGTCCGGGAACGGCCCTTGTTGAAATCCTTTGTTTCCGGTGCGTCTGTACTCACGGTTTCCTTCTGGTTAAGCGATCAATGCAGTCAATTCTCCCCTCTTGTCCAAGCAAAAAGTGGGACCCTTCCGGACGCGGAAACCATACAGGCCGCCCCACAAAAGTAAAACCGGTCAGCCATTTTGAGGTTCATGGCCGCGCAGTTCCATGGCCTCGTCGACTTCCACCTTGAACCGGGCCTCCGAATGGCAGTCCGCCCGCAGGACCACAAAATCGCGCCGCGAGTTGAAATAAACCTTCCAGAGGGACTGCCGGTCCGTTTCGGGGAGGGGCAGGTCCATGATTTCCTCCTCCGCGAAAAAGGCGAAGCGGCCCTCCCCGATCGGCGGAGGCAGCCCCTCCAGCGGGATTTTGCAGTCGAAGAGGAACATCAGCCAATGGCAACGGTCCTCATAGTGCTTTTCGGCGATCATGGCGAAGAGGTGCAGGTCCGCCGGACGCACCGGGAGATTGATCTCCTCCCCCACCTCACGGGCCGCCGCCTCGTGCGGGGATTCCCCGGTGGCCATTTCCAGCTTGCCCCCGATCGGGCTCCACAATCCCTTGTTCGGGGCCTTGTTCCGCTCCATCAGGAGGAGTCTCCCCGACCGGTCGCGCAGGTACACGAGGGTGCTGATCTTGTATGGCAAGGCTTTCATGTTGCAGGACAGCCTGTGGCCGGACCGCCGTATGGCAAGCGAAGCCCGCCGGCCCTACCTAAATTCAGGTATGGCAATCGCCACCGGATAACGGTATATTGGTAAGCCATGAGGGCAAGCCTGACAGGCGAACGAAGGGGCGAGGGGCCCAAGGAGCCGATTGTGACCGTGTTCTGGAGCGGGGAGGGGGCTACGCTGGTGTGTTGGAGGCCGTCGGGCGTGGAGGGCCCGCAAGCGGAGGGGTCGACAGGATTACCGGCCGGCGCGGAGGCCGGCATGCGATACCGGGAGAAACTGGCTGAACTTCTTGATGAGGGTGGGCATGGAAAGGGTCGGGTCTGGTGGATCCTGCTGGAGGAGCCGTGGCGGCGCCATCTGGATCCCGGGACGGGAACGGACTTGCTCCAGCTGCCCGGCTGGATGGAAGCGGCCTGGGCAGGGCTTCCGGTGCGGGAATTGCCCGAGCGGGTTTTGTCCGCCACCGCCTGCCTGGAAGCGGGGCTGCGCAGGTGGCCGGAATTCCGCCAGCCGGGCACGGGGATCCGGTTCCAGGCAGGCGGGCGCTGCCTTTTCTTTGCCCTTGCGGGGGAGGATGTACACAAGCGGATCTCCCGCGGGGTGGAAAAGGCAGGGGAGGGGCACTCCATTCCGGACGGGGAGTGGATGGCCCAGACCCGGATGCTGTACCGCAGCCGCACGGGGAGGGAGTTGAAGCGGATCCTGGTCCCGGGTGGGCCGGACAGCGCCGGCAAGGTGGAAACAGGGGCATTCCTTTGCGCCGGGGATCCACCCGGCTGGGGGGCGCCATGGGGCCTTTGCGTGGGATCAGGCGAATTCTACATCCACGCCTGTGCCATCCGTGAAGGAGCGGGTCCCGGCTGTGTCCTGTCGGTGCCCGGTCTGGAGCGCCGCAAACACCAGGGACGCCGGGAAGCCCTTTTCCGGTCCGCGGCCTGCGTCCTGCTTGGCACCTGGATGCTGGTTTTGCTGGCCGCCTGCCACTCCCTGGAAGGGGGCGGGGAGGAGGAAGCGGAAACCCTCCGCCAGTGGAGGCATGCAACCGACCGGTTGCGGACCACGGAGGCGCGGTGGCGGGCAATCGCGGAAAGGGAGGCACGCGAATCGGCGCCGTACCGGATGATCGGGGGAATCGCCTCCACCATGCCGCCGCCGGTGTCGGTCAGCCGCATCCGAGTCGGGGAGCGGGGGAAGGATGCGGGGGAGGGCCTCTCCGTTCTGGTCAACGGCACCTGTTCGGGCGGTGACGCATCGGGCATCTTCCATGAATGGATCACCCGCCTGAGGGAGAAAACCGTGCTCACGAAGATCGAGAATCTCCGGTTCGAACCCGAGGGGACGCAGCTCCGTTTCCATCTCGAGGGATACGCGAAACCGAAAGGACCATGATGATGAAGCGATTCTGGATATACCTGTGGCTGGCCATGCTCATTGCGCAAGTCCTCACTTTCTGGCTTAGCCGGCGGGCCCGCGCGGGCAACCACCCGGTCGGCGACGGCATGGATGCGGAGCTGGTTTCCCTCGCGGCCATGACCAACGACCGGTGGCAACAGCTGCTCCCCCCCGGCCCGGGGAGCGGGCCCGGCCTGGATGCCGGCGCCGGGGATGAACTGTTGCGCCGGGAGGAGTTGCTTCTCGGGATCCGTGAAAGGGAGCGGCTGCTCGCCGGGTGGGGCGTTGAAGTCGGGATTGTGGACGACCTGAAGGCATGGCTTGCCGTTGGAGGGGAGGAAAACCGGGGATCGCCATCCGGTCATTCCAGAAACCGGTTCCTCGCGGATCTGGTCGACTGGCTGGATCCGTTTGTCCGGGAGGAGCGGGACTGCCCCCTGAAACGCCTTTCCCTTCACCCGGACACCCATTCGCCTTTTCCTGCCATTGCCTTCGAGCTGGCGGGCGACCCTCCCGAACTCGGCCGGCGCCTTCTTTCCCTCGACCGGGCCGGGCAGGCCTGGTCGCTGAGGGAGATGGACCTGCTGCGTTTCCCGGAAAACGACGGCTGGTGGCTGCGGGGAAGTTTCGTCTTCAGGGAGGAAGGCCGGCGATGAGGTGGAACGGCACGGCCCGGCTGCTTCCGGGATGGCTGGTCTGGCTGGTCACCGCCGGCCTGCCCGTCCTTGGATTCTGGCTGCTTCTCCATGAACGCGTGCGGAGCCAGGACCACGCCCCCGGGCCCGGATGGGCCATGCTTGCGCTTCCCGTGGCATTGGCCAGGAAGTCCGACTGGCTGGCCGGTTGGCAGGCCCTTGCCTGCCCTCCCGCTGAATCGCCGCCCCCGCCCGGGGAGGAAAAAGCGGTGGACCCCTCCGCCGGGCCGCCGGGCCGGAACCGGCCGGAGCCCTTTCGCGTGCGGTTTTTCGGTGAGGTCCGCCAGGGCGGGGATCCGCTGTATCTGTTTTTCGATACGGAACAAGGGCGCTGGTTCCGGCTCCGGGCTGGGGAGCGGGATCCCGGTGCCGGGGTGGCCCTCCTGCACGACCCGACGGGGGGAAATCCCCTTGTGCGCGACCATGGGAACGGGCGCCTGTACCGGATCGAGCCGGGCCGGCACCAGCTCCTCCCGGTGGAATCCCCGGACAGGCCATGAAGCGGCAATTGCTCAGCCTGCTCCTGGCAGGCCCTCTTCCGGTCATGGCCGCGGACGCGCTCCTCGAGGAGGAGAGCCGCTGGCTCCGGGAGCAGGGCGGGACCGCCGTACTGTACGCGACCGTTTCCGGGGAAGCTGGCGACAACGAAGCCCCGCAGGGGCATGCGCAAACAAAAACCGCCAGGGCGGCGGAGCCGTCAAGCTCCCGGAGGGACGCGACGCGCGAGAACCTTCTGGAGGAGGTCGACCACGGCTGGACCCGGCCGCGCGTCTTTGAGCGGGCGCAGGATCCGGCGAACAAAGAGGAGAAGGACCAGGTCCGGGAGCGGCTGGAGGGCATTTTCATCCCGAGGGTGGAATTCAGGGAAACCCCGATCAGCCAGGTGGTGGAGACCCTTTCCGATATTTCCGTGCGGCAGTCCCCCGACGGGAACGGGCTCAACATCGTCCTCATCGATCCCGGGGGACGTGATCCGCGTGTATCGATTTTATTGCGACGCCTCAGCCTGAAGCGGGTGCTGGATTTTGTCGTGGAGTCGGTCGCCTGCGAATACGACCTGCAGAAGGACGCGGTTGTCATCCGCCCGCGCCAGGGGCCGGGGGTCGGGCTGGAAACGGCCTTCTATCCGGTCAGCCGGTCCACCCTGATCCGCCTGACGGGGATCCACGAGATGGAGACTGTCGCCGACGACGCCTTTCGCGACCCCTTCGCGCCGGTGGAGGCTGAACCCGAGGACCAGCGGGGGGAGGCCGAGCGCGCCCTGAAAAGCTTCCTGCAGCGCGCGGGCGTTCCGTTCACCGGAATCGAGGGGGCTGATCTCGCCCTTGCCGACGGGCAGTTGATCGTCACCCAGACCCCCCGCAATCACGAGAAAGTCCGGCAATTGCTCCGCCGCTACCGTGAAATCAAGCAGGTGGAGATCGAGGCGCGCTTCCTCGAGGTGGAGGAACGCAACCTCCGGGAACTCGGTCTGGAATGGACCCTTGTTTCCAATGACAACGACCGGCTGACTAACGCCCCCATGCGCACCCTTGCCAATGCCTTCAGCGTCGGGGAGGACGAAAGCCGTGTGGTTATCGACCGGCCCGGCGTCGATCTTCCGGCCATCGGACAGGGTGCGCCGGTCCTGCCCATCACCGTCGATCTCGCGGAGGAGGCTTCCAGCCTGTTCACCTTCACCGGAGCGGTCGGGGAAATCGACCTGAACCTGCTTGTCCGGGCCCTGGAACGGCAATCCGGCAACGACCTCCTCAGCGCCCCGAAGCTGACCGTCCTCAGCGGAAAGACCGCTGAGATTGTCGTGGCCGAGGAATTCCGTTATCCCGAAATGTACGGGGATACCAACGCCGAGGTCGGAGCCGGCAACAGCGAGTCCGGCTCCGCCGGGGTGGCCATCACCGCGGGAACCCCGCGTTCCTTCACCACCCGCAATGTCGGGGTGGAGATGGAAGTCACCCCAACCGTGGAGGAGAACGATGCGATCAGCCTGCGCCTCAAGCCCAAGGTCACCGAGTTCGAGGGATTCGTCGAGTACGGGGGCACTTCCATCGCCATCGCCTCCGACACCACCGTCACCGTCCCCAGCGGTTTCTACCAGCCCGTTTTCTCCATCCGTCGGATCCAGACCGAGGTCACAATCTGGGACGGGGCCACCGTCGTCATGGGCGGGCTGACCCGTGAACATGCCGTCCGTGTCCGGGACAAGGTCCCCCTTCTCGGCGACCTGCCCCTTCTCGGGCGCCTTTTCCGCTCGGAGGGGGAGAGCACCCAGAAGCGCAACCTCCTCATTTTCGTGACCGCCAACCTGGTCAGCCCCGGCGGTTCCCCCGCCTTCCAGTATCTCCCGGGAGTGGAACCCAACTCCCTTTACCAGACGCCCCGTGTCAGTACCCCGGCCGGGCTTAGCGAGAGGGAGAAATGAAAGTCCGGGAAGCTTTCCGTATCCAGTTGGATGACGGATCGTAGGTTGTGCGCAGCGACTTGGGAACAAAACGGGTCCGCATTGAAAAAACATTGTCGCGGTCTGGAAAGGGGCTTTGCATGGGGGGAGTGCGTTGGATGTGCGAAGTTATGCGAGTGCCCCGCCTGAGACGGTTGTTCTGGCTCCTTTGGATGCTTCCGGGCTGGTTGTCCTGCACCGGGCGGGAGGAGCCCATCGATTTGACGGAGTGGCAGCGCCAGTGGAGCGATCTGGGGGCGCGGGATGATCTCACCGTGACGGAACGGCTGCAGCGGCAGACCGAGCTGGTTCGGGAGGCCGGACCCCTTGCGTGGTGGCGGGACCCGGTGGTCTGGGACTGGACAAGGGAGGTCCTGGAGGGGTGGGAGTCCTCAGCGGAGGTGGGGCTTGCCCGGGAGGTGTATTTCTCGCTTCTGGAGGCGATCGGGGAGGGGGCGGTTGCGCAGCCCGAACCCCTTCCGGATGAGGCGGCCCTTCGGCGGTATTACCAGCGGGCTCTGGGCATAGCGCAAACGCCCGGCGAGGAGGCCCGGATGCTGCTCTATCTTGCCGAATCGCTTTTGCGGTCACCGGAATCCTCCCTGGAAGCCCGCCGGCGGGTTGAATCGTGGCTGCAGCAGGCGGCGCTGTTGATGGGGGACCAGGTGCCGATGGATGCCATCCAGCTGCACCTGGCGGAGTTGTACACCGGGGAGGGCCGGGACCCCGGTCAGGGGATCGCGGGCGGGGAGACCGCCCTCTCAAGGGCGGTTTTTCATTACCGGCAGGTTCTCGGCCTGGAATCGACCCGGGAAATTTACCGGAAATCGGCCCTGCGCGCGCTGGAGCAGTTGCTCCTTCCCGGTTTGAAGCTGGAATTGGGAAATCGCTTTTACCCGGATACGGATATCCGGATCCAGGTGGAGATCCGGAACCTGGATGAGTTGCAGCTGGAAGTTTATTCGACCCCCTGGATGACGGAGGGCACACCCGCCACCCTTTCGCAAATGAGGGAATCCTGGCTGGAAGGGGAACCCACGCAGGAAAGCCTGGTTTTCGAGAAGCGCTATACCCTGGCGCTGCGCAACCGTTTTGACTGGCAGAAGCGGGAATTCCGGCTCGGCGAGAACCTGCCCCCCGGCTGGTACAGGATCCGGGTCTCCTCCGGGGATTTGATACAACAGGACCTGCTGCTGGTGACTCCTCTCGAGGTCGCGGTGATTCCCCGGAAATCCGGTGACCTGATCCTTCTGGTGGCGGACACGGAGAGCGGACGTCCCGTCCCGGAGGCCGCGGTTTCCGTGCTGGATCCGGAAGGGACCCTGCTGGCCCGGACAGCCACCGATGGGCGTGGGCTTTTGTCACTGGAGTCCGCCCGGATATCCGGCTGGCGGGAAATCCATGTGCTGGCGGAGATGAGCCCGGCGTTGGTCATCCGCCCGGAGGACCGGGAGGAGGAGCCGGCGCCGCCCTGGGTTGTCCCCGGGAAGCCGGTGGTGCGGCCGGGCGAATCGATGGAGTTTGCCCTCCTGGGTTCGTTCCTTCCCGAAGGGGCGGGGGACCCCGACGGGTACCGGCTGCGTCTTCCAGGCGGGGAAGTCCGGGAAGTGGAACTGGCCATTCTCGACGAGACGAGCGCCCTCGGGCTGGTGGATTTGCCGCAATCCCTTGTTGAGAGCGGGCCGGCATACCTGGAGTTTCCGGACGGGAGAACCCTGCTGCTGACACATCTTTCCAGTTCCCGGCCCTTCCCGCTGCGGATCGATTTTTCGGGGGAACGGTTTTCCCCCGGCCAGCAACTCTTTCTTGATTCCGCCCCCGTGGGCATCCGGATTGCAAGGAACCTTGCAGGGGGGGGCTCCATTCCCGATTATATCCGGATCCGCGTCTGGCCCAGCCGGCGGAGGATCGCGGAATCCGCTCCCGGCGTCGATCCTGCAAAGAGGGAGCGCCCGGTTTTCGAGAACATCCTGAGAATTCCGGGGAGTGTTCCCGGGGACGTTTTTCTTGAGTTGCCCGAATTGGAAACGAACGGGGAAATCCGTCCTTTCCGTGTGGAAATCCTGCCTCTCGACCGGGACGAGGTGTTGTCGGAGCGATACTTTGCCATTGTGCCCTACCGCAGCCGGATTCAATTCCGGCAAAGTGAACAGATCATCCGGGCGGGGGAGGAGGTCACCGTCCGCCTGAGCGTGCCCGTGGACAGCCCCCGCCTTCCGCGGGCCCCCGAGGGGGATTTGCTGGTCTACCGTCAGAGTTGGGAGAGCCGCTACCTTCATCGGAAGCGGGGAACCCTTCTGTCCGAGCAGGAGTACCTGCAACTTCCGGACCGTTCGCTCCTCGGCAGTGCGAAGACGGATTACCGGCTCCTGGAACAGGGCTTTATCCGCGAGGAGATCGACCGAATCGAGGTGCTCACCGGCGAGGATCGCGCTATTCCCATCCGTTTCGAACGACCCGGGTATTACCGGATCGAGTTTTCCGAGCGGGAGATGGATGTGAGGGCGGAATACCCGGACGGGCCGGTCGAGGTCTGGGTGCTGCCGCAGGAGGATGACCTGAGGGCCTTTCGCAGCGACAAACCGCGCCTGGTTCATGAGACCGATCCCGACGGCACCGAGCAGATTCTTATCCTCCTGGACCGGAAAACGGCATCGGTTCTCCTGGACCTGGAACTGGCCGACGGGACCACCCGCACAAGCCTGCTGCAGCCCCGCAGCAACGCCGTTCACGTGGAGGTGGAGCCAACGGCTCCGGGAACGGCCCCTCTGGCGGTTTGCCGGGTGATCGTGGTGGGGGAATTCCAGCTGGATTTCCTTTGCTGGCACATTGAATCCGATCCGGCGGTGGAATGGAAATTGGATTCCGAGATCCCCGCCGGCCTGAATCCGGGATCGGAAGTGGACTGGACCTTGCACCTGGATTCCGGGGAGGTGCGGGGCACCCCGATGTGGAATTTGAATCCCGAACCGGCGCGGCGCCTTCTGGACGGCTACATCCGTTGGCAGAGTGAATTGCGCGCTTCCGGCCGGCAGGATTCCGCCTCCGAGTACATCACCCTGAACCGGTTGTGGCCCGTCTTCCGTCCCCTTGCCGAGCCGATGCCCTCACAGGATCCCGGACGCTCTGATCAAGGGCAGCCTTATCCGGACGCAAACCGCCTGCTGGCCTTGTATCCGGAGCTGGCCCTTGCGGACGAGGGAAACGCCCCGGCCGGGCCCTTGAAACCCGCCGAATGGAGTGCCCCCGGGGAGCAAATCCATCTGAAGGGTACCCTTCCCGCATCCACGGGCCGCTGGATCCAGAACCTTTTCAGCCTTTCCCGGGAGGACTCCCTGTACTGGGACAGCTGGGTGATTTCGACTGAACTGCCGATCCGCATCGCCGTCGAGGGTCCCTCCCTGCTGCGCCCCGGTGACGGGCTCGCCGTCCCCTTTATCGTGGAGAACACGACCCGGTCCCGGGAAGTCGTCGAGGTGGAGGTCGAAACGGAAGGGTCCTTGACCTTGCTCTCCTCGGGACGGGAAGCGGGCGTGCTCGGACCCGGTGCCAGGATCCGCTTTCCCCTCCGGGTGGTTGCGGAAAAGCCCGGCAATGGACGGCTGCATGTGAAGGTCGGGGGGGAACATTCCTCCAGTGAAGCCGCATTGGATTGCACCGTCACCGCGACTCCGGTGGAACCGGCCCTTTCCGCGCGGGTCGTTCCTTCCGGGCAATCCGCATTCCGCATGGAACTCAATGCGGGGGAATGGCAATCGGGGATTGTGGTGGCCAGTCCCTCGATGGGGGAGGTCCTGCCGGGCTTGTGGGATTATCTGGCCGGCCGGCTCTCGCGCTCCGAACCGATGCTGGTGGCCCTTGGGAATTGGGCCATGGCCCGGGTGCACGAGCATCATGGCGTTTCGGATGCCGATGAGGCCGCGGAATCCGCCTTGCTTCTGGAATCCCTGCGCGCCTGGCAATCGGGGGATGGCGGGTGGACCTGGATCAAGGGGGAGGCGTCGGATCCATGGCTGACCTCCCTCGTGCTTTGGGGGCTGGAGACGTTCTCCCTCCCCTCCGAAGGAGAATTGGCGGAGGTCCGCGAGGGGGCGCGTTCGCTCCTGGAATCCGTTCTTGTGGACGAAGACGTTGCCGTGATGACCCGCTTGTTCGCCCTCCGGGCGCTCGCCGCACCGGATTCGTCGGGCGGGCCGATACGCCCTTCCCGGATCGAGGCCAGGACTTTCCTTGAGTTCCTTCACCGGCGCGACAGCCTCGGGCCGGCGGGTTTGTCCCTTCTGCTGCAGGTTTCACGTGCCTTCGGGTTCCACGAGGAAGTCCGCCTGCTCTCCGGTGAGTTGCAGCGGCATCTGGACGCCGCAAGGCAACCGGCCTTGAGCGGGTTCCATGAGAATTCCCTTGTTTATCTTGGACTGGAGGCGGGCCGGGAAAGCGCGTCGACGCGCGAATCGGTCCTGCAGGCGACCTTTTCGTGTCTGGACGAGGAGGGGTTGAAACGCGGATGGGAACCGTTTGCCGGATTCCTCAACCTGCTGGCGGTCTTCCTGTGGGAAGGAGACTTCATGCTGGAAGGCAATGCCCGGATTGCCTTCAACGACGGGGAACCGGTCTTGATCCCTTCCGGGCAGGGCGGCCTTGCGGGAAAGCCGATTGTCCCCGATTTGCCGGAGGCGGCCGGCGAGGGCGGAATCCTCAGCCTGGAGGTGGATGCCTCGGAGTGCGCCAACCCGGTGATGATCCTGGCGCTCGGAATGAAAAAGGCCAAGGCCTCTTCGCCGCCCCCTCCGTACCCGGAACAGGAGCAAAGCGCCTTTCGTGAGTATCTTGAACCCACCCTGCTGGCGGGAATCCGTCGGCAGGTGGACCCGCTGGGGGAGGAACTGCTCCTTCAACCGGGGGATACCCTGCAGGTCCGCCTTTCCATCTATGTCGAGGAACCCGCGGAATTGGCGGAATTCCAGTTTTCCTGTCCCGCCGGGGCGACCCTGGCCGCCGACGCCATCCAGCACCTATTCGAACCCTCCACCGGGAAGGCCCTGTTCGGGCCGCCCGCCGTCACCTTTGTCGAGCAACCGGACCGCCTGAAGCAGGTCATTCGCATGAAATCCCTGGCCAGCGGCCGGCATGAATTCATTCTATCCTACCGGGTCAACTGGGCGGGGACGTTCGAATTTCCGCCGCACCGGCTGGTCATTCCCCGTACCGGTACGGTCTACCGGATCGGCGAGGCGCGGATGCTCCGGGTGGAACCCAATCCCGACTGACTCGCCTACTTGGCGAGGGGGAGATTGATCGTGAAGATGGTCCCGCGGCCGGTTTCGGTGCGGTAGGTGATGGTTCCACCGTGGGCCTCGATGATGGAGCGGGCGATGGCCGTGCCCAGCCCCGTGCCCTCCCGTTTGCCATAGGAGACGAAGGGTTCAAACAGCCGGTCGCGGATGGACTCCGGGATGCCCCCCGCGTTGTCCTCGATGAAAAGCTGCACCCGGTTTTCCGCATGGGAGACGGTGCCCGTCAGCTTGACCGCGCCGGCACGGTCCCCGAAGGCCTCGATCGCGTTTCCGATCAGGTTCTGGAAGACCCGGAAAAGCTTGGCCTTGGCGCCGATGATCTGCACATCCGGCACCTCGATGCTGATCTGCACATTCGTGCTCTCAAAATAGGGGTGGTTGAGCGACTTGAACTCATCAAACAGGTCCTTGAGCTTGAGCTTGACCTTGTTGATGGTGTGTTCGCCCCGCGAGAATTCGGCCAGCTCCGTGACCATGGAGACCATCCGGTCGACCTGCTTCTCGATATTCTGGCAGAGCTTCTGCGATTCCGGCTCGGGATGCTTCTGCCGCAGCAGCTGGGAACTCAGGCTGATCAGGCAGAAGGGATTCTTGAAATCGTGGACGATCGTGTTGGTCATGTTGCCGATCAGGGCCATCTTTTCCTGATGGATCCGGTCGTCGACCATTTTGCGCGTGGTCCCCTGCAGGTGGGCGATGATGGATTGCATGAGCCCCTGCACCGGGCCCGGCATCTTGCGCAGGTAGTTCACGAGGGCGGCGCCGGGGATGCAGGCGATGGAGCATTCCGTCTTGGCTTCCGCGCGCAGGGAGCGCCGGTCGTTGGTGAGAACGCCGATTTCCCCGAAATATTCCCCTTTGTGGCTCTGGCTGATATTGATGTGGCCGCGGTTGTTGACCTTCTTGCTGAACTCGATGGTTCCCTCGAGGACCAGGTAGATCGAGTCGGAGATATCGCCCTCCTCGAAAATGACGGTCCCGCGTGGCAGGTTCTGGATCAGAGCGGAGCGGGTGAGCGCCTCGACGCTCTCCTTGTCCATCTGCTTGAAAAACGGGTGTGTTTGTAGCTCCATGGCCCTGAAATACTGAAAAACCGGTGTCGCGGTTCATCCGCCACACCGGTAATTGTTAAATCAGGCTTTACCAAACCGTAAAGTGAAAAAACGCTCAGGCCCCCGATTCAAACCGCCGGTCCCAGTCGAATTCGCGGTTGGTGACGATATTCTCCATCCGCCGGGTGCGCCGGTCGAGGGATTCGCAGCGGCGCTTGAGGCGTCGCAGGGCCATTTTGCGGTCGGAAACGTAGGCCTGATAGAAATTCCAGTCCTCGTCGTCGGTGAACTCAATTACGGGGGCCGGCTTCAGGAAGATGGCGGCGACGATGTAGAGCAGGACCATGGGCCAGAAGCCCGTCAGCATGGTGGCGATGATCGCTCCGAGCCGGACCCAGAGGACGCTGATGTCGGCGTAATCGGCGAGGCCCTGGCAGATGCCGAAGATCCAGCCCCGGCGCGAGCGGTAAAGGGTGCGTGAAGTTTGCGTGTATGGTGGCATGATGCGTTCAGGTGAAATGGGTTAGCGTGAGGGTTTTTCCAGGACGATGGTCTCCAGGGCGTCGATTCGCTTTTCCAACCGGGACACGGTCTGGGCGATTTCCTGCATGATCTCGGCTTCCTCCCGGTCGGAGACCTTGCCGTCCTTGCCGGAGCCGCCGGACTTCCCCTTCAGGATTTTGGCCAGGGAGATCAGCGTTCCGGCCATGACCGGCAGGCCGACGACGATGAAAACAATCAGGACGGGAACAAGCGTTTCGGGTGTCATGACTCTTGTTTATTCTCCTTAATGGATTCCTTGAGGGAGGCGAGCTCGTTCTCGATCTGCTCGTCGGTTTCCAGCTTGCTGAATTCGTCCTCGAGGTCGGCGCCGCGGAAGTTCACCAGGTCGGCGTCCGCTTCCATGCGCTCGATCCGGTTCTCGAACTGCTCGAAGCGGAAGAAGGCGTCCGAGGAGTCGGCCTTGCGGATCTTGCTCTGGGCCGACTTGCGATGGCCGGCGTGGATGTGCCGCTGCACCAGGATGCGGTGCTTGTTGCGGGCCGATTCCAGCTTTTCCTCCAGCTGGAGGATGTCCTTCTGGTACTGGGAAACCAGCTCATCGAAGTGGGTGATTTCCTTTTCGCGGTCCTCGACCTCCTGCTGGCAGGCGCGCTTTTCCAGCAGCGCCTCGCGGGCCAGGTCCTCGCGGCCCTTTTCCACGGCGAGGCGGGCCTTGCCGTCCCATTTTTTCGCGCCTTCGGCGGCGGTGTCGCGGGCCCGGGTGACCCGCGTGCGGCTGGCCATGGCCCCGGCGCAGGAGGCCTTCAGCTCGACGAGCGTGTCCTCCATTTCCTGGATCATCAGCTTGATCAGCTTTTCCGGATCCTCGGCCTTCTCCAACATCGCGTTGAGGTTGGAATTGATGATGTCTCTGAAGCGTGAGAAGATTCCCATTGTTCTACTTTTGTTGAGGTTGTTGTGTTTGTTGAAAGGTTTTCGGTGGTGGATTTGAAAACACTGCCAATCTATCAACAGGTCCCGTGCCAAAAATTGCGGAAAAAGAATCAAGCAATTGGTAATCAACCGGTTGGAAGTTTGAAATTTTCATGGGTTTCCATTCCAGGCCCGCTTTTTTAGTGGACGAAACCAAGATTTGGTGAGATAAGCCACCCATGCCAAACGACACGGAGGGCCCCTTTGAAGGAACGGTCGGGAAGATGGACGCCCTTGGGGAATCGGAGGTGTTCATCGAATTCCAGGAGCGCCTTTCGCGGGTGGCGCAGGTCGACCGGCCGGTGCTGATCGTCGGGGAGCGGGGCACCGGCAAGGAGCTGGCGGTTTCGCGCCTGCATTACCTCTCGCGCCGCTGGCAGGGGCCGCTGGTGGCGCTGAATTGCGCGGCGCTTTCCCCCTCGGTGCTGGAATCGGAGCTGTTCGGTCACGAGGCGGGGGCCTTCACCGGGGCGAACAAGCGCCGGCTCGGGCGCTTTGAGGCGGCCGACAACGGGACCCTCTTCCTCGACGAGATCGGGCTGATCCCGGTCACCGTGCAGGAAAAGATTCTCCGGGTGGTCGAGTACAACCGGTTTGAGCGGGTGGGGGGCAGCCATCCGGTGCGCGTGGATGTGCGCATCATCGGGGCCACCAACGTCGACCTCCCCAGGCTGGCCGCGGAGGGGAAATTCAAGCGCGACCTGCTGGACCGGCTGAGTTTCGAGGTGCTCTTCCTGCCTCCCCTGCGCGAGCGAAAGGAGGACATCGACCTGCTGGCCCGCCACTTCGCCGCCAAGATGGCGATGGAGCTCGGTTGGCGCGAAGTCCCCCCCTTCAGCGAGGAGGCCGCCCAGGCCCTGCAGGATTATCACTGGCCCGGCAATATCCGCGAGCTCAAGAATGTGGTCGAACGGGCCGTCTACGCCAGCGGCGGGAAACCCATCCGGTCCGTGACCTTTGACCCCTTCATTTCCCCGTTCGGGGAGTTGAATGACGGATCCCCCGGGAAGGAAGCGGACCGGGCGGTGAATGCCGGAACACCCCGCTTCATTCCCGGACAAACCCCCCTCAACGACTTGGTGCGCGACCTCGAGGTGGAGGCCCTCAAAACCGCCCTCGAGGAGGCCAAGTTCCACCAGGGCGAAGCGGCCAAGCTCCTCGGCCTCTCCTACCACCAGTTCCGCGGCCTCTACCGCAAGCACAAGGACGCTGTGGAGGAAGGGGAATAGCGGGGGACTCCCTTCACCCCAGCCGGTTGCGGTAATCCTCGTAGCCGAAGCGGCGCAGGACTTGTACCTGGTCGGTTTCCGGATCGTAGGTGGCGATGGCGGGGAGCTTTACGCCGTTGAAGGTGGTGTTCTTGACCATGGTGTAGTGGGCCATGTCGGTGAAGGCGAGCCGGTCGCCGATGTTCAGTGGGTGGTCGAAGGACCAGTCGCCGATGAGGTCCCCGGCGAGGCAGGTCAGGCCCCCGAGGGAGTAGGTGTGGGCCTTTGCGCCGGGGCTGTCGCCGCCGATGATGCCGGGCCGGTAGGGCATTTCGAGCACGTCGGGCATGTGGGCGGTGACCGAGGTGTCGAGAATGGCGATGGGTTTGGCGCGGGGAAGGATGTCGACCACTTCCGCGACGAGCAGGCCGGTGTTCAGGGCGACGGCCTCACCGGGCTCGAGGAAGACCTGCAGATCGTAGGTTTCCCGGAAGTAGCGGACCATGCGGACGAGGTGCTCGCGGTCGTAATCCTGCCGGGTGATGTGGTGCCCGCCCCCGAAATTGACCCATTTCAGATCCGGCAGGAATTCGCTGAAGCGCTTTTCAAACCCCTCGAGGGTCTTTTCCAGGGCATCGCTGTTCTGTTCGCACAGGGTGTGGAAATGGAGTCCCTCAATGCCCTCCGGGGATTCCCCCTCGAACTCCTCGCGCAGGATCCCGAGCCGGGATCCGGGTGCGCAGGGGTCGTACAGCGGGACGGATCCGGTACGGACCTCCGGGTTCACCCGCAGGCCGACGGAGACCTTCCTCTCCGCCGATTCGATCAGCGGCCGGAAGCGTCTCCATTGGGCGAATGAATTGAAGATGATGTGATCGCTGTGCCGCAGGCATTCCCTCAGGTCCGCTTCCTTGAAGGCGGCGGCGAAGGTATGGACCTGGCCGCCGAATTCCTCGGCTCCGAGGCGGGCCTCATGCGGGCCGCTGGCGCAGGTCCCCTTCAGGTATTGGCGGATGATCGGGAAGACCCCGAACATGGCAAAGCCCTTCAGCGCGAGAAGGATGGTCGCCCCGCTGCGCTCCTGCACCTCGGCGAGGATTTTGAGGTTCGCCTCCAGGTCCCCGAGGTGGACCACATAGGCCGGGCTCGGGGATTGGCGCAGGATGCTCGCGATGTGCTCGGGGGTCATGGTTGCGCGGGAAGGAGCACGGGCTGGAAGCCCGTGACCCTTACAAGGTGGTCACGTTCCATGGGAGGCCGTGCTGGTTGAGGGCGTCCATGAAGGGATCGGGATCGAATTGCTCCATGTTGAAGACGCCCTTCCCGCGCCACTTCCCGGTGAGCATCATCATTCCCCCGATCATGGCGGGAACGCCGGTGGTGTAGGAAATGGCCTGGGACTGCACTTCCCGGTAGCAAGCCTCGTGGTCGCAGATGTTGTAGACGTAGACGGTCTTTTCCTTGCCGTCCTTGATCCCCCTGGCGACGCAGCCGATGCAGGTCTTCCCCTTGGTCAGGGGCCCAAGGGAAGCGGGATCCGGAAGGAGCGCCTTGAGGAACTGCAGGGGAATGATCTCCTTCCCCTCGAAAAGGACCGGATCGATCCGCGTCATGCCGACGTTCTGGAGCACTTCCAGGTGCTTGAGGTAATTGTCGGAGAAGGTCATCCAGAAACGGGCCCGCTTGATCGTCGGGAAAAACTTCACCAGCGACTCGAGCTCCTCATGGTACATGAGGTAGATGTTCATCGGGCCGATTCCCTCGGGAAAATCGAAGCTCCGGTTCACGGAGAGGGGCTCGGTCTCCTTCCATTCACCCTCCTCCCAGAAGCGGCCCCTGGCGGTCACCTCGCGGATGTTGATCTCCGGGTTGAAGTTGGTGGCGAAGGGCTGGCCGTGCTCGCCCGCGTTGGCGTCGATGATGTCCAGCTCCCGGATCTCGTCCAGCTGGTGTTTGGCGATCCACGCGGTGAAGACGTTGGTCACCCCCGGGTCGAAGCCGCTCCCCAGCAGGGCCATGAGGCCCTTCTCCCTGAAGCGGTCGTGGTAGGCCCATTGCCACTTGTACTCGAATCTGGCCGTTTCCGGCGGCTCGTAGTTGGCGGTATCCAGATAATCGATACCCGCCTCGAGGCAGGCGTCCATCAGGGGAAGGTCCTGATAGGGCAGGGCGACGTTGATGAGCAGGTCCGGCTTCACCCGCCGCAGCAGCGCGACGGTCTCCCCCACGTTGTCGGCGTCGACCTGCGCGGTCTCGACGGGCCGGTCGATCTGGGCCGCGATCCGGCGGCACTTTTCCCCGGTCCGGCTGGCAAGGGTGATTTTGGAAAAGACCTCGGGGACCTGGGCGCACTTGTGGGTGACCACCCCGCCGACCCCGCCGGCTCCGATGATGAGTACGTGCTTCATGGGCTAAACTGTATAATCTAAATCGCTATCGCTATCGCTATCGCTATCGGACGTCACAACGTTTTCCTTGAAGGCTGTCCGATAGCAATAGCGATAGCGATAGCGATTTTGGGGTGAGATGAATAACTACAGGCTTTCCGGCTCATGGTAGGTGTAGCCGCGCAGGCCCTCGAGGTAGGTGTTCATGATCGACTTGCGCTCGGTGCCGGAGATGCGCTGTTTCTTGACCGCCTTTTCCGCCTTTTCACGGAAGCGACGGGTCAGTTCCTTTGGATCATACTCGACATACCCGAGAACGTCCTCGACGGAGTCTCCCTCCAGTTCGCGGAAGTAGTCGACGTCCCCGTCCTCGTCAAAACGGACCCCGACGACGTGGGTGTCGCCGAAGAGGTTGTGCAGGTCGCCGAGGGTCTCCTGATAGGCGCCGACGAGAAAGGCGCCAAGGACGTAATCCTCACCCTCCCGGAAATCATGGAGAGGAAGGGTGTGACGGACCTCGTGAAGGTCGATGAATCGGTCGATCTTGCCGTCGCAGTCGCAGGTGATGTCGGCGATGATCCCCTGTCGCACGGGGGCCTCCGTCAGGCGGTGGATCGGTATCATCGGAAAGAGCTGGTCGATGGCCCATGAATCGGGGAGCGACTGGAAGACGCTGAGGTTGCCGTAATAGATATCCGCGAGGGCGGATTCCAGATCCTCCAGGTCGCGCGGCGGATGGCGCAGGCGGCTCATCTTTTCGCGGATGCGCAGCATGGTGATCCAGAAGATCTCCTCGACGATGGCACGCTCACGGATGCTGATGCTCCCGTGTCGGAAAAGGGTGCGGATCTCGTCGCGGTAGAAGATCGCGTCATGGAAGCATTCCTGCAGGTTCTTGGTGCTGACCGATTTGGCCGTGATGAGGATGTTCCCGGTCAGCTCGTGGGCTTCCTCCGGCAGGGCCGGCAATTCCTGGGCGACGGCGAAGCGGCTGACCTCGAGGATATTGAACAACAACACGGAGTAGTAGGCCACGGTGGCCCGCCCGGACTCTGTGATGATGGTCGGGTGGGGAAGTTCCGCCTCGTCGACAATGCCCTTGATCACTTCCACCATGTCCCGTGCGTATTCATCGAGGGTGTAATTGCAGGAGCTGCTGGAGCTGGTGTGGGATCCGTCGTAATCGACAGCCAGCCCCCCGCCGAGGTCGATCATCCCCATCGGGGCCCCCTCCTGTGCGAGGCCGCAATAGACGCGGCTGGCTTCCGTTGCCGCGCTGCGCAGGTCGCGGATGTTGGGGAGCTGGGAACCGAGGTGAAAGTGGAGCAACTGCAGGCAGTCCAGCGCATTTCCCTTTTTCAGCAGGTCGACGACCCCCATCAACTGGAAGGCGTTCAACCCGAAGACGCTCCGGTCGCCGCCGGATTCCTTCCAGTGGCCGCTGCCACTGCTGGCCAGTTTCATGCGCACGCCCAGCACCGGGCGGATGCCGAGAGTCTCGGAGCGCTTGAGGATCAGCGGGACCTCCTGCAGGGTCTCGATCACGAAAATGCAGTTGATGCCCAGTTTCCGGGCGTACAGGCCGAGGTCGATGAATTCCTCGTCCTTGTAGCCGTTGCAGATGAGGAGGGCCTCCGGATCGTCCAGGTAGGCCATGGCGGCGATCAACTCGGGTTTGCTCCCGGCCTCAAGCCCGTGGTGAAACTCCTTCCCGTAGGTGGAAAGCTCCTCGATGACCTGCTCCTGCTGGTTGACCTTGATCGGGTACACGCCGCGGTAGTCACCCTTGTACTCATACTCCCGGATCGCCGAGTGGAAACTTTCGTTGATGGCCTTGATCCGTGAGTACAGGATCCCCTCGAAGCGCAGCAGCACCGGCAGGGACCAGCCGCGCTCCCGGACGTCGCTGACAATGCGGGTCAGGCTGATGCTCTGGCCGTCCGCTTCCCCGGAGGGGATGACAACCACCTCCCCCTTCTCATCGATCCTGAAGTACCCGTTGCCCCAGGAATCAATTCCGTAGGTTTCGCGCGCCCCGTCGAGGGTCCACTTCTCATGAATGTGCTGGTAACCGTTCAATGGAGGGTTGGTTTGATGGAATTACAGCTTACTCGACCGGCAGGGCCTTTTCGGCGATCCGCTGGAGAATCCGGTCAATGGCATCGGCGGAGGGGAGGGTCCCCTCATCCTGTTTGTTCACACGGGAGCGGATGGTGACCTGTCCC
>JBNGDP010000004.1:0-13820 GCA_049975345.1 Oceanipulchritudo sp. | reverse complement strand
ATCAGGACGCCGGTGAAGCGCTCCAGCGAGCCGAAGGGGGCGCGGTGGATCATGACCGGCCGGTGCGGCTGGTTGTCGGCCCCGACGTAATGAAGGTCGAATCGCTCCGGCAGGTTGTAGTCAACCTGCACGGTCCCGAGTTGCCATTCGCGGCCGATGACATCCTTGACGACAAAGTCGATTTTCGGACCGTAAAAGGCGGCCTCCCCGGGCTCCTCGGTGAAGGGGACCCCGAGGGTTTTGGCCACGGCCCGCAGGGCGGTTTCGGCCTTGTCCCAAAGGGCGCCCTCGCCGGTGTACTTCGAGGAATCCGGATCCCGGAGCCCAAGCCGCACCCGGTACTCCTTCATCCCGAGCGTGTTGAAGACCGTCTTGACAAGGTCCAGGCAGCCCTGGATTTCCTCTTCCACCTGTTCCTCGGTACAGAAGATGTGCGCGTCATCCTGGGTGAAACCGCGCACGCGCGTCATCCCGTTCAGTTCGCCGGACTGTTCCCATCGGTAGACGGTGCCGAACTCTGCCAGCCGCACCGGCAGGTCCCGGTAGCTGTGCGGTTCCGCGTCGAAAATCTTGATGTGCATCGGGCAGTTCATCGGCTTGAGAAGGAAGCCGTCGACCTCGCCGTCGTCCAGTTGGTTGCTGAGTTCGGCGCAGGAGCAGCCCTCGGAGGCGAGCTCCTCCATGCTGTCGCGCTCGATGATGGGCATGAACTGGGAGTCCTTGTAGTAGGGGAAGTGCCCGCTGGTCCGGTAGAGCCCGAGCTTGCCGATATGCGGGGTGAAGACCTGGAAGTAGCCCTGCTTGCGGAGTTCCTCCGCGATGAAGGTCTGCAGCTCCTGGCGGATGATCGAGCCGTTCGCAGTCCAGAGGATCAATCCCTGCCCGACGGCCTCGTCGATGTGAAAGAGTCCCAGTTCCCGGCCCAGCTTCCGGTGGTCGCGCTTTCTCGCCTCCTCGAGGCGGGCCATGTGCTCCTCCAGTTCGCTTTTGGTCGGGTAGGCCGTTCCGTAGATCCGCTGCAGCTGCTTGTTTTTCTCGTCCCCCCGGTGGTAGGCGCCGGCCACGTTGAGCAGCTTGAAGGCCTTGATCTTCTTGGTGTAGTTGACGTGCGTCCCGGCGCACAGGTCGACAAACTCGCCGTTGCGGTAGAAGCTGATCGGGTCGCCCTCCGGAATGTCGCCAAGGCGTCCCAGCTTGTAGCGCTCCTGGCCCCGTTCGCGGATCAGCTTTTCGGCCTCCTCCCGGCTGGTCTCGAACCGCTCGAAGCGCTGGTTCTCCTTGATGACCTTGCGCATCTCCTCCTCGATCCGCTCCAGGTCCTCCATGGTGAAGCTGTGATCCAGGTCGAAATCGTAGTAGAATCCGGATTCCGTCGGCGGCCCGATGTCGAGCTTGGCCTCGGGGAAAAGGCGCAGCACGGCCGTCGCCAGCACGTGGGAGGCGGAGTGGCGGAGTTCTTCCAGTGGTGTCATCTGTTTCATGGCAAGTCCGGCCCGGGGCCGTCTGAAATTTCGAAAACTCCCGTTAAGAGGCCAAACGGGGAATTAGTCAAGGGTTGGCGGATGGGGAGATTGCCAGGTGCCAGGGAGCGGCGCTTTGAAAGCGTCGTGTGCCGGAAAGGGTGCCGGCGGTTGGCGGACTCAGGACAGGTCTGCAGTGGGTCCATCCAGGGAGCGGCGCTTTGAAAGCGCCGTGTGTCGGAAAGGGTGCCGGCGGTTGAAAACCGCCGCTCCTTGAGAAAACCAAGTTGCGGTCAACGGACAGGTCCCTACGGTCTGCTGATATGACCCTCGACATCCGCACATATGAGCTTCCACCCATCGGGACCAATTGCTTCCTGGTCAGCAATCCCGAAAGGGGGGAAACGGCCGTTTTCGACGCGCCGCTGAACGCATGGGCCACGGTGGAGAGGGAGGCGGTGCGCACGGGATACCGCATCGGCGGCCTGTATCTAACCCACGGCCACTGGGACCATACCCTCGACGGCGGACGGTTCAACGAACAGGAAATTCCGGTACATGCCCACGCGGGGGACCGGATGTTCTATGAGAAACCGGAGGTCATGGGCGTCTTCTCGATGCCGGGCATCGAAATGAAGCCGGTGCGGGTGGAGACCTGGCTGGAGCACGGACAGCGGATCCGGATCATCGGGCGCCCGGTGGAGGTGCGGCACGTCCCGGGGCACAGCCCCGGAAGCATTCTGTATTGGTTTTTTGAGGACAATTTCGCCGTCTCCGGGGACGCCCTCTTCAGGGGGGGCGTCGGGCGGACCGACTTTCCCGGCTGTTCCTTCGAGGAGCTGGACCGCTCGATCCGGGAGAATATCTACACGATGCCGGCCGAGACGGTCGTTTATCCCGGCCACGGTCCGGAGACCAGCGTCGGCCGGGAAGCGCGGGGCAACCCGTTTGTGCGGGCGGAGGTGCAGGGATGAGCGCCGAGGCATGGATGCGGCTGGCCATCGCGGAGGCCCGCAGGGCGATGGGGAACACCCACCCGAATCCCGCAGTCGGGGCCGTCATTGTGCATCAGGGGCAAGTGGTTGCGGCCGGCCACACCCAACCCGCCGGCGAGGACCACGCCGAGATTGTCGCCCTCAAGGCCTTCCACGCAAAGGGGCTGGAGGCCGACGCATCAACAATCCTTGTCGTGACCCTCGAGCCGTGCTCGACCTGCGGCCGCACGGGCGCCTGCACCGATGCCATCATCGCCTCCGGCATCCGGTCGGTCATGGCCGGGGCAACCGATCCGAATCCCGCCCACGCGGGCCGAGGCTTCGAGGTGCTGCGGGAAGCCGGGTTGCAGGTGGAAAGCGGCCTCCTCGCGGAGGCATGCGCCGATTTGAACCTCATTTTCAACTGGCAAATGGAAACCGGGCGTCCGTTCTTTGCCGGCAAGATCGCGACCACGATCGACGGGCGCATCGCCACCCGCGGCGGCCTGTCGAAATGGATCACCGGCGCGGAGGCGCGGGCGGACGTCCACCGCTGGAGGCGTTATTTTCCGGCCATTGCGGTGGGGGCGGGCACGGTGCTGGCTGATGATCCCACCCTGACTTCACGGATCGCGGAGGCCCCGGAATGGTGTCCTCTGCGGTTCGTCTTTGACCGCAACCTGATCACCTTCAAGGACGGGCTGCATCGGCTCTACGTGGATGAATGGAGGGAGCGGACCATCGTGGTCACCAGTCGGGCGAGGGCCGACAAGGTCAGGCCGTTGAAGGAAGCTTACGGGCTGGAGTTCTGGGAATTGCAGGAGACGGTCGAGGATGGCGGGCTGGGGGAGTTTTCGAACCGTTGTCATGAGCACGGGATCAGCGGCGTTTATGTCGAGGGTGGGGCACATCTCCTGAGTTCATTTCTGAAATACAGGTTTCTCCATTATCTTTTCGCCTACCGTGCCCCCAAAGTGCTCGCCGACACCAGCGGGCTTTCCCCCTTCATGGGGCTGGAGCCGCACACCATGCAGGACGCCGTGAGCCTGCGGAGCGTGCGACACGAGTCTTTCGGCGACGACCAGCTGATGCGCGGATTTATTGTTTACCCTGAATCCTGAATGCTTATGGTGCGGGACGATGGAGGTTTTCCTGGCCAGCGGGAACGCGCACAAGTTTGAAGAGTTTGCGGAAATGATCTACAAGGATCGTCTCCCGGTGAAACTCCATTTGGCGAACGATATCGGCGGAATGCCGGAGGTCGAGGAGACCGGGACGACCTTTGAGGCGAACGCCCGCATCAAGGGGGAGGCGCTGCTGGACAAGCTTCCCGAGGGCGCATGGGCCCTCGCCGATGACAGCGGGCTGGAAGTGGATGCGCTTGATGGCGCTCCAGGGGTGCAATCCGCCCGCTATGCCGGTCCGGCCGGCAATGCGGCCGCCAACAATATCAAGCTGCTGCAGGCCCTGCGCGGGGTGCCCATGAAGAACCGTACCGCCCGTTTTGTCTGCGTCCTCTTTTTTGCAAATAGCGGCGGCGAGGACTACTGCTTCCGGGGATCCTGTGAGGGTCACATTCTTGAAACCCCAAGCGGCAAGGGCGGCTTCGGGTATGATCCCCTGTTCCAGCCGCTGGGTTACAACAAGAGTTTCGCCGCCCTTGGCAGCGCCGTGAAGCATGGCCTCTCCCATCGAGGGCGTGCCTTGAAGGAATGGATGCAGTTTGTCCGCCGCCTGGCGGGCTAAGGTTGGGCCGGAACCGGCTTGTGGTCAATGGCCGCCAGTTGGTTGCAGACCTCGCTGATCAGGAATTCCGGGGTGGAGGCACCGGCGGTCACCCCGACGGTCGCGTACTGGCTCAAATCGTCCTTGTCGATCTCCCTCGCGGTCTCGATGTGGTAGGTCGGGAGGCCCGTCTTGCGGGCCAGCATGGCCAGTTTGCAGGTGTTGGCCGAGTGATGGCCCCCGATGACGACGAAGGCCTCGACCCCTTCCTCGAAAAGCACGGCGATGTCCCCCTGCCGGTCCTTGGTGGCCCCGCAGATGGTGTCGAAAATCAAGGCCTCCGGGTACTTCGCTTTCAAATGGTCCGCCAGTTGATGGAATTCGTCGGTGAACATCGTGGTCTGGGAAACCATGACGACCTTGTCCCCAAGTTCGGGGAGGGCGTCAATATCCTCGATGGAGCGAACCGGATGCCCCTTCCCCTCGGTGTAGCCCATCAGGCCGATCACTTCGGGATGGTTCTTGTCCCCGAAAATCACCGTGGTGTAGCCTTTCCTGGCATGCATGCGGATCTTGCCGGCCACGATGCCGACGTCCGGACAGGTGGCGTCCTTGAACTCGATGCCGATGCTCTTCAAATATTTCCTTCGCTCGGGGGAAATCCCGTGGGCCCGGACCACAAGGACCGCGTTCTCCTCCTTGTTCGCGTCGATGCAGAGGTCCTTCGAGCTCTGGTAATCGCCGACTTCGCGGATCCCCTCGTTCTGCAGCCGTTCCATCATCTGGCTGTTGTGGATCAGCGGGCCGTCCGTGTACACCGGGCGGCGCCCCCGTGAGGCGAAGTCCCGCGCGATATCAATCGCCCTCTCGACCCCCCAGCAAAATCCTGCGCTTTGTGCCCGAATGACTTTCATGTCCATTAAAATGGGAGTCAAAGGTCTAAAGTCAAAGGACTAAGGTCGAAAGACAAAGGACCAAAGACAAAGGACGAAAGACAAAGGACGAAAGACAAAAGTCAAAGGTCGAAAGCCTAATCCTCCCTCGTCTTTTGTCTTTCGTCCTTTGTCTTTGGTCCTCAGTCCTCCTTCGAGGTCTTGACCTCCACCACGTCGTGCGGGGCGGACTCGCGCTGGCCGGCGGGGGAGACGCGGATGTAGCGGGCGCGCTCGCGCAATTCCTCGAGGGTCTTCGCGCCGAGATAGCCCATGCCGCTCTGCAGGCCGCCAACGAGCTCCCGCAGGGTGTCGTCAAGGCTGCCGGAGACTTCCTTGAGGGCCTCGATGCCCTCGGCGGCCACCTTGCCGGCCTTTTGGGCTTTCTTCTCGTGGCCGTAACGGGCGGCGGATCCGGACTTCATGGCACCGTGGCTGCCCATCCCGCGGTACTGCTTGTACAGTTTTCCGTTAATTTCCATGAGGGTGCCGGGCGCCTCCCGGCAGCCGGCGAAGAGCCCCCCGGCCATGATCGCGTGCGCCAGGGTGAGGGCCTTGACAATGTCCCCGCTCTTGGTGATCCCCCCGTCCGCGATGATCCGGGTCCCGGTCTTCCCGGCGGCTTTTGAGCAGACGTAGAGGGCGGTCAATTGCGGAATACCGACCCCGGCCACGATGCGGGTGGTGCAGATGGATCCGGGCCCCTGTCCGATCTTGATCGCGTCGGCCCCGCACTCGGCAAGGTATTCCACCCCCTCCGCGCTGGTCACGTTGCCGGCGATGAGCGTCAACTCCTTGAATTCGTTGCGCAGGAGCCGGACCATTTCACCGACCCCGGCCGAGTGGCCATGGGCCGTGGAGACGGCCAGGGCGTCCACGCCTTCCGCAACAAGTTGTGACGCATGGGCAAGGATCCGGTCCCGGTCGAGATCCCCGGCCTTGTCGCGCGGGGCCGATAACGCCGCCCCACAGACAAGGCGGAACTGGGCATCCCGCGCCGGGCGCACTTCCGCACTCTCCTCCTCGCGGATGCGCTCAATGTCCGACATCGTGAAGAGGCCTTTCAAATGGCCCTCCTTGTCGAGGACAATCAGCTTGTGGATGCCCATGTGGTCGGTGAAAAACCGGTCGGCCACCCCGATGGGATCGTCCGCGATCTCGCTTTCCTGGATGTTGTAGACATCCTCCGCAGGGGTCATGGCGTCGCAGACCTTGACTTCACGGTAGCGGTTCTTGACCACCCGGCCCCGCAACAGGCCGAGGAACTTGTTGGTGATGTCCACCACCGGGAAGGTGTGGAACTTGAACCCCCGCACCTCGATCATCTCCAGCACGTCCCCGATGTAACTCTCGGGGCTCACCGCGATCGGGTCCTGGATCAGGCCGTGCACGTCGTTCTTCACCTTTGCCACCTCCCGGACCTGCCGCTTTTCGCTCATGTTGTAATGGATGATGCCGATCCCTCCGTTGCGCGCCATGCCGGCCGCCATTTCGGACTCGGTCACCGTGTCCATGTCCGAGGAAATGAGCGGGATGTTCAATCCCAGGCGCTCCGAGAGGCGGGTTTCCGTCCGCGTCAGCCGTGGCAGCACCTCGCTGTAGCGCGTGGCCAGCGTGATGTCGTCATACGTCAGGCCGACGGCGGCGTTTGCCCGGAAGAAGGTGTCGGCGTCCTTGTAGAAGAGGGGGTCGGTGTCGTTGGATCGGGTTTGCTGCGCCATTGTCCACTTGAAAGGAGGCGATGACGCAGAATCAAGCAGAAAGTAAAGGGGTCAGCCCTTGGATTCTGATCTGCAGATCAAAATCCAAGGGCTGACCCATCCTCAGGCCATCCGGCACCAGCCCGGCGCATCCTTTTCGACGGGGGGCAGGTCGAGGCCTTCGCGCAGGCGCTTCACGTAATAGCGGTAGGCCTCGACGGGGACCTCACGCGGAATGCGGTGATCGAGGCCGAACATGGTTCCACCGCCGCGCAGGCAGGGATCGAGGCGGTATTCCAGCTCCGCGTCGATGGCCACCCGTCCGCGGGTGAGGGCGAACTTGTCGATGCCCCCGCGCAGGATCAGCCGGTTGCCGTATATGCGCCGGAGCCGGACCATGTCGCTGCCCGCGGCCGGCTCCACCGGGTGGATGCAGTTGATTCCGCCCTCGAGGAGCGCGTCGATGACCGGGTCGACGAAGCCGTCGCTGTCGAGGTCGAAGATCCGGGCCCCGGCGCGCCGGGCGATTTTCCACAGGCGTGAGTAATAGGGGTTGAACCGGTCGCGGATGATGTTGGGACCGACCAGCGGCCCGCTTTTTCCGGCGAAGTCCTCGTGGATATGCAGGATGTCGATCGGGGTGGTTTCGATGGCCTTTTCCAGGCACCGGGCCTGCATGTCCCCGACGGTCCGGAGGATGTCCTCCACCAGTTCCGGTTCCTCGATGACGCTCACGCAGGCCAGTTCGTCGCCCATCAGCTGCCGCAGGATATCGTATGCGCCCCAGATTGCGGCCCGGACCAAGGCGCCGTTCTCCCGTTCCCTCGCGCAGGATTCCAGGCTCTCGGTTTCGACCCGTGTTTCGTCCACCCTGAACCAGTGCCGGATCCGCTGCCAGTCTTCCGGTTCCATCACCGGAAAGTCCTGCGGGAGGGAGATCGTCGCCGCCTGTTTGGGCAGGATCGTGGTGCGCCCGAAGGTGTCCCTGATCACCTTTTCCTTATCTGTCTCCCGGAGAACCTCCTCACGGATACCGCTCAACGGGCCGCGGTTGACCGGCACCCAGGCCATGGGGACGCGATCCCAGGCAAAGGCGGTGAGGTCGATCTCTTCCTCGGTGGCTCCCTGGTCGCGCCAGCGCTCCTCCGTCCCGATGAGCAGGCCAAACAACTCCACGATCATTTCCCGTGCGCTCCCTTCGAAGCAGAGATGGGAAAGAAATGCCTCCCGGTCCCAGACCATGATCAGAAACCCTGTCGCCGGACCGCTTCCACTTGCGAGGAATTCAACAACTCATTCTTCAGGATAAACGCGTCCTCGCGGAAGGCTTCCCGCTCCTCCAGGCTACGGATGCTTCTGGTGATTCCCGGCATGATGGGACCAGTATACGGCGGCGAGCTTTTGTTTGGAATTGCACGAATGAACTTTATTTTATATATTCCAAACATCATGCCCTATTGGGAATCTTCCTGGAAAAAGGCCGCTCGCTTGAAAATAAGCCCTCAAAACGGGCTGGTCAGTTGTGAGCCGGCATGGTGCTGGGAGATGCAAGGGTTTACAGATTTCGATCTCTGGATAGTGCTCGAGGGTTCGGGAAAAATGGAACTCAACGGAAAATCCCATTCCTTGACGGTGGGCACAAGCTTCTGTTTCTGCCCCGGCCCGGTCCGGCTGCATGCCTCCCATCATCCCGACAATCCGTTGAAGGTTTTCTATTGTCACTTCTCGGTTTCGGGACCGCCGGATCCGGCCATTACCTCTCCACCACCTTGCGGACCGGTCTCAATGCGGGCCGATCCCTTTCTGTGGGGGATGGTCCATGAGTTCACGGCCTTGTCCTGCGGTCGGTCCCACGCCGCATTCCGGGAGGCGATTCTCTGGCAGTTGCTCCTGAGACGCGAACGCTCCGCCCTTGAGAAACCCGCCACCCCCCAGGAAAGGATCCGCCGGTTGGCCGGCAGGATCCGCGAAAACGCGGGGGGAAAGTGGGAAGTCGAGGCCTTGGCCCGGGAGGCTGGTTTGAGCCCGGGGCACTTCCGGCGGGTGTTCCGTTCAGTAACCGGCCGGTCCCCCTTCCAGTTTGTCCTTGATTGCCGCATCCAGCGGGCTTGTTACTACTTGCGGGAGACGCGCCTGCCCGTGGGGGAAATCGCCGCGGCCACCGGCTACGGCAATGTGTTTCACTTCAGCCGCCAATTCAAGGATCGGACGGGAATGAATCCCAGCTGCTGGCGGCGCCGGCACCGGGTGCGGTAGATTTTCCTTCTCCGATGAGCGGGAAGGCCGCTCCGGAAAGCAAAACACGTCTTTTTACGATCCGTTTGCCCTGTGGTGCATGCGGCGGGCCTGCAGTTCCTCCTGAACTTCCTCGATGCGTTCCGTGGTCAGGGTGTATCGCGTCAACAGCAGCATGGCGCTGCCAATGAAAACAGTCGGGATGACGACAATGAGCACCCGCAGGGTGGTGACGACGCCCTCCGGCTGTTCGGTTTTCATTCCCGAGTCGAAACCGATGAGCTCGATGAGGGGCCCGGAGATGACGGGGGCCAGGGATAGGGCGACCTTGTAGAACCAGGAGAAGGTGGAGGAAAAGGAACCTTCGCGACGGTTGCCGGTCTTGAGCTCGTCCTCATCCACGATGTCGCCGGTCATGGAGGGGATGAGGATCCACATCGCCGTCCACGCGGGGGCCACGAGCAGCTGGGGAACCATCGACAGGTAAGGATAAGCCGGGTTATAACAGACAATGGTCGAGATGCCGGCCATGAAAACGATGGCCATCACAAGCACAAGGGCGAAACGTTTGCCGATGTGGTTGGCCAGCCATTGGAAGACGGGGATGCCAACCACACCAATGAGCATGGTCAGCGTGTGCCCGGTGCCGCGCACGGTCGAGGCCAGTTTTTGGTCGCCCTCGAAGACATAGAAAAACTGGGCGTAAAAATCGAGATTGCTCTTCATGTTGTAACCGAGGGTGAAGAGCAGCGCAACCCCAAGGATCACCAGAAAGGATCGGTTGCTGAAGGTTTCACTGATGTTCTGGCGCAGGTTCATTGTTGCGGCCTTGCTGGGCGCGGCCGGGGCGGTGCGGCACTTGGCGAAGAGTGGTAACAGGGCGAAAAGGATGGATATCCCGCCGAAGGCGACCATGACCCAGCGCGCCCCGAGAATCATGTCCGGTTCCCCGGTTTCCGGGTCATTGAAAATCGGCAGCTGGGTGAGCCACCAGATCCAGCCCATGGCTAGGCCCCCCAGCTTGCCCACGTAGGCCCGCCAGGCCGCCACATTGGTCCGTTCCCGGGTGTGCGGGGTAATCTCCAGCAGCATGCACTGGTAGGGGATGTTCCAGAGGGTCATCAGGGTGGAGGCAATGATGGCGTAGCCGATCATCCACACCACGATGGTGTGCGTGCTCCATTCAGGGTTCAGGAAAAAGACGACCGGCAACCAGATTCCGCCGAGTAATCCCCCGGCGAAGACAAACGGCTTTCGCCGGCCCCAGCGGCTTTTCGTGTTGTCCGTCCACCAGCCAACCAGCGCATCCGAGACGGCATCCCAGAGCCGCTCGCAGAGGTTGCGCAGGCTCATCCATGCCGGAGAGATGCCCAGGGTCAGGACGAAAAACGGCTGGTAGATCTGGTTGTCCGCGTAACTCTGGAAGCCGTGGCCAATACCGCCGGCCCCAAACAGCAGCTTCTCGTACCAGGGTACGCGCGCCTCCGCCGGGATCGGTTCCTCCAGTAGCTTTTCCTTTTTGCTCTTCATGGGCCTCAGGCAGATAGGCCTTAAAGCCAAGTCCCACCCCCGATACCATGATCCCGGCACTTTATCCTAAAGGGGAGGCGGGCCACGGCTTTAGGATAAAGTGCTGCTTCGCTTGAATCGCGATCCCGGGCGTGTTGAAGATTTTCGTGGATGCCGGGTGCATCCGGAAAAACCTATCTCCTCAACCCAATAGATCGATCCATATGAAAGATACCCTACTTCCGAGAAACGGTGTGAAGAAATGCCTGATGGTGGCGATCGGCCTCTGCGGTGGAATGTTTGCCAGCGCGAGCCTGGTTACCGAATCCTTTGACGGCTACGGCGCGGCGACGATCTCGCTGGCCGGTCTGAATGGCGGCAGCGGCTGGGACGGTGCCTGGTACAATGTTATCGGCACGGACATGAACTACGTGCCGTCCAATACAAACTTGAGCAACCCGGCCACCGGCTATGTGGACATCAATGGCGCGACCGCGAACGACGGCCAGATGCAGGGGACGGCGACCGGCAGCTACAACAACAACCGGACCGGGCGGACTATTCTCGGCGGCCCCGTTACCTCCGGGACGGTCTGGATTTCCTTTATCACGACTTTCGACGCCAACGGCCGTGCCCAGGTCTACCTCGATGGCAGCAACACGACCCCGAGAATGGGGATTGATGTTCGGCGGCTATTTGTCCGCGGTTCCGGTACGACTGTATATTCAAGCGGTGATCTCGTGACCACCGACCGCAACTGGCTGATCGTCTGCCGGGTGGACCTGAATACCAACGGGACGACAACGGACACGCTCTCCGTCTATGCCATTGCCGACAACAATCCGAATGCCTTGGACGCTGTCAATGTCGCCGACACGGGCATCAACCTGACCCGCGTGGTGACCGACAGCGGGGAATTTATTGACCAGATTGACTCGGTGAATTTCGTCCTGGACGCCGGTACGTTCATCGACCAGGTGCGCATCAGCTATGGTCAGGACGAGTACCTCGGCTTCCAGGAGATCCTGACGGGCGTGGAGCAGACGGCCGTGGAGGCGGGCCCGTACTTCGAGTATTTCGACGGATACGGGACTTTGACCGCACCGCTCTCCGGCTTCAACGGCGGCACCGGCTGGGCGGACGCCTGGTACAATGTAATCGGCACGGACGTGAACTACATCTCGGGCAACACCAACTTCAACAACGCCTTCTCCGGCTATGTCGACGTCAATGGCACCACTGCCAGCGACGGGCAGATCCAGGGCGCGGTGACTGCCGATTTCAATGACAACCGCACCGGGCGCGACTTCGGCGACGGGCCGGTCACCACCGGTACGGTCTGGTTCTCCTGCGTCACGACTTTCGATCCGGAGGGCAGGGTGCAGTGGTACCTGAACGGATCGGACACCGCCCCTCGCATGGGTCTGGCCGGTCGCCAGCTCTTTGTCCTTGGCAGCGGTATTGATCCGGTCTATACATTGGGGGACAACGTGACCACGGACCGGACCTGGCTCCTCGTGGGCCGCCTTGACCTGAACGCCGATGGCTCGACCGACACGCTCACCATGTACGCCATCGCCGACGACAACGGCAACGCGTTGACTCCCGCAAGCATCGACAGCCCGGCGGTCAACCTCGGACGCAATGTCTCCGTCACCGGCAACTTTCTCGACGCCCTCGAGTCGGTGAACATCGTCCTTGACGACGGCACGGTCGCCGACCAGCTGCGCATCGGCCACGGGTTTGATGCCGCCACCGGCTTCAACCAGATCCTGACCGGCTCCACCGCGGCTCCCCCGGTCGCCCCGGTGGGTGTGGATATCTCCTTGTCCGGCGCCGATATCGTCGTCTCCTTCGAGTCGGATTCCGCTTTCAATTACACCCTGGAGTTTTCCGACGATGGAATGATCACGTGGTCCGCCGTTCCCGACCAGGTACCGGCCGCGCCGGTGCCCGGCAATGACGGCACCCTCTCCATTACCGACCCCGGAGGGGTTCCAGGCGCCGGAAACAAGGTCTTCTACCGTGTGAACGTCAGCAATTAGAGGGATGGGACCGGCTTTAGGATAAAGGGACGGAGGGCTGGCCAATGCTTTCCCCTTTATCATAAGTTTCCCATCTCATTTCAAACCGCAAACCGAACAGTAAATCCCAAAGATAAAAATGAATAAATCACTACAAATCACTCTCCTTTTCGGATCAGCACTGTTGGCTGCCATGTCATTGAGCGGACAGGTCACGCTTGTTACCGATGATTTTGGATACGGGGCTCAGGCAAGCACAACCGGCCTTGCGGGAGGATCAGGTTGGACTGGGGCCTATTCAGACGAGGGCTCCCCGGCCGCTATTGCGAACGCTGACCTTGTATTTGGTAACGCAGCATCGGGCTATATCGACGACAATTCAAGCGGTACGGGCCTGCTGGCTGGTACGGTTGATGGAAGTTACAACGGTGCTCAAAATTTCAGAAGTTTGGCGACATCCATCGACGGTACAGTTGCCCAGGATGTATATTTCTCTCTTGTGGCCCGGTTGGTGACGGGAGATGATTTCGCATGGAATGTTCATGTTGGATTGAACACCGGAACCTCACCACGATTTGGAATATCGGGTGATAAGGTGTTCGTCCGTGATGCAAGTACCAGTTACACCGATGGTGTTGCCCTTACGCAAAATGTGAACTGGCTGATTATTGGCCGATACTCCATCAACACCTCCGGAGCCAACGATAATCTTGAGGTCTGGGGTTTTCGCGATGACACAACAACAGCCGTCACACTCGCCAACTTGAACTCCGCGACCGCAGACCGGTACCATGTTCTTGACAGCTTGAGCGATTTTGTGCCGTCAACAATTTCATCGATCAACTTCGTTACGGACCAGGATGCCCAAGTTGACCAGCTTCGGATTGCCTACGGCGGGACTTCCCAAGAGAATCTCAATGCTGTTCTTGGCGTCCCTGAGCCGTCGACCTACGCACTTTTCCTCGGCTTCCTTGCCTTGGGCGGGATCCTGCTGCGTCGTCGGCTGCGTTCCTGAGCGTATTGACGTGAAGGAATTGTCGGGCCAATGGCATTTCACGGGGCGCCCTGACGGGGCGCCCTTTTTTGGAACGGCGGTTGTCGAATTCACAGAGGTTAGAGGGTTCATCCGCGGGAGCTGGCGCCAGCTGGTGAGCCCGCGGACGGGCCGGCCGCCGGGGGCGGGAGACGTTTCCGGCGGCCGGATTACCCTGGCACGAGTCACAGGATTCAAATCAGGCGACGGCCGTGTTATGTTCTGTAG
>JBNGDP010000003.1:76516-89338 GCA_049975345.1 Oceanipulchritudo sp. | reverse complement strand
CCCCCGGAGGAAGAGGTTGCAACGCACCTCCGGCCCATGGCGGCCGGCGGGACAATCCCGCCGGCGCGCCCAGGCTTACATTCAGCTCAATTTGATCAAACCTTGGCGAAAGTGATCGTACTTGGCGTTCGCCACCCAGCCCTGCCTTGCGCTGCGCAACGGGCTGGTATGGAAGCGGGTCTTCGGGCTCCGTGGTTCCACAATTTTCCGCGAAGAACCAAATTTTCCTATTCCCGGGAAATTGGATTTCGAGGTATAAACGAAACTTTGTGCTTTGTCTCTTGGTGCTTAGTGAGAAATAACCGTCTTAGCCGGATTTGAGGGCGGCCTTGATGAGGGCGTCGGCGCTGGCGTCGGGGCCGAGGGCCTGGCTGGCCTTGCGCACGGCCTTGTCGGCGGCATCCATCTTGAACCCGAGGGTCATGAGGGCCTGGACGGCGTCGGAGGCGGCGTGGTCCGCTTCCCCGGCATCGGTTTCCGTCACGGCTGTAGTCCCTGTTCCGGAGACAGCCGGGGCGGTCTTTCCGGCGGGGATGCCGATCTTGTCCTTGAGCTCGATGCAGAGCCGTTCGGCAGTCTTTTTCCCGATCCCCGGGCACTTGGCGAGGAGGGCGGCGTCGCCCCGGGCAATGGCGCCGCGCAGCATGGGGAAGGAGAGCCGGCTCATGAGGTTGAGGCCGATTTTCGGTCCGATGCCGCTGACCTTGCTGGTGACGAGGTGGAAGAAGTCGCGCTCCTCCCGGTGGATGAACCCGTAGAGGGCCTGGGTGTCCTCCCGGTAGACCGGGTGGACGTGCAGCCGCACCTTCTGCCCGATTCCCGGGAGTTTTTCGGAGGTGGTGACGGGGATCTCGACGCGGTAGCCCACGCCGTTGCAGTTGATGACGGCCTCCAGCGGAGTGGCGGATTCGACGATACCTTCAATAAAACTGATCATGATTTGCTTTACCGCAGAGAGCGCTGAGATCGCCGGGCAGGTTCCGGATGTGGATTATACTGAATCAGATTATCTCCGCGTTCTTCGCGTGCTTTACGGTTAAAATAGTTACTTTTCAAGTTTCAGTCCCAGGACCTCGCGCATGGAGTAGAGACCGGGTTCCTGGCCGACGGCCCAGCGGGCGGCCCGGTAGGCGCCGGAGGCGAAGATGCGCCGGTCGGAGGCCCGGTGGGTGAGCTCGATGCGGTCGTGTTCCCCGAAGAAGAAGACCGTATGCTCCCCGACGACCTCGCCGCCGCGCAAGGCATGAAGGCCGATCTCCGCGTCGGGGCGTTCCCCCGTCTCACCGGCGCGGCCGAAGCTGCGCAGGGCCGACTGGAAGGCGGGGGCGCCCTCGATCGCCTCGGCGAGGTTGAGGGCGGTGCCGCTCGGGGCGTCCTTCTTGTGGCGGTGGTGGATTTCCGTGATTTCCGGCTGGTAGCGGTTGCCGAGGACCCGGGCGGCAGTCTCGGTCAGGTGCAGGAGCAGGTTCACCCCGATGGAGTAGTTGCCCGCCCAGACAACCGGGATTTGTTTTGTGCAGGCGAGGACGCGCTTCCGCTCCTCCCCGCTGTGCCCGGTGGTGCCGATGACGAGGGGGATGCCGTTTTGCGCGCAGGCTTCCGCCAGCTCCGGCGTGGCCGTGTGGAAGCTGAAGTCAATGGCCGCGGCGCAGCCTTCCAGACCGGCGGCGAGGTCGTCGCCCATGTCCTTTTTCGCCGCGACGCGGATGTTCTCGCTTTCGGCGAGGCCGAGGAGGGTCTGTCCCATCCGGCCCTTGTAGCCACAAATCAATACAGGCAGGGGTTCGTTCATTCGGAAAGAAGGTTGAGGGATTGGAGCAGCTCGCGGATGCGGGTGCGGTTGACCTCCCCGGTGCGGACCAGGGGGAGGCGGACGGTCGGGTGGGGCAGCCGCCCGGCCTGGTGGAGCGCCTCCTTGATCGTCACCGGGTTGCCGTCCATGAAAACGAGGTCGGTGAGCAGCGGCTCCCAGCGGGTGAAGAGTTTGTCGATTTCCTCCGTATTGCCCGTCAGACAGGCCTCGGTGAGTTGTTTGACAGCCTGCGGTGCGAGGTTCGAGGCCACGCTGACCACGCCCTGCGCGCCGGCCTCGATAAAGGCGGGAATCAGGCCGTCATCCCCGCTGAGGACCGTGACTTCCGGGCAGGCCTTGCGGAGGGCGCGGACCCGTTCCACTTCGCCCCCCGCCTCCTTGATGGTGCGGATGTTGGGGCAGGCCCTGGCGAGGCGGGCCACCGTCTCCACGGCGATCTCCACCCCGCAGCGGCCCGGAATCGAGTACAGCATGAGCGGCTTGCCGGTGCTGTTGGCGATTTTTTCGAAATGCCGGAAAATCCCCTCCTGGCTCGGCTTATTGTAATAGGGGGCCACCTGCAGGAAGGCGTCGGCCCCGGCGATGTCAGCCTCCCGGGTCAGGTGGAGCGCCTCCTCCGTGCTGTTGGAGCCGGTCCCGGCAATCACCGGCACGCGCCCGGCGGCGGCCTCCACCACGGCGGCAATGACCTTGATGTGTTCCTCGTTGTCGAGGGTCGGGGACTCCCCGGTCGTGCCGACCGGCACCAGCCCGTTGATCCCGGCCGCGACCTGGGTCTCCACGTGCCGGGCCAGCGTCTCCCAGTCGACCGCCCCGTCCGGTCCCATCGGCGTCACCAGGGCGGTGTAGACCCCGCGAAATGTGTGTTCTGTTGGCATTGCCTCGTCCTTCGATTGAATAAACGATGGACCGTAGGTGCCCGGGGGGCGGATTTCAAATGCTAATTTGGGAGGCGAGGAAGAGGGGGAACTAAAAAAGGCCCCTCAGGAGTTGCCGGAGGGGCCAGGGGTTAAATAACTAAGGTGTGTCGGGGTTGGGACCCGGATCAGTTGACGACCACGCGGTAGAAGGCCTTCTGGCCGCTGCCGGGATTGCCGGCCGGGTCGCTGAGGACCTTGACCGTTCCGTCACCCGGGACCGATTGTCCGGCTACATTGCTCCAACTACCGGCTCCCATGCTTGTGCTTTTCTGCAACTGATAGGTTTTGCCGTTTTCGGTGGCGAAGCTCAGTTCAGGATTAACTCCCATCGCTACCGTGATGACAACCGGGGAGACCCAGGTGACCACGCCTTGCTCCATGCCGATCAGCCCGAAGGTGGCGTCGGAGAAGGTTCCCGCGGTTCCATCCGGTTTCGTCACCGCCACACCGGTCATCTTTGCGTCGATCACGAAAAGGCCGAAGTCGATGTGATCCTGCGACGGCGTCCAGGAGGCGGTGTACAGCCCGCTGCCGTTGGTTGCCGGGGAGGCGCAGGTCAGCTGGGTTCGACCGGCGACCGAATTTGCATCCGTCCGGTGGTTCATCCCGCCGATCTGCTGGTTGGTGTCCAGCTGGGAGCAATCATAGAGGTAGACGCTCTCGAGGGTGTTGGCCCCGACACTTTCATCGACCGTGACCTGAACCTCGACGGTGATCGGCACACCGGCGGTGAGGGTGTCGCCCGGGGCGGGAGTAAGGATTTCCACCACCGGGGCCGGATCGATCACGTTCTCGTCCGGGAAGTCGCCGGCACCACCCGGGACCATCGACTTGGAATCATCGAAGGTCACTCCGACGGAGTTGCCGGAGATGACATACAAATCATCATTGAGAGTCGGCCGGGTCGCCGTGTTGTAGTCACCCACTTCAATGGACGGGGCGGTATTATTCGTGATCGTGATCCGATTATTGTCACTCGGTTCCTCGATCAGCGGGGAGCGAATCGAAATACCCCCGTCGCTGGTGTTTCCATCGATCGTGAGGTTGCGCACAATGCCCAGACTCGGGGCATCCTTGGTCTGGATCTGGATGTAGCCCGGGGAGATGATCGTATTGCCGGAGATGTTCAGATTGCGGATGCGCTCGATCTTGTAGATCCCGATGTAGGAATTCACAGTGTTGTTGGTCAGGGTCCAGTCTGCGACAAAGGAGCCGTCATTCGGTTGGATGAGAAGCCCTTCCCCGTCAATCGTGCTGTAGCCGCTCGTTGTGATCGCGCGCCGGAAAACCTGGGTCTCATTTCCATCAGCCAGTACCTTGAAGCCGGACAGGTCGATGCCGCGGTTTTCATAGGTGGCGCTGTTATTGATCTGGTAACGCAATCCGTCCGGGGTGAGCCAGTTGGTTTCCCCGCTGCGGTCCCGCTTCACGTTGTCACGCACCTCGACACCATAACCGGCCACGGAATAGCCGGGACGATTGGATTGGAAGACCCAGTTCTGACGGACAACCACGCCCTTGCGCTGGAGGGAGGGTTCCCCGGCCGGATTGCCTTCGGTGTCGGCACTTTGGTTGTAACCGGTCCGGCTGGAGCGATTGGCGAGGATCCCCTGCCCGTTGGTTTGGCGGAACAGAACGTATTTGTTGTTCGGTTCCACCAATCCGGAGTAACCACCCGAGATAAGGGCCCCGTTGCGATCGAGATACTTATCGGTATTGAAACTATCCGCGTAATCCGGCCCGCCCAGCGGCATGCCGAAGCTGTCGATCGGGTAGGAGGACTTGGGTTCGCCGTTGATGAGAACCTGCCAGTGGTTGTCGCTGATGCGGTTGTTGGCGATGATGGCGTTTTCCTTGACCATGACGTCGATCTTGGCCGCGTTACGGTTGGTCCAGATCTGCCAGGCATTCATATCCGGGTCGGGAACATCCCACTCGAGTTCGACCACATTGTTGATGCGGCAGCCGAATACCACCACGTTTCCACCCTCCATGCGGTTCTTATGGTCGGAACCGAACAGCACGGAATACTTGTCGATCGTGTCATCCGCGCGGTTGCGCTGGATGAAGTCAATGGCCGCGCGATTGATGTCAATATTGACGATCCCGTAGTTGGTGGCCGTGAGGGCGTAGGGGAAAGTCTGTTCGATTTCAATCTTCTTGACCAGCTTGGTCTTGGCGGCCTGGCCCATCGTGAAGAAATCCAGCCCGAAGGTGACGCCGTCGAGCCGCTGGCCGTAATCGGGCACGTCCGGATCGTCGATGATGCCGGGCAGGCGGGGAAAGTAGAAGTCCGTGGGGGGATCATAGTCGGCGTCGCGGGCGTCGGCCTTGGTGCCGCCACCGTAGCTGCCGGTGGTGTTGGCCGGGGTGGCCCCGCGGAGAACCACGCCCGTCTTCAGCTCAATGTTGTCACTGAAGATATAGGTTCCGGCCGGGAAGTAGAGGACCCCGCCGCCGTTGAGTTCAAGATAGTCGATGGCCGCCTGCACGTTGGCCAGATCGTCGGAGGCATCGCCGGTGATGTCACTTGCGGTCGCCTTCGGATGGTTCGGGGGAAGGTCATCCTTGGTGACATTGGTGAGGCCGAGGCCAGCCAGGTCCGTGGTGACGTCGTAGACCGTCGACCAGTTCAGGTCGTCCGTCCAGGAATAGTCGCCGTAGGTCCAATCGTTGATGACGGTGGCGCCGCTGGCCGGGAACATGCTCAGGACCGGATTGTCGGTCGGCTGGGCAAGCAGCGCGGAGGCGGCGGTGAGGGACGCCCCTGCGAGAAGGGACGTTCGGATGATGGCGGTTAGGCCAGGCAGGGTATGTTTTTTCATATTCGTTTATAGATAAGGGGTTTACGAAAAACAGAACACGACCTGATATCGCATCCTTAGGGGTATGGTATCATTCCGCGGGGATTTGTTCCATCATTGATTGCGTCAAGTATGGGATAGTTCACGCCATGAAAAACCCCTTGATTTCGCGCCTTTTAGCGCTGTGTGGGTCAAAGGCCTGTCAAATTGCGCAGTTCCGGGTAAAATGAAATTGCCAGTACCTGGTGGAGCCCTTTAGATCAAACCCGCAAAAACGAGATGTCGGAAACACTGGAACTTTTCAACAACCTGCTGCAGCTGGCCGTGGACAACGGGGCCAGCGACGTGCACATCAAGACAAACAAGCCCGCGTTGCTGCGCATACACGGGCACCTGGAGCCGATCGACATGGATCCGCTGGGGGTCAACCAGATCCTCGCCTTCGTGGAGGATTCCTGCCCGCCGCAGTTTGTGGAACGCTGGCAGACGGACAACCAGATCGACTACAGCTACCGCCTTCCGGACATCGGGCGCTTCCGTGTCAACGCCTTCTACCAGCGCGGCACCCCGAGCATGGTGTTCCGGTATGTGAAGGACAAGCCGCCGACCTTCGAGCAGCTCAACCTGGACGGGGAGTTGTTCATCAATCTGTGCAAGGCCAATGACGGCATCATGCTGGTCTGCGGGCCGACCGGTTGCGGGAAGAGTTCCACCCTTGCGGCGATGCTGAACTGGATCAACAACAACATGGACAAGCATATTGTCACGCTGGAGGATCCGATCGAGTTCACCTACACGGACATCATGTGCAGCTTCGACCAGCGGGAAGTGGGGATCGACTGTCCGAGCTTCGCCCACGGGATGAAGAGCGTGCTGCGCCAGGACCCGGACATGATCCTCATCGGGGAAATGCGCGACTCGGAAACCTTCGACACCGCCCTGACCGCGGCGGAGACGGGCCATTACGTGTTCGGCACCCTGCACAGTTCCAACGCCCAGCAGGCCATTCAGCGCCTCTTTGAATACTACCCGCCGGAGGAGCATGCCGGCCTGCGCCGCATGGTGGCGAGCACCCTGCGGGCCACCATCACACAGCGGCTCCTGCCCGCCCTGGAGGGGAACGGGCGCCTGCCGGTCCTGGAAGCCTTTGTGGTCGACACCCTCGCCCGGACGATCCTCCAGGAGGGACGCTTTGAAAAGATTCCCGCCGTGGTCGAGGCCGGCAAGGATTCGGGCTCACGCTCCTTCAACCAGGACCTGTACCGCCTCATCAAGGCCGGGAAGATCAGCAAGCAGATTGGCCTGGCCGCCTCGCCGAACCCCAAGGCCCTCGAAATGAACCTCAAGGGCATCTTCCTCTCGGAGGGTGGAATCGTCCAGTAAGCCGGCTCGGGCGGCGATCAGAACCGGGCAAGAAGGGTCCGCATATCCGGAAATCCGAAGTAGGGCAGCTCGTCCCGGCTCAGCCCGATCCGCCGGAAGGGCCGCTCAAGGAATATCAGGCGGTCCGATTCCTCCGGATAAAAAAGGAACCGGGTGTCGGTCTGGATCGCCACCTTTTCCCCGTCGATGACCGGTTTGAATGTTCCGGCGCTGACCGGGTCCAGATCGAAGAATCCGGGCCTTCCCCGGTACATGTCGTAGTAGCCCCATGTCCCGTCCGGGCGGATCTCGATCATCATCTCCCCGTCGGCCACCCGGGTGACGTAGACCCCGGCGTACCGGTGCGTGATCTCCTGTGCTTCGACGGGATCCTTGATCTCGAGGGTGACCGGTTTCGGCATGAACTGGGAGTCCCGGCTCAGGAACTGGGTGAGGAAGAAGCCCGTCCCGCACAGGACCACAACCGCGAGAATCGCACAGATGCTCTCCATCCAGCGGACCGTGCGGCTGTCCGGTTGCAGGGTTTCCCCCGGCTTGGCGAAGCGGTCCTGCAAATAGGCCAGCGGGTCCGTGTTGCCGAGGGTCACGTTCTGGTAGTTCATGTTCCCCGGATCGGAGATTTCAATCACCCCGCTGTTCAGGGCCAGTTGCAGCCGTTTCCCCTCCTCCTCGAGGATGAACAGGCCGTTGGCCGCCGCGCCGTGAAATTGCTGCAGGTCACGGACCCGGTATGCCACTTCCTCCAGCGTCATTTTGCCCCTGGAGGTGCGGCCGCGGTTGGAAGGATCCAGACCCCATTGCTCATCAAGACCTTCCGTCCATACGGATAGGCGGATTGGTGGATTGTCCATGCGGGGAACTAGACACAATCCAAGCCGGCTTGTCGAGCCGCAATCATGAGGGGAAGCCGCCTCAAAGCCCGTTCCGGCGGGCCTCACGGGGAGTTGAAGGATTGTAAAATTTTCTTGCCCTTATAAAAGATTCTGATAGTGGTCGCGGTTCATTATTAGAATTTTTAGGGGAATGGTTATTGGCAGCATTGAGAAGGGAGAGGGGACGGATTTTCCCGGCAAACGGTCCGAGATCGTGTATGTGCGCGGGTGCAATCTTCGATGCTCCTACTGTGGATATGCCGGTTTGCTGGGCAGTTGCGAGGAGGGGGACGGGCAGGATTGGGAGTATGCGGAAAAGCACCTGCGCAAGCGCTTGAACCGCATCGACGGAGTGGTCTTCAGCGGCGGGGAGCCGACCCTGCACGGGGATCTGGCGACCTGCCTGCAGGCGGTCAGGGAGATGGGCCTTTCGACCAAGCTGGACACCAACGGGACCCGGCCGGAAGTCCTGCGCGACCTGCTCTCCCACGGCCTTGTCGATTACGTGGCGATGGACGTGAAGGCGCCGCTGGAAAACTACGCCAGCCTGGTGGGCAAGCGCATCGACGTGGAAATGATCCGGACCAGCGTCTGGGTGGTCAAGCAGAGCGGGGTGCCGCACGAATTTCGGACAACGGTGGTGCCGGGGCTGCACACCATACGCGAACTGAAGGCGATTTCGGAACTGGTGCATGGGGCGGACCGTTACGTGGTACAGGATTTCACATCGACGAATCCGCTGCGCACGGAGTTGCAGGGCCGTCCGGCCTTTCCGCACAAACCGCTCGAGGACCTGCGCAAGTACGTGGAGCGGCGGGTCGGGAATTACGAGATCCGGCACGCCCCGGAAGCGCGTCAGATGCCGGTGGTACGGCGGCGGATGCGGTCGAGGGCGACCTCGCCGCTGTGAAGGATCGCGGTTGATCCATCGGCGCGCTCCAGCCGGAGCGAACCATTGGACGTGATCCCCAGGACGCGGCCGGAAATCTCCCCACCCGCGTGCACGGCCTGGCCGCGCAGGTAGTCGAATTCCGGCCAGCCGGCGGCGAGCTCTGGGGCGAACTGGTTGTCGAGAAAGTCCTGTATGGCCCGGGCGATGTGGGCTGCAAGGGAATGGGCCAGCCGGGTCAGGCTGAGGGGGTGCCCGAGATTCTGGCGCAGCGAAGCGGCGGTGTCCGCCAGCTCCGGTGGAAAATCACCTTCCTGCGCATTGACGTTGAGTCCGAGTCCGAAAACGAGGTCGCGGGTCTGTTCCGAATCGACGCGCGCCTCGGTGAGCATGCCGGCGATCTTGCGATCGTGCAGCATGAGGTCGTTGGGCCATTTGACGAGGACAGGGAGGGCGAAGGTGTCGCGCAGGAACTGGCAGAGGCGCAAGCCCAGCCAGAGGGTGATGGTCTGCAGCCGGCTGGGGGGCAGGGCCGGGCGGAGCGCCACCGAGAGGTACAGGTTCCTATGGGGCGGACTGTGCCAGGACCGGCCGCGACGGCCGCGTCCCGCGGTCTGCGTCTCGGCGAGGACAAGGAACGGAGTTTCCCTTCCTCCGGAAAGCTCCTTTTCGGCAACCGTGTTGGTGCTTTCGGTTTGCTGCAGGTACAAATGACTTTGGTAAAACGGGCAGGGCTGTCGGGCGAGCAGGGCCTCGTAGAGGTCGGGATGAAAGCTGTCCGGTTCGCTCTCCATGCGGTAGCCCTTGTTCCGGATGGCGGAGAACACGAAGCCGGATCGCCTCAACTCCTCCAGGTGGTTGTGGATGCTCACCCGCGAGAGGCCGAGGTCCCGCCCGATGCCGCTGCCGGAAACAAACTGTCCCTCCGCCCTGAGGAATGCTTCCAAGACACGTGCGTTCAGGTTCATTGGCTCAGTTCCAGTCGAGGGCGATGTCCTTCCATGTGGCCTGGTGAACGGTGGCCCCGGTGGAGATGAAATCCAGTCCGAGGGAAGCCAGGCCGGGCAGGCTTTCCAGGGTGATGCCTCCGCTGGCCTCGGTGGCCGCCCGCTGTCCGACCTGTTGCACGGCCAGCCGCAGCTTCTCCGGGGTGAAGTTGTCGAGGAGGAGGACGTCGATCCCGGCGGAGAGGGCCGGACCGATCTGCTCAAGCCGGTCCACTTCCAGCTCGATGACCATGTCCGGCCATTGCTTGCGGGTGGATTCGACCAGGCCGGCAAGGGCGGCTCCGCCGGCGGCGCCTTCCGCGGCGAGGTGATTGTCCTTGAGCATGACCCGGTCAAACAGCCCGATCCGGTGATTGAATCCCCCCCCGCAGGCGACGGCGTATTTTTCCAGCACGCGGAATCCGGGTGTGGTTTTGCGGGTGTCGAGCAGCCGGGTTGGGGTGGCCCCCATGGCATCAACGTACCGGCGCGTCAACGAGGCCACACCGGAGAGTTTTTGCAGGAAATTCAACAGGACGCGCTCCGCTTCGAGAAGGATCCGGACGGGGCCGTGCAGTTCGCCGAGGACGGCGTTCCGCGGGCAGGCCTCCCCGTCGCGGCCGGCGGGCTTGAAGGAAGCCCCGGCGCCGTAGCAACCGAGCACCAGGGGCACGAGGGGGAGCCCGCAGACAACAAGGGGCTCGCGGGCAACGAGGCAAGCGGAGGCCACCTTTTCCCCGGAACGGAGGGCCTGGCTGGTGACATCGCCGGTCAGGCCGGGGGGGTGGGCCAGTCCCCACCCCTCGAGATCCTCCCTGCGGGCGATGCGGGCCAGTTCCCCGACGGCGGACCGGTCGAGGTCCTCCCATTGCAGGCGGTGGGCGAGGCGGTCGGCAATCGGGGACGCGCTCATTTGATTTCGCCGTGTCCGCGCACGAGATACTTGTAGGTGGTCAGCTCATTGAGACCCATGGGCCCGCGGGCATGCAGCTTGTCGGTGGAAATCCCGATTTCGGCCCCAAGCCCGAACTCAAAGCCGTCGGTGAAGCGCGTCGAGACGTTCCAGTAGACCGTCGAGGCGTCCACCTCCGTCTGGAAGCGGCGGGCCGCCGCCTCATCTTCGGTGAGGATGGCGTCGCTGTGACCGGAGCCGTAGGTGTTGACAAAGCGGATGGCCGATTCGAGGTCGGGGACCGTCTTCACGGCGAGGATCTTGTCCAGGTACTCCGTATGGTAGTCTTCCTCGGTGGCCATCTTGAAGGGGATCGATCCAAAGGCCTTGAGGGCTGCGGCCGCCGGTTCGTCGACACGCAGCTCGACCCCCTCGTCCTTCAGGGCCTTGGCCACCTCGGGGAAAATGGTGTCGAGGACTTTTTCATGGACGATGAGGTTTTCCGCCGCGTTGCAGACGCTCGGGCGCTGGCATTTGGCGTTGACGGTGACCTGGATGGCCTTCTGCCGCTCCACCGCCGCGTCGAGGTAGACGTTGCAAACGCCCTTGTAATGCTTGATCACGGGCATGCGGGCGTTTTCCGCGACAAAGCGGATCAGGCCCTCCCCGCCGCGGGGGATCAGGCAATGGATGTATTCATCGAGCTTCAGGAGGACGTTCAGGGCGTAGCGGTCCACGGTCGGGATCAGCTGGACGGCCTCTTCCGGCAGGCCCGTTTCCGCGAGGGCCCGGTGAATGATCCGGGCCAGCGCCATGTTGCTGTGGAAGGCCTCCCGGCCGCCACGCAGGATGGTGGCGTTGCCGCTTTTCAGGCAAAGCACGGCGCAGTCGATCGTCACGTTCGGCCTCGATTCGTAGACGATCCCGATCACGCCGATGGGGACCCGTACCTTCTCGATTTCAAATCCCTTCCTGTGGCGCCTGCTTTCCAGCACGGCCCCCACCGGATCCTTGAGGGCGGCCACCTGGCGCGTGCCCTCGACCATTGCCTGGATGCGTTGCGGGGTCAGCCGCAGGCGGTCTAGGAGCGCCTCCGAAAGCCCGATGGAGGCCCCCGTTTGCAGGTCCTTTTCATTGGCTTCCAGGAGAAGGGGCTGGCTTTGCGGGGCTTCCAGGAGTTCCGCCATGCGGACCAAGGCGGCGTTTTTCCGCTCCGTGGGCAGGGCGGCCAGCACATGCGAGGCCGCCAGGGCCTTGCGGGCGATTTCCCGGATCTGCTTTTCAACCTCGTTTTCGGACGTCATGGGGCTTTTTTGTCCCATGGAGGCGCACTTGGCAAGCGCTGTTCCTCGGGAGGGGATTCACTCTTGGGGAAAGCCCCTTTTTACGTCAGGTCCCCGCGGATTTTATTCCAATTTTCATCGGGCAGTTCGGCCCCGATGACCTGGACGATTTCCGCACCCAGGCGGGCACCCCAGGCGGCGCAGGTTTCCAGGGGCTTGCCATGCAGCCAGCCGGCAAGGAAACCGGCGGCCCAGTAATCCCCGGCCCCGGTGGTGTCGACGGCCTTGATTCCCGGCAGGGCCGGGCAATGGATCACTTCCGTCCCGCGGGCCAGCCAGGCCCCCTTGGCACCGGCCTTGACCACCGCGAGGTCGCAGTACTTTGCCAGTTCGACCGCGAGGTCGCCGGGTTGAGCCTTGCCGCCGCAAAAGGCGGCCGCCTCCTCCTCGTTGGCAAAGACGAGGTCCACATAGGTTCCCAGCAACTCCCGGATCTGTTCCCGCGCGGCCTCCACGACCTCGAAGGAGGCCAGGTCGAGGCTGATCGTGCAATTCGCCTCGCGGGCGCTTTTGAGGACCGCCATCATCAACTCCGGGTTGAAAAGCAGGTATCCTTCGATATGGGCATGGGAACAGCCGATGAAGTCGGCGGTGGTGATCTCCTCCGGACTGAGGGTGGCCGCCGCGCCGAGGTCCGTGCGCAGGGTGCGCTCCGAATCGGGGGTGATGAGCGAAAGGCAGCGCCCGTTGGCGGTTTCCCCGATCTTGAAGCGGGAGGGGTCGCCGCCCAGGGCGGCCAGACGCTCGCGGTAGAAGGCCCCGCCGGCGTCATCGCCGATCTTGCCGATGAAGGTGGTGCGCAGCACCCGGCTGGTGCGCTTGTCATTGGTGTAGCGCCCGCCCACCGACACGCTGATCGTGTCGGTCAGGTCATAGGTGAAATCGGCGAAGGCCGACCACGTTTCCGTATCGACATCGCC
>JBNGDP010000003.1:0-76506 GCA_049975345.1 Oceanipulchritudo sp. | reverse complement strand
GGCCGAGACGGGCGGCGGCGAAGATGGTGTTGCCGGCGGATCCGCCGGGGGCCTAGGTGAAGGGTTCGGGCAACCGGGCCATCCACTGGCCGATTGTTTCGGAATCGGTGAGGACCATGCCGCCTTTTTCGCCGCCAATGGTGGCAAGGAAGGATTCCGGCACCCGGGCCAAAACGTCTATGATGGGGGAGCCGACGCCGACGAGTTCAAAGGTGGTATTCAACATGTCAGGACTTTTTCGGGTTTACTCTGTAACACGCAAGGATGTGACCAGCAAGGGTTCGTTGTCCACCTCGATGAGGATCTGGTAGAGGCCCGGCCCCTCGAAGCGGAGGTTCCGCAGTTCGTTGATCAGGTTGATCTTGTCGAGGGGGGTTCTCGATTCGAACTCCCGCTCGATCAGCTTGTTGACGGATTCCATGTCGCGCCCGTAGGAGAGGCGCAACTGGTGCCTGCCGGGCTTCAGGTCGGTGAGGGTCAGGAACCAGACCATGCGGGGATGGGTGGCGGGAAACTGCCGGGCGCGCAGGTTGGAAAAACAGCCCATCAGGTAATGTTTCCCCGTTGCCGGATCGATGTGAACCGAGTCACAGGTGATCCAGGTGATGAGTTGTGGACGCGCCGGCATGGTTTGGATTGTTTACGTCAGCGGCGGCTTGTCCATGTTCAATTTGCCCATGTGGGTTTTGCTCAGGCGGAGAGGACGATTCCCCCGCGCCGCGGGTCGCCCATTCCGGAAAAACCCCCGTCCGGGAGGCGGGCGACCGAATGGGCTCCACCGAAAAACAGGTTGGGGACGCTGTGCCGCACGAGGGGCCATGGCAGGGCCGGGGCCGCCTTCTCCAGCTGCTCCCATGCGGACTCCTCGGCGTGGAGTTGATCATTTTCCCAGTGCAGCCGGGGTGCCTCGACGGCCTCCTCGAGGAGGCGCCCGTGGTCGAGCAGGTGGCGCAGGATCTGCAGCAGGGTGGAGCGGATCCGGTTGGAGCCGCCGGAACCCGTGACCACCCATCGGCCATCGGCAAGGCGGGCCAGGGTGGGGGCCATCATGGAGGCCAGCCGGGTGTCGGGTTTCCAGGTGCCCAATCCTTCCGGCTGGAGATCTTCCTCCCCGAGCATGTTGTTCAGCATGAAGCCGGTCCCCGCCGGGATGATCCCAGATCCGGCCCCGTTGCTGGTGGTCATCGAGACCGCGTTCCCGTCCGCATCCATGACGGAGATCTGGGTCGTGCCGGTGGTCCGGACCTGCCCGGGCAACCCGGGAAAGAGGGAAGCCATGGCTGCGTCCAGGGCGGGATTGGCCGCGCGGGCCGTCCGGATGGATTGCCGGTCCCCGGCGCAAAGGCAGGGCCAGCCGTCATGGGAGCGCAGAAGGCTCATCCATCGCAGCGGCTCCACCCATTCCCTCCAGTCCGCCGTCTCCCGGCAGGGGTACGGGGCAAAGGGACCCGGGCCGCGGGTCAACAGGCCAAGGGCGATCAGGGTGCCTCCCATCGAGGGAGGGGGATTGAGCCACACGGTCGAGCCCTTGCGCCTGATTTCAAGGGCCTCCCGGACCTCCACGCGGTAGCGCGCGAAGTCCCCGCGCGCCAAATGTCCATTGTGGTCGCGGCAGTATTCACTGACAATCCGCCCGATGTCCCCCTCGTAAAACCAGCGGGCGCCCTCCCGGATGAGCATTTCAAGGAATGCCTCGAAATCCCGGTTCCGGAAGCGTTCCTTCTCCTGCAGGCATTGGCCCGGCCGGCCGGGCGATTCGAAGACGGCCCGCGCCTCCGGCGTGGAAAGGTAAAGGGCGCTGACGACCCGCATGAGGGTCGCGGCGTGGGATGTAATGACAAGGCCGCTACAGCTCAGATCGAGGGCGGGCGCGGCGCATTCGGCCAGGGGGAGCCTTCCGAAGTCCGCGTGCAGCTTCAGGATGCCCGCCACGCATCCGGGGGTGGCCACGCTCCCCGCGCCCAGATGGAAGACCTGGCGGGTGGATCCGAAATCCGCCTCCATGGGATAGGCATGGGCTTTTGGATTGGGATCGCGCGGGGTCTGGGCGAAAAAGTCATACAGAAGGGGCCGCCCACCGGCTGGCGAGACCATGGCGAAACCCCCGCCCCCGGGGGAGGTCAGCACCGGTTCCGCGAGGCAGGCCGCCAGCCAGGCCGCCACCGCCCCGTCGAAGGCGTTGCCCCCGCTCCGGAGGGCGTGCAGACCGGCTTCCGCCGTCAGTGGATGCCCCGCCGCAATGATGTGTCTTCCGGACATTAGCCCGACAGCATGCGGAATTTCCCGGTCCTGTGAATGCAAAAACCGCCGATCCGTGGGAGGATCCCTTCCATTTGGCAGGTTTTGCAGTTGATGCGTGGGGGAAAGGGCCCGTAGACTCCCCGCCATGTCGGTTGAGTCGTTCTGGATACGGGTGTTTGAAATGGGAACCGTGCGGTTCACTCCCCTGTCCCTGCTCCTCGGATTCATCCTTTTGCTGATCGTGGTGGTTCTGCAGCGGACGATCCACCGCCTGTTGACGAAACGGTTTTTTCCCCGCTTCAAGATGCACCCGGGCCTGGCCAATGCCTACGCCACGCTGATCGGTTACCTCTTCCTGATCCTGGCCCTGTTCATCATCCTGCCGGTCACCTTCGACGGCCTCAACTGGGCGACCTTCTCGGTGATCCTGGGGGCGATCTCCTTCGGGGTCGGCTTTGGACTGCGCAACATCGCGGACAACTTCGTCAGCGGCCTGATCATTCTTCTGGAGCGGCCGATCAAGGTTGGCGACCGCATCACGATCGACGACACCAGCGGGACGGTCATGTCGATCCGGGCGCGCAGCGCCACGGTTCGCACCAATGACAACATCGAGGTCATTGTTCCCAACTCCCGGTTCATTTCGGAGAAGGTCATCAACTGGAGCCACAGCGACAACCGGGTCCGGTTCCGTGTCCCGGTGGGGGTGCATTACAAGAGCGACGTGATGCAGGTGAAGAAAGTTTTGGAAAAGGCGGCGCAGGAGCATCCGGACGTCCTCCGCAATCCGCCCCCGTCGGCCAAATTCATCGAGTTCGGGGATTCCTCGCTGAATTTCGAGATCTGGGTCTGGACGGTTGAATGGACCCTGCGTCCCTCCGCCTTCAAGAGCGAGATCAACTATCTCATCTGGCGCCACCTCAAGGAGGCGGGGATCGAGATTCCCTATCCGCAGAGGGATGTGTACATCAAGGAAACGGGGCCGGGGGCGGCGTCCGCCGGACTGCAAAAGGAGAGGAACGGATGAAACGCAAAGAAGTCAGTGCGGTCATGCTTGGCCTTGGCTGGATGGTCTCCCTGGGGGCGGTGTTTGTTCTGGGGATCCTGTCGGCCTTCGCCTTTCACCTGGGACCGGGAGCGGGCGAGGGGGCCTCCAGCGACCTGAGCCTGGCGCAGAGGGAACTGGCCTTGGTGATCGAGCGGTACGCGGGCTCCCCCGCGGATTGGGCCAGCATCCAGTCCGTTTCCTCCGGGGAGAACCTTCCCGAGCAGGTGGAGCAGGCGCTGCGGGCGATCATGCGGCAATCGGACCGGGAGGAGCGCCAGATGGCGGCGATGATGCTGCTGCGCGGCCTACCCTCGCGAAAAGTGATGGCGGCCATCCGGTTGCTGCAGGAAATCCCGATGGGCCCGGGTCGCGACCAGGTGCTCGGGGCCTTTATCCAGTCCTGGGCGGCGGAGGACGGGCGCCGGGCCATTGCCTTCGCCACCTCGCTTGCCTCTCCCACGGAGCGGGAAATGGCCATCCAGTCAGTGCTCCGCGGATGGAGCCGGACGCGCCCGGAGGAGGCATGGGCCTGGGTGATCGAGCACGCCGGCAGTTCCCGCCGTGCGGAACGCGGGCTGGAAATCATTGTCTCGAACCTGAGCAGGGCGGACCGGCGGACGGCCATCGAGCTGTTGGACCGGCTCCCGGTTTCCGATTTCCAGAACCGCATGGCCCTTGCGGTGATGGAGCAGATCCTTGAAACGGACCCCTACCGGGAAGCCATCCGCTGGCTCGGGGAATTTCCGGGAAATTCCGGGCAGCCGGCGGCGGTCTACCTGGCCGGGAGCTGGGCCCGCAGTGAACCGGAAGCCGCGGCCCTCTGGTTGCACGGGACCTTTCCCGGGGAAATCGCCGGGCTGGGAGGTGTTTTGCGCGAATGGGTATACGCGAACCCGGAAGCGGCGGCGGATTGGGTCTGGGGCAACTTCGGGGAGGAGGACCGCCGGGCCCTTATGGACGCCGTGTCGGAGGAGTGGATCGGCAACGACGGCCCCGCCCCGGTGGCGGAGTGGCTGAACTCCCATGGTCCGGACCCGTCCCTTGACGGGGCGATCGAGGCTCTGGCCCTGGCCACGGCGTCCATGGATCCCGCCACCGCCCTGGTCTGGGCGCAGTCGGTGACGGACCCGGACGCCCGCAGCATGCTGGAGATCATGATCGGCCGGCAGTGGATCCGCATGGCCCCGGAAACAGCCGAGGAAAACCTCCCCGTTCTTCTGGAGAGTGAATCGGCCCGCGCAGCCCTTCTGGCCCCGGAGTACGTTCCCGAAACCTACGAGGAATACGGGGAGTATCCGGCAGAGGACACCGGCCTGGTTGATGAGGAGGCCCCGCTTGAGGAGGAACCGCTTGAGCCGGTTCAGTAACGTGGAACCGTGGGGTCGATTTCCTTTGACCAGGCCTCGATTCCACCATGCAGGCTCTGCACCCGGTGGAAGCCTTTTTCCTGCAGGAAGCGGGCCACGAAAAGGCTGCGCAGGCCGTGGTGGCAGTAGACAATCAAATGCTCCTCACGTGGCAGGGCGCTCCATTTGAACTGGATTTCCCCGGTCGGGATGTGCATGCCGTCCCCGATGCTGCAGATCTGCCGCTCATGGACTTCCCGCACATCGACCAGCAGGGGAGGATTTTCCGCCTGCAGCAAGTCGGCGGCGGTCCTCACATCGACCTCGAGGGGCAGCGTCCCTTCTTCAAACGTCGGTTCGCAGACAAACCGGTAGGCTTCCGCGTGGATTTTCCGGATCGCTGGGGATTTGCCACACAGGGGGCAGGCCGGATCCTTTTTCAGGGAGACCAGGCGGTCCCGTCCGGACAGGATGTCCAGCACCTTGATCTGGCCGAGGATCGGCTCCCCGATACCGATGATCCACTTGATGGCCTCGGAGGCCTGCCATGAGCCGACAATGCCGCACAGGGCGCCGAACACGCCCGCCTCGGCGCAGTTGGGGACGGTGCCCGGTTCCGGGAGCTCCGGAAAGAGGCAGCGGTAGCAGGGGCTTCCCCTTTTCGGATAAAAGACGCTGACCTGTCCCTCGAACTGGTGGATGCTGCCGTATATGAGCGGCTTACCGGCCAGGCAGGCGGCATCGTTGATCAGGTACCGGGACGGAAAGTTGTCGGTTCCGTCGATGACCAGGTCATAATTGCTGAAGAGGGAAACGGCGTTCTCCGGGGTGATGCCTTCGGGGATGACCTCGATGCGCAGGTCCGGATTCAGCAGAAGGAGGCGCTCCCGCGCGCTCACCACCTTGGGCTGGCCGACCAACCGGTCATCATGCAGGATCTGCCGGTGCAGATTGCTCCGTTCGATCACATCGTTGTCCGCCAGCCCGATGGTCCCGATTCCGGCGGCGGCGAGGTACAGGCTGGCGGGGCTTCCCAGGCCGCCGAGGCCCGCGATGAGCACCCGCGCCTTGTGCAGGCGGGCCTGGCCCTCTTCCCCGACACCGGGCAGGATGGTTTGGCGGATGTAGCGTGGATCCGGGTTTCCAGCTTCAATCATCCTCAGGAATGTAGTTTTTTTTCCCCCGTGCGCAAATCTTTCCCGGCAATCGGGATACGGGACTTTCCGTTGCCTTTTGCCGGGATCCATACAAGGCTGCCGGATCATGAAGCAGAATCGATATGTCGTCATCATGGCCGGGGGCAGGGGAGAGCGCTTCTGGCCGCAAAGCCGGCTCAGCCGGCCCAAGCACCTTCTGCCGATTGTCGGTGACAAGCCCATGCTGACCCAGACCGTGGAACGCCTGGGGGACCTGGTCCCGCCGGAAAGGGTGCTCATTATCACCAATTCCGAGCAACGGGAGGCCGTTCTCGAGGTTTGCCCGATGGTGCCGGCGGAGAATGTCATCCCCGAACCGGTCGGGCGGGACACGGCGGCGGCCGTCGGGCTGGCCACCGTGCTGGTCGGGGCCCGGGATCCGGAGGCCTGCTTCGCCATGCTGCCGGCGGATCACGTGATCCACGACGAGGAGGGATTCCGCAAGGTGCTGGGCACGGCCTTTGCCGCGGCCGAGGCGGAAAAGGCCCTGGTGACGATCGGGATCCGCCCGGATTACCCGGCGACCGGATACGGATACATTCACCGCGGCGGGGTGAAACAGGAGCTGGATGGCCGCCCCGTTTTCGAGGTCCTCGAGTTCAAGGAGAAACCGGACCTGGAAACCGCCACACGCTACGTGGACTCCGGCGAATACCACTGGAACGGGGGCATGTTCTTCTGGCGAGTCCCGGTGATTTCCGCGGAATTCGAGAAGCACACCCCCGGTCTCTGGGCGGCCCTCGGGGCCATCCGGGAGGGCCTGCGCAAGGGCGGAAAACTCGAGGACCTGCTCGCCAAGCATTATCCGAACCTGGAAAAGATTTCCGTGGACTTCGCGATCATGGAAAAGGCCGCCTCGGTGCGCGTTGTGGAATCGGCCTTCGACTGGGACGACGTGGGGGAGTGGCCGGCCGTGGAGCGGCATTATCCCAGGGATGAAGCAGGCAATGTCACCAAGGGACAGGTCGTCATCCGGGAGGGAAGCGGGAACATCGTCGTCAACGACGGCAGGCACACCACCGCCGTGATCGGCGCGGAGGACCTGATCATTGTCCAGACTCCCGACGCCACCCTGGTCTGCCCGAAGGACAAGGCCCAGGAGATCAAAAAACTCGTCAAGGCCCTCGGGAAGGACGAGAAGTATGAGCATTTGCTATGATCTCACGTTTCGTGAGAGACAGACAAAACATGCGGTGCCTCGGCATAGATTACGGTGAGAAGCGGATCGGGCTGGCCTGGGGGGACGAACTCGGGGTGGCCACCCCGTTGCCGGCCGCCGTCGAGGCGACCCCCGGGGCCCGTATGGAACACATTGCGAGACTGGTCAAGGAGCGCCGGGTGACCGATTTTGTCGTGGGTTATCCCTACAACATGGACGGCACGGTCGGGTTCAAGGCGGAGGAAGTGGACGCCTTCATCGCACGGTTGGAGGCGCGCTTCTCCCTGCCGGTTCACCGGGTGGACGAGAGGCTCACCTCGCACAGCGTCGAGCAGGGGCTCGGGCTTAGCGGAAAAAAGGAGCGGGCCCTGCGGAAGACCGGGGTGGTGGACTCCGGGGCGGCCACGCTGATCCTCCAGGACTGGCTGGCCATGCGGATGCCCCTGCCCGACTTTCCGGATTTCGAGACCGAGGATTAGGATGCGCTGGAAGTGCACAGTGGCCTATGACGGCACGCAGTTCGAGGGCTGGCAGTCCCAGCCCGGGGGGAACACCATCCAGGACTTCCTCGAGGGCCGCCTGCGGTTCCTGTTCAAGGGGCGGGTGGTGGTGCACGGGTCGGGGCGCACCGACGCCGGGGTCCACGCCCGCGGCCAGGTCTTTCACTTCGACGGGGACTGGCCGCACGGGCCGGAGGCGCTGCTGAAGGCGTTGCGGACCGGTTTTCCGGATTCGATCCGGGTCTATCGCGCGGAAGTGGTGGACGAGGCCTTCCACGCCCGCTTTTCCGCGACCAACAAGCGCTACGTCTACCAGTACTTCGAGGGATTTGCCAACCCCTTCGAGACGCGCTGGTACTGGTCGACCGAAAACCGCCGGCTGGACACCGGCCGCATGAACGAGGCGGCCGCGCACCTCACCGGACGACGCGACTTCTCGGCCTTCACCGCCAACCCGAAGGACGACCGGGAGGACGATCCGGTCCGCGACCTGCGGGTCCTGCGGGTCGAGCGGCAGGGACCGCGGATTTTCCTCGCCGCCGAGGCGGACAGCTTCCTCTACCGGATGGTCCGCAGCCTCGCGGGCTGCCTTTCCGATGTGGGGACGGGAAAACTTCGTCCGGAGGATGTAGCGGAAATTCGCGACAGCCGCAAGCGGACCAACATGGTCCGGACCGCCCCGGCCCGTGGCCTGTTCCTGGATGAGGTGGGCTATTGAAAGCAATCTTATGAAAGCAGTCGTTCTGGATGGATACACGCTCAATCCCGGTGACCTCGACTGGGGCCCCCTCGGGGACCTTGTCGACGAACTGGTCGTGCACGAGCACACCCCGTCCGGCAAGGTTGTGGAGCGCGCCCGGGGGGCGAGGGTTCTCCTCACCAACAAGACCGTGCTGGACCGCACGGCCCTCGGCCACCTGCCGGATGCGAAGTACATCGGTGTATTGGCCACCGGATACAACGTGGTGGACCTCGCTGCCGCCCGCGAACGGGGCATCACCGTCACCAACGTCCCCTCCTACGGGACCGAGGCGGTGGTCCAGATGGTCTTTGCGCTGCTCTTCGCCCTGGTCCGGCGGGTGGAGCACCACTCAGCCCGCGTGAAGGGCGGGGCATGGGCCGAATCACGCGATTTCTGCTTCTGGGACACACCCCAGGTCGACCTCCAGGCCCTCAAACTCGGAATCGTCGGCTACGGGGAGATCGGCCGCGCCGTGGGCCGCGTCGGGGAGGCCTTCGGGATGCGCGTGCTCGTGAACAGCCGGACCCGCCCTGCCTCGCTGCCCGGGGGATTCGAATACCACAGCTTTGATCGCCTCATCCGCGAATGCGATGTGCTGACCTTGCACTGCCCGTTGACCAGCGAAAACCGGCACCTGATCAATGCGGAAGTCCTCGGCAAAATGAAATCCAGGGCCTTCCTGATCAACACCGGCCGGGGACCGCTTGTCGACGAGGCGGCGCTGGCCGAAGCGTTGGAGGCGGGCGATATCGCGGGCGCGGCCCTCGACGTCATGGAGGAGGAACCGCCCCCGGCCGATTCACCCCTCTACAAGCTGGAGAATTGCCTCATCACCCCGCACATCGCCTGGGCCACGCATACTGCGAGGCACCGCCTCATGGAAATTGCCGCCGGCAATCTTGAGGCGTGGATGGCAGGCAAGGCGGTCAATGTGGTGCATTAAGAAGGGTCACTGCCGGTGGTCGTCCTCCCCGGCCCGGGTCGCCCAGGGATCGTTCCCATTGTGCGGGAGGATGGTCTCCATGTTGATGCCGGCTTTTCCGGGGTCCTCGTATTGGGTGAAATGGGATACCATGATGCGGTCGAGCTTCTCAATGGTTTCCGTGTCATCCGGATCATCGATGCGGTTGCGGTTTTCACGCGGGTCCTTTTCCAGGTCATGGAATTGGTCCGCATACTCAGCCACCTTGCAGGGCCAGCTGTTGCCTTCTCGAGGGATCCCCGCGGGAAAAGGGGGCGATCCGGGCATGACCATGCTCGCCATTGTAGGTTTCGTCCGGAATATCCTCGAAGGTGCATCCGTGGTATCGGTTCACGATCGCTTCCGTTTCCCCGGAATGCGCGTGTGAATGTTGGTGTAGCCGAGGAAAAGAAAGAACGGTTGCTGAGTCCCTTGCTTTTTGTGTTCGTTCAGGAAGCGAACCGCCCGGTCCGTGAGGATCGTTTCCTGGTGACCGAAAAACTCGATCCGGTCCTCGTCCTCGTAATAGGCCTGCGCACCGAACTTTGCATTCGTCCCGCAGGCGCTGGTGAACCAGGTGTCGAATCCCGCCTGTTTCCTCCAGAACCGACCGCAGTGCCACTTGCCCGCCAGGCCGGTGCTGCAGCCCGCCTCCCGCAGGAACCGGGCGATGGTCTTCTGGCCCTCGATGTGGGGCTTTCATTGTCGGGGGGCATGGTCGTCGAGCCAGTCGTGGATGCCGTGGCGGCTGGGAATTCGCCCGGTGGAAAAACTGGCCCGGGCCGGCGAGCAGACCGCCGAGGGACAGAAGGCGTGCCGCATGCAGGCCCCCGTATCGGCCTGCCACTGCATCGAGGGCGTTCGCAGCTCCTTGTTGCCGTAGGCGCTGCCGGCCCACTGGCCGTGGTCGTCGGTCGGGAAAACCAGGATGTTCGGGTGGTTCATGGGTTCAGGTTGATGGGACTTGTTAATGGTAATGACGGGGAATACGAATGAAAAAGGTGGTCAAGTTGGGGGCGGACCGGCAGACCCGTCCCCGAAGAGCGAATTCGGTGGGGCGTTTCGACAAGGCAGCAAGGGGCCATCCGCGTGGTTTGTCCGGTCCTCTGCGTCAAGATGGGAGCGCATGAAATGCCGCAACCTGTCCAGTATTTGTTCGTCGGAGGAGAGATCCTGCTTCTCCATGGGATCGGCCTTCAGGTCGAAAACCTGCTCCTCGCCGGTCGCGGCGTGCCAGATGTATTTGTAGTTGTCCGCCACGACAAAGTGGTTCTTTCCGCAGAGCCCGTACACGCTGTCGCGTTGTGGAAGCGATGCCCCTTTCGCGGCCGGGGCGAGGCTGTGCCCGTCGACGGGCCCGGGCACCTCGACGCCGGCCAGCTCCGCGATGGTCGGCAGGATGTCCTCCCAGCAGCAAAGCGCATCCGACTCGCCCCGCTCCAGGTCGACATTGAACCCGCTGATGAAGAAGGGGACATGGGTAGAGCCCTCGTAGGCAAGGCTCTTGCGGAAGAGATGGTGGTCGCCGAGCATTTCCCCGTGGTCGGAGCTGAAAAGAATGTACAGCGGCTCGTTCCGGCGGGGGTTGCCGTATTCCATCCACCTTTCCAGAACGTGGGCAACGCAGTCGTCAATATGGTTGATGAGCGCGTAGTACCCGGCCTGGGCGCGTTTGATGATATCCGGATCAAACGGGCCGCAGGCCGAGTCGAGTGGAATGCCGATGGTTTCGCCGTCCTTGGGTGCCCAGTCCCCGAGGGTTGGCCCGGGCATCTCCTTGCGCTCGTAGCGTTCGAGATAGGAGCGGGTGGGAACCAGCGGCGGATGCGGATGCGTGAAGCTCAAGTGGAGAAAAAACGGGCTGGTGGGATCGCGGTCCTCGGTGAGAAACTGTGCGGCTTCGCGGGCCAGCCAGTTGTTGTGATGCAGCCTCTCCTGCATCGGCCACGGATACACGGCACGGCCGTTGCCGCTGATCCCATGGAAGTGTGGGTGGTCAAGCACGCCCTGTTCACGCAACCAGCGGGCATAATCGTTCCGGTGTTGCCATGTGGAAGTGGGACGCCAGTTGGGCGTCTCACTCAGCACCATGTGGTCGAAACCGTAGCGTTTTCCCATCGGGTGCATGTGCAGCTTCCCGACCAGCTGGGTCTGGTATCCGGCGCCGCGCAGGATCCCGGGAAGGGTGAAGGGCGGGTCGAATTCAAGGCCGTCCTCATAATGCTTCAACCCGTGGGTGTTGGGATGCAGGCCGCTGAGCAGCGTCCGGCGAGCGGGGATGCAGACCGGGCAGGTGATGTAGCAGCGGGAGAAGTTCAGCCCTCGTGCCGCCAGCCCGTCCAGGTTCGGCGTCTCGAGGATCCGGTTGCCGTTGATGCCGAGGGCGTCGTAGCGCTGCTGATCCGTGGTGATGAGCAGGATGTGAGGTTGTTTGTTGGTCTTACTCATTGGACTTTCTTTGTTTGCGGGATGGTAGCTTCGGCAAGGCGTTCGCTGTGGCGCCATGTGTCATCACCCGTCTGGACGGCGAGAATTCGCAACTTTCTCCCGTATCCGGGCTTTCCAGCCAGTTCGTGATCGATGGTGAATTCGGAGGGTCCCGTCCGTGTGGCCGGGCCGCCGAGAAATTCGCGCAGTTGCGGATCGCGGACCAGTTCCTCCTCCGCGAAATTATCCTTGCAGAGGAAAAGGGCTTTCAACGAATCCGCATCCGCCGGTTTCCAGAAATGGGCGATGCCCTCGCGCCCGGCCGCCTCGACGGGAACGAGCGTTGTCCAGCCGGTGGCTTCCGCCGCCAGGCAGGCAAGCAGAATACATGCGAGAGAGTGCCACCGGAAGCTCATGATTCGGAATCTACCACTTGAACGCAGCCAGGCGCGAAGACAATTCCCGGACGATTTCCAAACAGGCGCCCTCCTTCGCGAGGTTGCGCCTTTCCAGGGGATCCTCGCGCAGGTTGAACAACTCGTGGTTGCCGGATTCCGGATAGTGGCTGAAGCGCCAGCCATCCGGCGTGACCAGGGTGCGGACATCCTCCATGGTGGCGACTTCGCCGGCGTTCCGCGGGTTTTCCCAGTTGTACTCACAGGAAGTGTTCCAGGTGACGACAACGTCCTCCTCCAGTCGGGCCTCTTTACCCTCCTGCAGCAGGCCGGCCCGCGACTGTCCCTGCAGGTGACCGGGAACCGGGGCCCCCATCAGCTCCAGCAGGGTCGGCACCAGGTCGACCTGGCTCACCGGTCCCCGGACGCGCACCGGCTCCGTCTGCCCGGGAAGCCGGATCATCAGGGGCACGCGGATCGACTCCTGGTACATGCACTGCTTTCCGACCAACCCGTGGCTTCCCATCATCTCGCCATGATCGGAGGTGAAGACGACGATTGTGTTATCGGCCAGGCCCAGTTCCTCCAGCTTGTCGAGGAGGATCCCGGTGTACTTGTCGATCAGGGTGTTCAGCCCCATGTAGGCGGCCATCATCCGCCGCCAGCCGGTCTCCCTGGAAAGATCGTACCATTCAAAACCCTCCCGGGCGATGCGCTCCGCCTTTTCGCGCCACACCGGCATGTCCTCCCCGGGCCGGTCGTGAAGATTCGGGGGCAGGGGCGCCGCCTCCGGCTCGTACAGGCCGGTCAACGGGCCAAAGAAGGGCATGTGCGGCTCGAGGAAGTTGATGTAGTGGATGAATGGTGACGTCCGGTTCCGCTCAAGGAATTCGCAGGCGGTCTCCGCAAGGAAGGCGGGCTTGGTGAAGGGTTCCGGCAGGGAGCAGGCCTGCCCGCGGGAGAAGTTGCCGTTCCGCATGTCGGGCTTGAAGCCGTGTTTACGCAGCCATTGGTTGTAGTGGCACTTGGCCTCCGGGTCGCGCCCGGGAGAGTAGAATTGCGCGTACTGGTCCTCGATGCCCGCCCATTCCGTGAACCCGTGCTGGGCGAAGATCTCGTTCCCAAGGTGCCACTTCCCATGGTAGGCGGTCTTGTACCGGTCCGCCATCTCCGCCGGAAGGCACTCCGGCAGGGTGCGCGCCCCCGGGTGGAGGGGAATGTTGTTGTCGTAGGCCCCGTGGGTGCGCGGCCACAGCCCCGTCAGGATGCTTCCCCGCGAGGGCGTGCAGACCGGTTGTGTGCAGTAGGCCTCCTCAAAGACGCAGGCCGATTCCCCCAACCGCTCCAGGTTCGGCATCCGCAGGCTCCCGGGTGGGAAGGCCCCCGGCCGGTCCTGCGCGTGCGGCAGCGTGTCATACCGCTGCTCGTCCGTGAACAGGAAGAGGAGATTGGGTGTACTACTCATAATGAGCCTATGGTGAAAGAATTTTCTCATTTATGCCATGCCGGAATGCGACACGGATGGGGCATTTTTCACAAGTCCGGCTTTCTGACTTGAGACCCTTTCCAGTAGCGCCCAGATTCAGGACGGAATGAAGGCTGCAAGGCTAACAGCCGCGAAGGAGATTTCCCTCGCGGAGGTGCCGGACCCGGGATTGCCCGAGCCCGGAGAAGTCCTGATTGAGGTGTTGAGCGTGGGCATTTGCGGATCCGACCTGCACATGTACGAGACCGGGCGGATCGGCGGGCTGAGGGTGGAAAAGCCGCTGATCCAGGGACACGAGTTCAGCGGCCGGATCCTTGCAACGGGCCAGGGGGCCTGCGGCGAGTCGGGAAAGGTTCTTGCGCAGGGGATGCGGGTGGCGGTGGATCCGCACGTGGCCTGCGGGGAGTGCGAGCAGTGCAGGGAGGGGAACCCGAACCTCTGTCCGCATCATTATTTTCACGGGGTGCCGCCCACGGATGGCGCGCTTTGCCAGCGAATGCGCCTACCGGCGCGCAATTGCCACCCTGTACCGGAATCGATGAGCAATGCGACGGCCGCCCTCTTGGAACCCCTTGGGGTAAGCCTGCATGCGGCGGACCTGGGACGCATTCGCGTGGGGGACACGGTGGCGGTGATCGGCTGTGGTCCGATCGGGATCCTGATTGCACGCCTGGCCCTTCTTTCCGGCGCTTCCCTTGTCCGGGCGTTCGATCTGCTGGAATGGCGGGTGCGCTTTGCCGCGGAGTGGGGGATCGCGGCGCACCGGGTCCACGGCAACGAGGCCGTTGAGATCATCCGCGAAGAGACCCGGGGTCGGGGCGTCGACGTGGCCATCGAGGCGGCCTGGTCGGATCATTCGGTGCAGCAGTCGGTCGAGATGGCCCGCCCGGGCGGGCGTGTAGTGATCGTGGGAATACCAAATGACGACCGTTTCACGATGTGCCATTCCGAGGCGCGGCGCAAGGGGCTGACCATCCGGATGGCCCGCCGCATGAAGCACACCTATCCCCGGGCCACATCCCTTGCCGTCGGGAATCCGCCCGCGCTGCCCCTTGATGAGATGGTGACGCATGTGTATCCACTGGACCAGGCCCCGCAGGCCTTTGCCGACACGGCCGGATACCGTAACGGCTTGCTGAAGGCGCTGGTGGAAATTACCCCTGATTGAATGATCCCCAGGTTACAGATTAGCATGAACCGGAAAACGGAATCAAATGGGCGTTATTGGTTAAACCTTGTCCGCCGGGCTGGCGCCTCGAATTTCCTGGCACCTTTCGGGGAGAACAGAAGTTTTCTGGACGATGCCATATAACCAACATGCTGACATTCTTGTCTACGGGGCCACTCCCTGCGGGATTTCCGCCGCCTGTTGCGCTTCCGAGACCGGCGCGCGGGTCCTCCTGGTGGAACCCTCCCCGTTCATCGGCGGCCACCTGACCAGCGGGATCTGCACGACCGAGTGCGAACACATGCTGCCGGTCACCTTCGGCGGTTGGATGATCCGTTTCCTGCGGCGGATCGGGAAGCACTACGGCGCGGACGCGCCCCTGCACCGATGGGAACCGCATGTCGCCATGCAGGCCTATGAGGACCTGATCGCGTCCGCCGGTCTTGAAGTGCTCAGGAACGCGCGGCTGGAGGCCGTGCGAAAGGAGGATGGACGCATCCGTACCCTTCAACTCGGGGACGGCAGCTTGATTGAGGCCTCCCTCTTCATTGACGCCAGCTACGAGGGAGACCTGATGGCCATGGCCGGCGTTCCCTATGCCGTCGGCCGCGAGCCGGTGGAGGCCTACAAGGAATCCTATGCCGGCATCCGCTTCGTCGACCGCATTGAGGAGGTGCGCAACACCAAGGGGCACGGGCTGAATTTCGACAAGGTCTGGGAGATCGACCTCCTGGATTCAAGGGGTAACTACATCGACGGGGTGACGCCGGTCGATCCGGACCGGCTGGAACGGGGAGCCGGTGACGGAAAAGTAATGAATTACCACTACAGGATAACCGTTACCCGGTCGCCCGACAGGATTCCCTTTCCCCGTCCGGACGGATACCGGGAGGAACGCTTTGAATTGCTGACCCGTTTTCTGAAACGGAACCCGGAGACCCGGTTGAACCAGATCCTCGGGTTTCTCAACCATCCCTCCGGAATGTATGCCCCCTCCGCGGACGGCTTCACAAGGGTCACCCCCGGGGAGAAGTGGGAGCTGAACAACGTCCAGGCCTCCATCCTTTCCCTCGGGCACCTCGGGGGGCAGTTCGCCTATCCGGACGGATCCCCCGAGGTCCGCAAGGGTGTACTGGAGGACCACTACAACCACAACGCGGGACTCCTCTATTTCCTTTCCCATTCCCGCGGAATTCCGGTATCCCTGCGCGAGGAGGCGTCCCGGTGGGGGCTCCCGCCCGACGAATTCATCGAAAACAACCACTGGCCCTACCAGCCCTATATCCGGGAGACCCGGCGGATGAAGGGGAAGTACGTCCTTACCCAGCACGACGTCCTGGAGCACCGGTCCAAGCCGGACAACATTCTCTGGAACTCGCATTGGATCGACTGCCACCATGTCGAGCGCCTGGCCCTCGACGCCCGCCGTTTTCGCAACGAGGGCCGTATCTGGCATGAGGTCACCGAGCCCTACGCCGTTCCGTTCCGTTGCCTTCTTCCAACGGAGGAGGACGCGGAAAACCTGATTGTGCCGGGATGCGTCTCGGCCACCCATGTCGCCTACTGCTCCATCCGGCTGGAGAGCACCTGGATGGGACTGGGGGAGGCGGCCGGCCGGGCGGCCGCGCAGGCGCTGGCGACGGACCGTCCGGTGCAGGAAACGGATATCCAAAACCTGCAGGAAATCTTGCGTAAAAGCGGTGTGGCCCTTTAGCCTGCCTGCATGAACGCAGCCAAACGCCCCAATGTCATCTGGATTTTCGGCGACCAGCACCGCGCCCAGGCCACCGGATATGCCGGCGATCCGAACCTCCACACGCCGAACCTTGACCGCTTCGCCTCGGAGGGGGCGGTCTGCAGCCGCGCCATTTCCGGCTTTCCCTTGTGCTGCCCGGCCCGCGGGTCGCTCCTGAGCGGCATGTATCCGCACAAGTGTGTTCCCGGGCATGAGCATCCGCTCCCCGCGGACCAGCGCACGGTGGCCCATGAGCTGAAGGATGCCGGGTATCATACCGCCTATTTCGGCAAGTGGCATGTGGGGGGATTCGAGGAAAAAAACGGACGGGCGGCCTTTTTTATCACGGATCCGGACCGCCGTGGCGGCTTCGACGAGTGGTTGGGGTACGATAACAACAACAGCCAGTACGACTGCTGGGTCCATGGAGGAAAAGGGGAGAGCGCCGTCCATTACAAACTGCCCGGGTATGAGACGGACGAGTTGACCGATCTCCTCATCGACTACCTGGACCGGCGCGCCGGGGAAAATGCCAAAATCCAAGGGCTGACCCCTTTCTTCGCCGTTCTTTCCGTACAGCCGCCGCATGACCCCTACATCGCCCCGGAGGAATGGATGCGGATGCATACACCAAGGGAGATCGAGCTTCGGAAAAATGTTCCCGAAATTCCCCATGTCATCGAGCGTGCCCGCAAGCAGCTGGCCGGGTACTACGCCATGATCGAGAACCTCGACTGGAACTTCGGCCGCATCCGCGAGGCGTTGGAGCGCCTGGGGATGGCCGAGGACACGCACATCCTCTTCTTCAGCGACCATGGGGACATGCACGGGTCGCACGGGCAGTTCGGCAAGAACTCGCCGTGGGAGGAGTCAATCCAGATCCCCCTCGTTATCGGCGGTGGTCCACCGTTTTATCACTACAAAAATGGGAAGAACGACTACCCGGTCAACATGGCCGACATCACGGCCACAACCCTAGGGCTCTGCGGGGTGGAGGTGCCGGATGCGATGCAGGGGAAGGACTTCAGCGGCCTGCGCATCAAGGACAAGCCGCTGCCGCCCGATTGTGATTCCGGTTTCCTCCAGGGGGTGATTCCCACCTGCCACGGGTATTCCATCGACCGTCCCTGGCGGGGCGTGGTGACCCGGGACGGATGGAAGTACACCTGCCTGGAAGGGCAGCCCTGGATGCTCTACAATCTGAATGAGGATCCCTATGAGCAGGCCAACCTCGCCCATAATTCAAGATACTGGCCGGAACGCGAGCGCCTGCAGGCAGAGTTGGAGAAATGGATCGAGGCCACCGGGGATTCCTTCCCATTGCCGTAATTGGCCCCAGTTTTGGCGCAATTCGACCGAAGCTGCCCTGATCCCGCCATTGACCTTTGGGGGTGCCTCTTGGTAGGGTGCGTTTTCGTAACCCCCATTTATACCGTCGTCCCCATGAAATTCAATCGTTCCCTGCCCAGGCTGATTGCCGGCCTGCTTATTCTGTATCCGCTTGTTTCCCTTGCCCAGACATCCGTTCCGCCGGAGGGCCTGACGAATCCGGACCCCGAGTGGGAGAGCGACCTGCAGAACCGGATCCGTCTGCTGCAGGAGGCGCGGATTTTCCCGAACACGTCCGGGTATGGGGATACCGACTCTGGCAAGCGGGACTGGCCGGCGCTGCTGAGCAACGCCTGGGTGGTGGAGAACGATCCCGCCCTGAGCCGGGCGCAAAAGGACCTCAAGCTGCAGGAGATCATGGACGGGGGCACGGTCAACGTCTGGGGACAGAACTTCAACGGGGCGAACACCCTCTATTTCAGTCCTTATGCCGGCACCTTCTACAAGGCCTTCAGTTGTCCCGGCTACAACATGACCTACTTTCTCTTCCGGGATTACCCGAACCGGTACCCGGGGAGCACGGTGGCCTGGCAGGCCTCGACGGAGGCCGAGGCGCGGGATTTTGAGTACTGGGAGTACCTGACCCGCGAGGACAACTACATGGACCCGATCTACACCCAGACCGAGTTCAACTCGGAGAACTTCAACTGGATGGCGCGCCTGTGCGGCCTGCAATGGGCCTTCGAGCTGCCGGATGTGGACCTCGGGACCTACGAGCACAACTGGCAGGTTGGGGATCCGAAGGGAATGTCGCGCCCCTACTACCGGAATTACATGAACAACTGGGTTCGGGCGCTATTCAATGCCGGACGGGTGGAGTGGAACTCCGTCAACTACTGGGGCTACACCTTTCAGCCGATTCTTGCCCTGTACGAATTCCCTCCGGACGATCCGGCCGATCCCGGCTACCAGGCCAAGGTGAAGCTGCAGGCCCGGGCCGGCCTCGACTGGATGGTCCTGGAAACGGCACTGCATTACCTGGACGGCTTTACCGGGGGAGCGGACACGCGGGCCAAGACGAAGCCGCATCTCCCCTGGGCGGGGGCGATCTGGCCCTACAGCTACATCTATTTTGCCGGCGATGGTTTTCATCCCACCTTCACCCCGACGGATATTGAAACGAAGGCCTCCACCGACGGGCCCAACCTGCACGGCTGGTATCCATGGTCCAGCTACCGGCCCCTGCAGGTGCTGATCGACATCGCCAACCGGCAATTCCCCCTCCCGGTGGAGATCAAGAGCGCCAAGCCCTTCTATCATCTCGACCATGACAACTACGGATCCTGGTCGGGCGACGGTAGCTACGACTACTGGAAGGCGAACAAGTCCACCGCCGAGGTGAACCACCAGACCGGTTTCCGCTACGAGTTCGAGACCATATACATGGATGAGAACTACCTGCTCTCCAGCATCTCCACCTATCGTCCGAACGGCAGTATCGGCACGTTTTCGGAGCAGAACCTTCTCCGTCTTGTGGTCCAGGGCAGCGACTACGGAGCCATCCAGGTGATCGGCAACACCGGACGCTTTTCAACCCCCGCCGGGCGGGATCCCTACGAACAGATTGGCCAGGTTGCCAATACCATGATGCGGGTGATCAAGGCTCCCAATACGAGTAATAATCTCTGGTTTGCCATTCCCCTGCAGGCGACGCGCCAATGGGATGGGAACCGGCTCTGGGTCGACATGGGCAATGGGGTTTATTTTGGAATCATTCCCTTTGGAAACCCCTCGACGAGTGAAACCCTGTACAATGACGGGGCCGCCGGCCACCAGCAATACCGCTGGAGCTGGTCAGCCTCCGCACTGGGTGGCCTCGTCATGGAAGTGGGCACCGAGGCGGAGCACGGATCCTTTGCCGCCTTCAAGAGCACCCTTGGCGGATTGGCGGTGACCTCACCGGCCACCGACCAACTGGAATACACGGCTTCCAACGGCAATACAATCCGGATGGAATGGACCGGCACGAGCACCTATCCAATGACCGAGGAAGGCGGCTACACGTTGAACCTGGCCGGGATCGTTCCGCGCGTCTGGCGCAACGGTGTGGAGGAGGATTTCGACACCTGGGAGGCTTACGAGGTGGTGTATGGATTCCCCGTGGTCCATCAGGCCTGGGGAAGCGGCCGCCTGCGGATGAAAACGTATGCCGAGGACGTGGAGATCGTTGTCGACAATACGGAATCGACTGTGGAGTACCTCGACTGGTCCGGGACCGGGCCCGCGATGAATACCGTTCGGCTTTCCAGCAGCGGGGACAACTGGGAGATCGAAGTCCCTTCCCAAAGCGACTGGCGCTACGAACTGCACGGGGATGCCGAACTGCAGGGATCCCCGCACACCTGGCCGATGCTGGATTCCCTGATGGGGACCGGTTCCCTGCTCCAGTTCCAGGTGCCGAAGTCCCAGTTCGCCGCCCAGGACGCGGTGTTTTTCAGCGTTGTCGGGTATGAATTTGTCCAGTGATCCCCATGAGATTCCAAGCCCTCGCCCTCCTTTTTGTAACTGCATTTTCAGCACAAATCATCCACTCCGCCCCGGTGCAGCTGTGGTCCACCTATCTCGGGGGTCCGGGGGATGACCGGCTCAACGACGTCACGGTGGCCCCGGACGGGGATCTGCTGGTCTGCGGGAACACGACCGGGACCTCCCTTGCCGGCATCTCTCCGACCCTGGTCGGGAGCGACGACCCGGCGCGGACGGGGTTCCACGGCGGCTTCATCGCCAAGCTCAGCCCGGACGGGCAGAGCCTCCGCTGGATGCGCCGCTTCGGCCGCGGGGTTGTCTTTCTGACCGACGTCCAGACCGACGGCACCCACGTCTACGCCACCGGCGTGGCCACCTCCCTCGCCCAGGCGGACCTCATCGCTCCCTACAACGGCTACGACAAGAATCCCCCGGATGTGGTGCAATCGGAATATGACGATGTTCTGACGACCCATTATGCCCCCGACACCTACCGGTCCATTCTCATCCAGTTGAACGCCGACGCCTCGGCCATCGTCAACTCCACCTGGATGGGGGAGCCGACCCCCGGGCGCGAGTCCTATGGGGTGGGGGACCTGATCGGGGACTGGTATGTCGATACCGACATGTGGCGCTACATGAAGCAGCGGGAGGCCTGGGCCTTTTCTTTAATGAACCCCTACACCATCAACCGGATCCAGCTGCTGGGCAACGGGGACCTGGTGCTGCTCATGGACGGCGGCCTGCGCTGGGCCGGCGGTCAGGACAGCCTCTACCGCTTCGCGGCGGGGGACATTTCCCCGGACGGCCTGCTCTGGAAGACCGTCTTCGACGCGGCGGGGAACAATTCCGACCTGACGACTCCCGAGCACGCCTCGGTCTTGTCCGCGGACCTGGTGGTGACGAACGACGAACAGTATGTCTACGTGACCGGGGCATCCAATGGCTGGACCGGTGCGGAGCCCTATTGGAACCCCTTCATTTTTAAATTCCAGGCTTCCGATGGAGCGCAGGTATGGGACCGCACCGGGGTGACCAGGGGAGGACCCAATGGTGTCTTCAATATCATCCAGTCGCTGGTCGGCTCCAACCAGGCCGATTCCTACGGGCAGGCGATTGCGGTGAATGCGGACGAGGAACCTTTGGTCAGCATGTGGGCGGACGGCGGCAACACGTATCTGGTTCTCGATCCATGGGACCTGTCTTCCCCCGCAGCCAACCAGGACGGGGATGGATTCTGGGGATTCAAGGCCCGGACCTTCGCCCCGCTGCTCGGGCGGTACAATCCGGACGGCGTTACCGGCTGGCTGCGCTCGCACAAGGTCAAGCCGAACCCGAACACCGATCCGGACCAGAACGCCACGATGTTCCTTGGCGTCGCGCCGGTCCATGGCCACCCCTCGGAAATGGTGACTGTCGGCTGGACCTTCGGGATGCCGGAAGTCGATCCCTGGGATGCCGGCCTCGGGAAGGGCACCATTGCCAAGCTGGACCTTGCCGACGGCGGGACGACCCGCCAGTTTGTCGACCGGGTGGCCGGGGTGGAGGAGTTCATGTCCGTGGTTGCCCATCCCGGGCAGAAGACCTTCACGGCGGTCGGTTACGCGCTTTCCGGGGCGCCCGTCCTGAACGCGTTCCAGGCAACGCCGGGCGGGCTTGAGGACGCCTACCTGCTGACTTTCACCGGGGAGATCATCGTGGAGGGCGGGATCGCGCATGGCATGTCCCTTTCCCCGGTCAGCGGCGGCATGCGGCTGGCCTTCACAGCGGCCGTTGCCGGCACCTTCCAGCTCCAGCGCAGCAACGACCTCGGGGAAACAGACCCCTGGACCCCTGTTGCGGGGCTTGACGCGACCGCGTCCTCGCCCGGCGAGGAGCTCAGTATCGATATTCCCGATACGCAGATTCCCGGCTTCTTCCGCCTCCTGGTGGAGTGAGTCTACTTCGATCCCCTTCGAGCGTAAACGCTCAACTCGTGAAGGGGACGGCTCGAAGGAAACGGCTTGGACCCTCTACACATAATTCCCGTGCTTTTCCACGAGCCGGGCGATCTCCCGGTACAATTCCCAGCTCACCTGCGGGGGGATGGAGTGGTCGGAGTGGTAGAGGTAGCCGTTGATCGACATCCCGGCGGCGAACTTGGCCTTGATCTCTTCCTCGATCTCCCCGAGGTCCCCGCGGATGAGTTTCATGACGTCGATGTTGCCGAAAAAGCCGAGACGGTCGCCGTAAGCCGGCACCAGATCCCGGATATCCATGCCGGCCTTGCACTCGAGGGGCTGGAGGACATCGATGCCGGCCTCGATGTAGAGGTCGATGACCCCGTTCACGTTGCCGTCCGTGTGGTAGATGGTCTTCATTCCCCGCTCGTGGGCCCAGTCGCACATGCGCTTGTGCTGGGGCCAGATCAGCTCCTTGTAATCCGCGGGCGAGCAGAAGGTGGCGTGGTTGAAGGCCATGTCCCCGTAGATCCAGAGCCCGTCGGGATGGATGCCGGCCTCGTAGAGGCTTTGTGCGGTTTGGAGGGAACGGGTGGTGGTGACCTCGGCCATGTCGATGATCCACTCCGGTTCCTCCTTGATGCCGATCATGGTCTCCTCGTCGCCGATCAGCTTGCGCAGGCATTCAAACGGCTCGACCGTGTTGAAGAACGTCCACTTTTCCTCCTTGCAGGCCCGGGCGTAGCGGGCCTGGTTCTGCTCCAGATCGAGCGGGCTTTCCGTTTCGAGGACCTTCCGGCGAATTCCCCCTTGCCATGCCTCCGGCGCATCGCATTCCCAGCCCAGATGTTCCGGCGTGGTCTGGTGATCCTTGAAAAGCCGCAGGGTGGCCCCCCATTCATCCTTGAAGATACGGGTTTTGTCATCCTCGGAGACGGTCTCATCGCGCCCGGGGTAGGGGGACGGCCACGGAAACGGGGAAACGCACTGCATGTCGGAGCCGAGGACGGCCAAGGCCTCCTCGCGTCCCCCCGTCAGGCCTTCCCCGGACCAGCGGCGGATGGTGTCGTCCCAGTAAGTATCATGCCGGGGGACCCGGTCATGGGGCTTGTGTTCAAAGGCGGCCTTTACGCGGTCTCGGGAGTTCATGAAGGATTTCTTTGATTAACAACGAATACTACGGGAAAGGTAACTACGGATGTCGCGGATTACACGGATTATTTTTTTCTGGTTCTTCCCGGAAAATTGTGGAACCACGGAGCGGGCCGGCTACCGCGAATCCGAAGGAACTCCCTTGCATCCCGGCCTTGCGAGGGCCCTGGAGGGGATGAAAAGGGACTACCGCCAGGCCTTGCGGCTTTCCACGATCGCCCGGCGTGCGGGAATGAGCCCCCAGCATCTGATGCGCATGTTCAAGGAGGAGACCGGGCACACCCCCATGCGTTACCTCTGGCGCCTCCGGGAAGACGAGGGACGGCGCCTCCTGCGGGAGACCGGCCTGACCATTGCCGAGATCTCCGAGGCCTGCGGCTTCCGCAGTCCCTTCCATTTCACGCGGCGGATGAAGGCGCGCTTCGGCCAGCCTCCCCGCCTGTTGCGCCAGCAGGACTGGGAAGGCGGCTCCTGATTCCTACAGCAGCGGCGAGAGCAGCCGCACCGAGCGGGCAGCCAGGCGGAAGGGGAGGCTCCGGATGGCCAGCGGATCGACCGGGTCCTCCCTGGACTGGGCAAAGTCGCGGCGCATCTGCTCCTCGCTGGTCCGGATGATCTCCGGGTCCTGCATCACAAGGGTGATTTCAAAATTGATCCGGAAGGAGCGGTTGTCGAAGTTGACGGTGCCGGTGGCGAGGATTTCATCGTCGACCAGCATCATCTTGCTGTGGAAGAACCCGGGATGGTACCGGTAGAAGCGCACGCGGTTCAACTGGGGAAGGGAGCTGAAGTAGAAGGAACTGAGCCAGACCATGCGGTGGTCCTTTTGCGAGGGCAGCAGGATGCGCACGTCCACCCCCCGGAGGGTGGCCAGTTGCAGGGCGATGATCACCTCCTCCGCCGGGACAAAGTAGGGACTGTGGATCCAGAGGCGTTTTTTCGCCTGGTTGATGAGATGGACGAAGGCAAGCGTGCAGGTGTCCTCCGGGTCCGTCGGTCCGGTGGCCAGACAGAGGGCCTTGACCAGACCCGCATTCGCGGGAGCGACGTCCCAGTTGAGCTCCAGCTTGGAGCGCATGACCCAGAACCAGTCCTCGAGAAAAGCCAGCTGGATGGCGTTGACGGCGGGCCCCTTGACGCGCAGGTGGGTATCCCGCCATGCGCCCATGCGCTTGTCTCCCCCGACATACTCGACGCCGATGTTGTGGCCGCCGGTCCAGGCCTCGCGCCCGTCCACGACCACCACCTTCCGGTGGTTACGGAAATTCAGCCGCAGGCGTCCGCGCAGGGTCCTGCCCGGAAGAAAGCGCCCCGCCTCGATGCCGGCCTCCCGCAGTTCCCTGAAGAACATCCTTGGCAAGTGGCGCGACCCGATGGCGTCGACGAGGAAGTAGACCCGCACGCCCTCCTTCGCCTTGGTTTTCATGATTTCGGTGAAGCGGCGGCCCTCCTCGTCGGTCCGAAAGATGAAAAACTGGAAAAGGATATATTCCCTGGCCCGTTGCATTCCCTCCGCGATGGATGCAAAGGTTTCCCGTCCCGTAAAACTCAATTCCACCTCATTGCCGGAGGTGAGGGGGACCTTGGCCAGGTCGACGAGGATCTTCCACTGCTCAGACCGGTCCTCGGTCTCCTTGAGGGAGCCTTCCGGATGCTCCGGATGGATCGGATGGGTCCGCATGAATTCCCGGTCGATCCGGCGCCGCGCCTCAATGTAGGATTCCAGGCGGTTGCGCCCGAAAAGAAGATAGAGGGGCACGGCGATGAGGGGCAGCATCACAAGGCTCAGCCCCCAGGCGATGGTCCCGTGCGTGGACCGGTTGCTGAGGATGACCCGTCCGGCAAGGAACAACCCGGCCAATTGAAATATCAGCAGGACGCCCGCCACGCCTGAATTCGCAAGGCTCTGGAGGATGGAGAATTCCATGGCCAGAGAGGGTAGGGGAAATCCGGGTAAAATGCCAATGAAATGACGCCCGATGATTCGGGCCTTCATGCCCTGCGGCTTGACCTTTGGGCGTGTTCCATTCCTTTGTTCCACTGATGGTACGTGCGGTCTTCCTTCTTTTTCTTTGCTCGACAAGCTTTCTGTACGCGGCTCCCCTGCGGGTCGGGGTGAGCGTCCTTCCCATGGAATCCATCGTTGGTGCGATCGGGGGGGAGCAGGTGGAGGTGCAATCCCTGCAACGCGAGGGGGACAGTTGCTCCGTTTTCGAGCCGCGGCCCTCCGTGGTCAGCTGGCTCGCCGGGGCCGGACTGTTCCTGCGGATCGGGGCGGGATACGAGTCCGTCATCATGGAGAAATTGCAAAGCCAGTTTCCGGATCTGCGCATCCGCGACCTGCGCGAGGCGGCCGCGGTTCTTCCCTTGCACGGGCACAACCATGACGGCCACGATCATGCGGACTGCGGGGCTTGCTCCGGCCATGCAGGCGGGGAAACGGATCCCCACCTCTGGTTGGATCCCGTCCGGGTCGCCCAAATGGGCGGGTTCATCGCCAACGAACTGGCGGGGTTGCGCCCCGGCGAGGCGGCGCTTTTCCAACAGAACCAGAAGGACCTTCAGGAACGGGCCAACGCGCTGGATGAGCGGCTGGTCCGGCTTCTGGGGCCGTACCGGGGCCGGGCCTTTTACATCTATCATCCGGCGCTGGGGTATTTTGCCGGTCGCTACGGCCTCCGGCAGGTGGCCATTTCCGGGGCCGGGCAGGCCCCTTCGGTCAAGGAGTTGCACCGGCTGGTGGCCCGGGCCCGGGAGGACCGGGTGCGCACCATTTTTGTCCAGCCCCAGGAGAGTCGCAAGCACGCTGAAATTGTCGCTGATGCCGTCGGGGCGGAGATTGTCGAAATTGATCCCATGGAACCCGACTGGGAGAAAAACATCCTCCAGATCGGCGAAGCCCTTGCCAATTCCTTTGTCCGGGAGTAGGCCTTGACCGACCTGTATTGTGAGTGTGAATCCCGTCATTGATTGCCGCAATCTTGTGGTCCGGTACGGATCCGTCACCGTTTTGGAGGATGTGAGCTTCGAGCTGGCGGAACGGACGACCCTCTGCGTGGTGGGTCCCAACGGGGGCGGCAAAAGCACCCTCCTGAAAGTTCTTCTGGGCCTGGTGAAGCCGGTTTCCGGGGAGGTCCGGATCCTTGGCACCGATCCCCGACGGGCTCGCATGCGGGTGGGCTACATGCCCCAGTATGTGCAGATCGACCCGCTCTTCCCGATCGACATCGAGGGAATCGTCCGCATGGGGCGCCTCGGTGGAAAGGGAATCGGGTTCTACCGCCGGGCCGACCGCCTGGCCACCCGGCGCGCCCTTGAAGAGGTCGGCTTGTGGGACAAGCGCCGGGAACGGTACATCAACCTTTCCGGGGGGATGAAACAACGCGTGCTGATCGCCCGCGCCCTCGTCAACGACCCGGAGATCCTGCTCCTCGACGAGCCCACGGCGATGGTCGACGCCCACATCGAGGCCAAACTCCTGGAGCACCTCCAATCCCTGCACAACCGGATGACCATCCTTCTGGTCTCGCATGACGCGTCCTTCGTTTCCGGACTGGTCGATGAAGTGCTGTGCATCAACCGGACCGCGGAGATCCATCCCGTCGGCAAACCGGGGGACAGGGACATCCAGCGCTTGTACGGGGAACCGGTGCAGGCCGTCCTCCACGACCATCACGGGCACGCGCACGGGCATGGTCACGGAGGGGAGACCGCGGAGGGGCGCGATGAGTGAATTCCTCGAAGTCCTGACGGATCCCGACATCGGCTTCCTTCGCTCGGCCCTTCTGATGGGGCTTTTGGCCAGCCTTGCCTTCGGCATGACCGGCAGTCTCGTCGTGGTGAAACGGATCAGCTACGTGGCGGGGGCGATCTCCCACGCCGTGCTCGGGGGGATCGGGGCCGCCCTCTATTTCCAGCGCGTGCACGACCTTGCCTGGCTGCACCCGCTTCTCGGGGCCCTCGCCGCGGCCCTCCTCGCCGCGGTCGTGATCTCCTGGATACGGAGCACGGGCTTTGAAAGGGAGGACAGCGTCATCGGCGCGGTCTGGGCCACGGGGATGGCGGCCGGCCTCGTCTTTATCGCGAGGACCCCCGGTTTTGTCGACCCGATGAGCTACCTGTTCGGCAACATTCTCATCCTTTCCCGCACCGACCTGCTGCTGGTGGCGCTGATGGATGCCGTCCTCGTCCTGGTCATGCTGTTCGGCTACAACCGCCTGCAGGCCCTTTGTTTTGACGAGGAGCAGGCCCGGCTGCGGGGAATCCGCGTGGGGCGTTACTACACGCTGCTGCTTTGCCTGATCGCGGTAACGGTGGTCCTTCTCGTTTCCGTGGTGGGGGTGGTGCTGGTCGTGGCCCTGCTGACCATTCCCGCCGCCATGGCCGGACAGCATGTGCGTTCACTGGGGGCCATGATGACGCTGGCCAGCCTGCTGACCCTGGTCTTTGTCACCGCCGGGATGATGGTCAGTTTCACGGGGGATTGGCCGGTCGGGCCCACCATCATCCTCATTGCCGGCGCCGGTTATCTCCTGCAAAGCCTGCTCATGCGTGCCTTCCGCAACCGCGCGTAGGCCGCACGGGTTGGATCAGCGCGAGCGGTTGAAGGCGCTGACAAGGGCCATCAACCCGCCGTTCTCGACATTGGAATCGATACTGGCCCCCCAGAAGGAGAACCTGTCGGTGCCGCGCTGGATCTCGACGAAACTGACGGCGTCGGCGGCGCTTCCGCGGGCGATCGCGTGCTGGGAATAATTCTGCAGGTTGAAATCCTTCAACCCGGCATTGTCGAGGGCATTGACAAAGGCGGCGATGGGCCCGTTGCCCCGGCCGTTGATGACCATTTCACGGTTCTCGAAGCGGATCTTCGCCTCCATGTGGACCTTGTGCACGTCCTGCGGCTTGTGGTCGATATCATAGTCGATCAGTTCCAGGGGCTCCCTGCGGTCAATGTATTCCTTTTGAAAGGCCTCCCAGATCTGCAGGCTGTTGAGCTCGGCGCTTTCCCGGTCCGCCAGGGCGGTGACGACGTTCCCGAATTCCGGATGCATGCGCTTGGGCATTTCAATCCCGTAGGTGCGTTCCAGCACGTAGGCCACGCCGCCCTTGCCGCTCTGGCTGTTGATGCGGATGATGGCCTGGTAGGTGCGGCCGATATCCTCGCAGTCGATCGGGAGGTAGGGTACCTGCCAGCGGGGCGATTCGGCCTTCCGCTGCGCATCCATCCCCTTCTTGATGGCGTCCTGGTGGGAGCCGCTGAAGGCGGTGAAGACCAGATCACCCCCGTAGGGATGGCGCTCGTGCACCCCCATGCGGGTGGTTTTCTCGTAAATCGCCCGGGTCCGGGGAAGGTCGCTGAAATCCAGCCCGGGATCCACCCCCTGGGTGTACATGTTGAGGGCGACGGTGACGATGTCCAGGTTGCCCGTGCGCTCGCCGTTGCCAAAGAGGGTTCCCTCCACCCGGTCGGCTCCGGCCATCAGTCCGAGTTCGGTGGCGGCCACGCCGGTCCCGCGGTCGTTGTGGGTGTGCAGGCTGATCAGGACGGTGTCGCGTCCGGAAATGTTCCGGCCGAACCATTCGATCTGGTCGGCATGCACATTCGGGGTGAAGAGCTCGACCGTGGCCGGCAGATTCAGGATCAGCGGATTGTCCGGGGTTGGCTGGATGACCGCCTTGACGGCCTCGCAGACGTCGAGGGAGTAATCCAGCTCCGTGTCGGAGAAGCTTTCCGGGGAATACTGGAACCGGACATGTTCGCAGGAAGTGGTCTTGCGCAACTCCATGCACAGCCCGGCGGCCTGGACGGCGATATCCTTGATAGCCTCCTTGTCCAGGTTGAAGGTTACCCGTCGCTGCAGCGGATTGGTGCTGTTGTAGAAATGCACAATGGCGTTCCTCGCCCCGTCAATGGCCTCGAAGGTCCGGCGCAGCAGGTGCTCCCGGCACTGCACCAGGCATTGCACGGCCACGTCATCCGGAATCAGGTTTTCCTCGATCAACCGGCGAAGAAAGCGGAATTCCGTTTCCGAGGCGCTGGGGAACCCCACCTCGATTTCCTTGAAACCGATCTCCACCAGGTGGGTGAACAGCTCCACCTTCTCATCGACGGTCATGGGGATGGGCAGGGCCTGGTTGCCGTCCCGCAAATCAACGGAGCACCAGACCGGTGCCTTCCCGATACGCCGGTTGGGCCACTGGCGATCCGGAAGGTCGACCAGCGGGCAGGGGACGTATTTTGTTATCGGATGCTTTTGCATGAGCTGAAACTTCGAGATTCGCGCAAGGCTACGGGACTGTCAAGGATTGGGAGATTTACGCCCCCCGAGGCTGATTATTGTTTTCACCGGTGCCCAAATCCCTTTAACTCGGTCCCATGTTGGAGAAACACCTGGCAGCGCAAAACTTCGATATTGAGGAAACCCGCCCCGCCGGATTCTGGATCCGGGTGGCCGCTTCCTTGATCGACATGCTCATCCTGGCGGTCTTTTCCGTCGGGGCCCTTTTCATGAAATCCGTCGGCGCCTACCTCCTGATGGTCCTCCCGACAATCCTCTACAAGCCGGTCCTCGAGGGACTGCTGGGGGGGACCGCCGGCAAGCTGGCCATCGGCCTGCGGGTCATCAACGCGCACGGGCAGCTCCTCGGCCTCGCGGGCGGCTTTGTCCGGGCGGGGGTGTTCATCCTGCCGGCGATTCCGAACATCCTCCTGCAGGTGAAGATGATCCAACAGGGGATCTCCCCCTTTGATCCGGAGCAGGCAATGGCCTTCCAGCAGGCCAACGAGTTGCTGTACTACGTCTCGTATGCCCTGAGCGCGCTTCTCCTGGTCAGCTGCCTGGTCGTGGCCTTCACCCGCCGCAAGCGCGGGCTGCACGATTTCATCGCGGATTCCTATGTCATCCACCATGACAAGGGCACGGCTCCCAATGAAGGGTAAGCGTATTGTACTGGGGGTGACCGGATCGATCGCGGCTTACAAGGCTGCGGATTTGACCAGCCTGCTGGTACAGGCCGGGGCCGAAGTGCGGGTTGTCATGACCGAGGCGGCCACGCGGATCGTCGCCCCGATCACCTTGAAGACGCTGAGCCGGCATCCGGTGGCGGTCGACCTGTGGGCGGAGGAAAACAACTGGCAGCCCGGGCATATCGAACTGGCTGATTCCGCCGACCTGCTGGCGGTCGTGCCAGCCACCGCGAATACCATCGCGTGCCTTGCCCGGGGACTTGCTCCGAACCTGCTCTGCAACATCTACCTGGCCACGCTGGCACCGGTTCTCATCGCCCCCGCGATGAACGGGAAGATGCTGGCCCATCCCGCCACTGTGGAAAACCTGAAAATCCTCGAGGGCCGTGGGCACCATCTGGTGGAGACACAGGAGGGCATGCTGGCCTGCGGATACGAGGGCAAGGGCAGGCTCGCCGCCGTGGATCAGGTCTATCAACGGATCGGGGAAATCCTGAAAAAACGGAAATGAGAAGCCTGCAGCAATTCTGGTCGGTTCGGCGGATCGGGGAGGACCGTGTGACCCTGGCCCGCCTGGGCCCTCTGCGCCTCTGGCTGGCGCGTGCGGACAAGGAATGGGGGTTTGCGGTCGAGCACGGGGAACCCTCCACGATCATGGATCTCGCGCAGGTGCCGGAGGATGTCGTCCCCCACGAACTGGCATGGACCAACATGCTCTTTGAGCAGGCGCCCAGGGAATTTTCCCTGCGGCCGGCCGTGCCGGACCGGCCCCTGATGGTGAAGCCGGAACATCCCGTGGCCATTCCCCCGAGGGAATCCGGAACCTTTTTCGCCCTCATCCCGGTTTTCATCGAGATCGTTCTGCAGCGCGGGAAGGAGGACCTCGTCATGGGCACCGTCTCCTCCCGCGTGCTCTCGGACACCTGGTTCGGAAGCCCCACCGTGGGCGACTTATGTTATTCCCTTCCCACCCTTGCGAGCATCAACCTCGCAGCCCTGGATCCAAAACCGCACGACATCGTCTGCCCGCTGGAAATCCATAACCGCTCCGAGGAAATGCTGCACCTCGAGAAACTTTGCCTTCGTCCCGGCTACGTCGGCCTCTACTGCGGAGCCAGCCATCTGTGGAGCAGTGTCGTCCACATCCATCACGAGGGGCTCTTCAAGAGCGCCACGATCCGCTATTCCGGACGGCAGCCGTCCTTCGAGGAGGGGCTGATTGAAATCACAAAACCGCAAAAGCGTGAGGAAAAGGGGCTGCACCGCCTTACCTTCGGGGGTGGCTTCAGCCGCGATCTTGTCTTAACCCGTTGATTGTCATGATCCTTGGAGCCATCGACTGGAACAGTATCTGGAACACCCCGGAATTCGTGCGGGTATTCCGCCTGGTTGTCTTTGTTCTTTTCTCCCTTTGCCTGCTTTACGCCGTTTCCTTTGCCATCGGGCGGCTCCTGCGCAACCGGCAGTCGGCGCATTATTCGGTCCTGCTGCGCAAACTCGTCTTTTACATCGGTTCGGTCATCATCCTGGTTTCGATCCTGTTGGAACTGGGGTTCGACCTGACCGGACTGCTTGCCACGGCTGGGGTCGCCACCCTGGCCATCGGGTTCGCGGCCCAGACCAGCCTGAGCAATCTCATCAGCGGGCTCTTCCTGATCGGCGAGAAGCCCTTCCAGATCGGCGACCTCATCCGGGTGAATGACATTCTCGGGGTGGTTGAATCCATTGACCTGCTTTCGATCAAGATCCGGACCCTGGACAACCTCTTCGTGCGCATTCCCAACGAGTCAATGATCAAGAATCCGGTGACCACTGTCACCCGGTACCCGATCCGGCGGATGGATCTGGACATCGGCGTCGCTTACAAGGAAGACGTCGGGCGGGTGATGGAGATCCTGCGCGAACTGGCCGGCGCGAACCCCTACGCCCTGGATGATCCCGAGCCGTTGCTGCTCTTCAACAATTTCGGCGACAGCGCCCTGCAGATTCGCTTCGGCCTGTGGTTTGAGAAATCCAATTACCTGAACCTGCGCAACAGCATCCTGAAGGACATCAAGGAGCGCTTTGACGAGGAGGGCATCGAGATCCCCTTCCCGCACATGACCGTTTACACCGGAAGCGCCACCTCGCCCTTTCCGGTTGAAATCCGTGGGAAATCATCCTGAACTAGCCCCCGAACGCCCATGCTTGCTGAATTCATCCAATTGCCGAAGGAAGGGGAAACCATCGGGCCCTATATCCTGCGGCAAACCCTCTCCAACAGCATCCTTGGCAGTTTTTTCATCGCCACCCACAAGCTGAAGCACGAATCCGTGCTGCTGCATATCCTCCCGGAAGCCCTGCTGCGTGCCGACGCGCGCTTCGAGCAGCGCTACAAGGAGGCCCTTGAACAGCAGAAAAAGCTGCAGCGCGGGCCGGCCATGGTACCGGTCGAGTACCAGCGCATCAGCGGCAACTTCGTCATCCAGTATCCCGCCGGCAGCTACCGGTCGCTCAGCGATGTCATCCTCGCCCGCAAGGAACCCCTCCCGGAGGAGCGGGTCCGGGATTGCCTCGGCGCCATCGCCAGGGGGCTCGAGGAGGCCTCCAGAATCGGCCAGGGCCATTATTTCCTGACCCCGGATTTTCTCTTCATCAATGAGGACGGGGAATTACGCATGGCGGGAATCGGGCTTTTCCAATCCATCCAGTACGAGTGTTTCGAGCGCTTCGTCAGCGGGGCCGTCCTGCCTGTGACAATCGACAAGAAGCGCAGCTTTTCCGCGCTGGAAATCCTCAGCCCGGAGATCCGCAACTTCAAGTCGCGGGACCTGCGGAGCGATTTCTACTGCATCGGGATGTGCGCCTATTTCATGCTCACCGGGACCAAGCCGGAGCGTCGCTGGGCCACGCCGACCAAAGCCCGGAAGGAAATCGACGACGGATGGGATTTCTTTATCAGCCGTTGCCTGGAGCCCAAACCGGCCGACCGTTTCCCCAATTACAAGGCTTTCCTGCGCGACCTCGAGAACATCGACGAGTTGATGGATACCCGGCGCCCGGACGGTAGGCAGATGTTCCGCACCCTCCACCGGATCCCCTTGCCGCAGGCCTTGGAAAACCGCTTCAGCATGCGGCATCTGCTCTTTATCCGGCTCCTGCTGCTGGGACTGGCCGGCCTGCTCACGATCGGCACCGCCTCCCTTTTCCACGGCATCATCTTCTCGGACTTTGAGACGGGGATCGAGAATAAGCCGATTCGCCGGGTTTTGGACCCCGGCCAGGCCAACCTCATTTTCAACGTTTCCCCCTTTGACGCGGTGGTGCATATCCGCGGCCCGCAGAGCGGTCGTTTCAGCCCCCGGGGAGAGCCGCTGTTCCTGCGCGGGGCCAAGGGCCGCTACACCGTCCAGGTGTTCGCCCCACGGCACAAACGTGTTTCCGAAGTGATCGAGTTGCGGTCCTCCGACCCGGTTCGCCGGAAGATCCGTCTGGATCCTGATTTCATCTCCCTTCGGGTGGGCGGGGTCGTCGGGACCGAGGTCTACGCCCTGCAGGACGAAAGCTTCCTTTTGTACCTCGGAACAATCCTCGAGCCCGGCGGTCTTCTTGTCGAGGACCGCCTCCTGCGCGGGATCCATCAGATTGTCGGCCTGCATGAGGGCCTGGTGCCGGCCATCACCGGACCGCTGCGCATGATCCGGGGAACCGCGGAGGTCACGCTGGAGCAGCCCCCGCGTCCGACCGAACTGGTTGTCACCTCACAACCCGACGGGGCATCGGTTTATGTCGACGGATCCCTTCTTGGCCTGACCCCCCTGAAACTCAATGACCTGCCCACCGGGAGAACGCTTTTTCTGCGTGTGGAGAAGGAGGGATTCCGCCCTGTCCGCCGGGAAATCGAGTTCTCCAGGGGAGAGAGCCTTGCCATGGATACCGGAGAGCTCGAGCCCAAGATCGGAATCCTTTCCTACCGGATCGATCTCTCCATGCCCGACCCCCCCGACTTGTGGGAGGTGATGCTCGATATCGATGGCGCCTTGCGACCGGCCCAGGAGGTTGACCGCCTGGAACTTCCGGCGGGATCCCATGCCGTCGAATTGGTCCATCCAGATTATAAACCCGTCCGCGAGACGGTCCTGGTCCGGGACCGGGAGACAGCCGAGATCACCCTCACCCTCCAGCCACGGCCCGTCCGCCTGACCCCGGTCCTTCCCGACGGCGCCATCGCCAGCTTCGAGGTGGACGGGGTAAGGACTGAATTGAACGAACAGGGATATCTTCCGGTCCCCGCCAACCGCTCCGTCAAGGTCGAGGCCTCCGTCCGCGATTACCTGACCGTGGTCCAGCATATCAAGGGCCGGCCCAACGAGCGGCGGGATTGGGAAATCCCCCTCAAGCCCATTCCGGGGCCCGTCCCGGGAGAGGACTGGTCCACCCCGTACTTCAATCTGCCCATGACCTGGATCGAGCCCGGTAATTTCTCCATGGGCAGTCCGGTCAACGAATTCCGCCGTCTCCCCAACGAGGACTCCCTGACCAGCGTCCGCCTCGACAAGGGATACTGGATCGGCATCCACGAGGTCACGCAGGACCTCTACCAGCGCGTTACCGGGGAAAATCCCAGCCAGTTCACCGGCGATCCCCGCAGGCCGGTCGATTCCGTGACGCACGAGGAGGCCCTCACGTTCTGCCGCCGCCTCACCGAGTTTGAGGAAAAGGCCGGTCGTCTACCGGAGGGTTACGTCTACCGGCTTCCCACCGAGGCGGAATGGGAATACGCCGCTCGTGCCGGCACGCGCACCCCCTTCTCCTTCGGCTCGGAGGCCGATCCCTCCATGGGCAATTTTCATGGATCCTACTCCCCGGGCGAAGCCGCCGGACGGTCCGATGAACGGTACGGCACCCTCCCGGTCGGGTCCTTTCCCGAAAATGGTTTCGGCCTCCATGACGTCCACGGAAATGTCGGGGAATGGGTCCTTGACCGCTTCTGGGACCGCCATCCAGGCGGCCGCAAAATCAATCCCGTCAACCTTGAGAGCGGCCGGGGCCACACCGTTCGGGGAGGCAGCTGGCGCGATTCCGCCGACCGGGTCCGCTCCGCCGCCCGCGAGGGCGCCCCCGGCTCCACCCGCCGCAATTCCATCGGATTCCGCGTCGCCCTCGCTCCCGGATTGTAGATTTTCTTGACAGGTTTGGTTGATAATGGTTGAAAACTACCAAAATCTTTCAAAAGTTGCAATTTTCATCCCACGCATAGCATGCCGCAACCAAACCGCACCCTTGTAGAAAAGCTGGTATCCGAGGTGGTTTACCGCCAGATGGGCCTCGCCGCGACCCCGTCGGCGGAGGCACCGCCGAACCCGCTGGTGGTGAACGTGAGCGCCCGTCACTGCCACCTGACCCAGGAGGCTGTGGAAGCCCTTTTCGGTCCGGGGCACAAGCTGACGCCGATGAAATGGCTCTACCAGGAAGGGCAGTTTGCGGCCAGGGAGACGGTTACCCTGGTCGGCCCCCGCAGCCGTGTCATCTCCAACCTGCGCATTCTGGGTCCCTGCCGGACGCTGAACCAGGTGGAACTGGCCTTCACCGACGCCATCGCCCTCGGTTTCCAGATTCCGGTGCGCGCATCCGGGGACATCAAGGGGACGCCCGGCTGCATGCTGATGGGCCCCAATGGATTCTTTGAAATGGAGGAGGGTGTGATCCGGGCGGCCCCGCACGCCCATCTCAGCCCGGAGGACGGAGAATTCCACGGGGTCAAGACCGGCGACATGATGAAGTTGAAAGTGGGGGGCGAACTGGGCGTGACCTTCGACCGCCTCCTGGCCCGGGTGGACCCGAGCTTCAAGCTGGAGGTGCACATCGACACGGACGAGGGCAACGCCTGCGGGCTGGGCCCGGATACACCGGTCGAGCTGCTGAAGTAGTTTTTTTCAAAATCAACCAACAACAAAGAGGTATACAATCATGAATGAATCACTCGGATTGGTCGAGACCAAGGGGTTTACCGGCGCAGTGGAAGCCAGTGACGCCACGGTCAAGGCAGCCAGCGTCAGCCTGGTCAAGACAGTACAGATCGGCGGCGGTTTCATCACCGTCCTGGTCAAGGGCGACGTGGGCAGCGTCAAGGCGGCCGTGGAGGCCGGCGCGGAGGCGGCACAACGGGTAGGGGAACTGGTGGCGTCGCACGTCATCCCGCGCCCCCATCCCGACCTGCTGAAACATTTTGAGGTATAACCCGTCGATACAGGGAAAGGAAAAACAAAAATGGCTTCACAAGCACTTGGAATGATAGAAACAAAGGGGCTCATCACCCTGCTGGAGGCGACGGACGCGGCCCTGAAGGCGGCGGATGTCAGCATGTCCGGCTGGGAAAAGGTGGGCAGCGGCCTCGTGACGGCGTTCTTCCGCGGTGACGTGGCGGCGGTGAAGGCGGCGGTGGAAGCCGGGGCCGAGGCCGCCAACGCGGTCGGCGAGGTGGTCAGCGTACAGGTGATCCCGCGCCCGCACGACGAGCTGAGCAAGCTCAACAAGGCCATCTGAGCCCGTTGCGTGTAAGGGAATTCCCGCTACACTGAATGAAGATACTGGTCGCCAACCTGGGGTCCACATCCTTCAAGTACCGTCTGTTCTCCATGGACGGCCGCGACGAACGCGCCCTGGCCAAGGGCGGGTATGAGCGGGTGGAGGATTTCGGGGCGGTGATCGAGGCGGCCCTGGAGGGCCTGGTTGCGGACGGGCACCTGGAGAATGTCGACGACCTGGACGCGGTTGGTTTCAAGACCGTCCTGGGCCGGAACCTTTCCGGCTGCGTGGAGGCGGACGACCGTGTCCTCGAGGCCCTGGACGGGCTGGCGCGGATTGCCCCGGCGCACAACCCGGCCTACGCCAACGGGATCCGCCAATTCCGCCGCCTGACCCGGGCCCGCCTGGTGGCGCTTTTCGAGACCAGCTTTTACCAGTGGGTTCCGGAGCACGCGAAGCGGTATGCGGTGCCGGAAAGCTGGTACGAGGCGGGCATCCGGCGCTACGGGTTCCACGGGGCCAGCCACAAGTTCATCGCCGGGCGGAGCGCGGAGTTTCTCGGGCGCACCGACGTGGCGGACCGGGTGCGCGGGCTCTACGTCGACGGTCCCGGTGAGGAACCGGAGGGACCGCCCCTGCGGGTGGTCTCCTGTCATCTCGGGGGGAGCAGTTCGGTCACGGGGATTCGCAACGGGGTTGCCGTCGGCACCAGCATGGGGCTGTCGCCGCAGAGCGGCCTGCCGCAAAACAACCGGGTGGGGGACCTCGACTCGATGGCCATTCCCATGGCCTGCGGGGAGCTTGGCATGACCATGGAGGAGGCCCTTGCCGCCTTGACCCGTGAATCCGGACTCCTCGGCCTGAGCGGGGTGAGCAATGATCTCCGGGACATCCGCGAGGCGGCGGATTCCGGAAACAGCCGCGCCCGGCTGGCTCTTGATTTTCTCGTGGACTCCATCCGCCACTGGATCGGCGCCTTCGCCTTCCAGATGGGCGGTCTCGAGGCCATTGTCTTTACCGCCGGCATCGGCGAAAACCAGGCGGACCTGCGGGCGGCGGTCTGCGAAGGGCTGGAGTCCTTCGGCATCCGGCTCGACCCCTCCGCCAACACCTCCGGCGCCTCCGGGGAGCGGGACCTCTCGGCCACGGACAGTCGTGTGCGGATCCTCGTCATCCCCACCAACGAGGAATTGGTCGTGGCCCGGGAAACCTTGAGAACCCTCAACAAACAAGCAACCGCCGGCACGGCGGGCTAATCCTTCAACAAACGAAAGAAAATATCATGGCTAGCAAAGCAATCGGACTATTGGAAACACGCGGACTGGTGGCCCTCGTTCAGGGCACGGACGCCATGCTCAAGGCGGCGAACGTCGAGCTGGTGGGACCGCTCAAGCAGGTGGGCAGCGCCCTTGTCACGGCAACCGTGACCGGCGATGTCGCGGCCGTCAAGGCGGCCATCGAGGCGGGCGCCCAGGCGGCCGAAGCCGTCGGTGAGGTCGTCAGCGTCCAGGTGATTCCCCGCCCCGCGGACGAGGTCTTTTCCATTCTTCCGCAGGAGGCCCGCGCGGCCTCCAAGAAATAAGGAGGAGCCGGGATGTTCCTCGCACGGGTGATCGGATCCGTCGTTTCCACCAAAAAGGACGAGGCCATGAAGGGGCGCAAGCTGCTCCTTCTGCGTCCCATGCTGGTGGAGGAGTCGGATCCCGCGAAATTCAGGCCCGGGCAGAACACCATCGTGGCCGTCGACTCCCTCGGGGCCGGCAAGGACGAGTGGGTCCTCTTCTGCCAGGGAAGCAGCGCCCGCCAGGCCAGCGGCCTCAAGGCGCTCCCGGTGGACGCCGCCGTGGTCGGCATCGTCGACCGCGTCGAGGTCCTCGGGAAGACGGCGTACAACGCTCGGGACTAAGGACTCGGGACTAAGGACTAAGGACAAAGGACAAAGGACGAAGGACGAAGGACGAGGGACCAGGGACCAGAAAATGGATTCAGCAAAGATCAAATCGATTGTGGAAGAGGTGATGCAGCGCCTGCAGGAGAGCGGCGTGGAGGGAGCCCGGAAGGAGGCCCCCGCAACGGCTCCGGTGCCCTCGGGAAGACGTTTCACGAAAGGAAAACGGGGCGTCTTTGAAGAGGCCGACGCAGCCATCGAGGCGGCCCAGGGGGCCTATGAACAACTGGCGAAACTCGGGCTGGCCGGGCGCGAGAAGATCGTCCAGATCATCAAGCGGATGTGTCACGACCGGGCCACGGAGTGGGGCCGGCTGGAACTGGAGGAGACCCGGATTGGACGCCTCGACCACAAGATCGAGAAGTTGCTGGGAATCCCGAACCTGCCGGGAACGGAGTGGCTGAGCCCTTACGGGATGAGCGGCGACCACGGGATCACGCTTGAGGAGAACTGCCCGTTCGGGGTGATCGGGGCGATCACCCCGGTGACGCATTCCATTCCCACGATCGCCTGCAACATTGTCAGCATGGTGGCCGCGGGCAACGCCGTCGTCTTCAACGCCCATCCGGGCGGGGCGAAGTGCGCCGTGACGGCGATCCAGTCCTTCAACGAGGCGATCCGCAAGGAAACCGGTATCGAGAATATCGTGACCATCATCGAGACCCCGACCCTCGAGTCCTTTGAGGCGATCTGCCGAAACGAGCAGGTGAAGCTCCTCTGCGTGACCGGGGGCCCCGGCATCGTCAAGGCGGCCATGAAATCCGGAAAGCGGGCCGTCTGCGCCGGGCCGGGCAATCCGCCCGTGCTGGTGGACGAGACCGCCGACCTGCGCAAGGCCGCCGAATCGATCATCCTCGGCGGGGGCTACGACAACAATCTCCTCTGTATCGGGGAAAAGGAGGTCTTTGTCGTCAAGTCGGTCTACAAGGATTTCCTGCGGGCGTTCGAGGCCGCCGGAGCCCGCAGGCTGAACGAGAACCAACTGGAAAAGCTGACCGGCGAGGCCTTCACCTTCAAGGGCGACGGGGGCGGCTGTTCGGCCCCGGTTGTGAACCGGGGCATCCTCGGCCGGGACGCGAAGGTGCTGGCGGATGCCGCCGGCCTGCAGGTTCCCGCGGACTGCCCGATGCTGTACGCGGAGACGAGCCCCGATCACCTCTTCGTGGTCGAGGAGCAGATGATGCCGATGCTTCCCGTCATCCCCGTCGACAACGTCGACCAGGGCATCGAACTGGCCAAGGTGGCGGAACATGGATACAAGCATTCGTCGATGATCCATTCCCTCAACGTCATCAACATGACGAAGATGGCGCGGGCTTTGGAATCGACCCTCTTTGTGAAGAACGGTCCCTGCGTGGCCGGCCTCGGCAGCGGGGGGGAGGGCTACGCGAGCTTCTCCGTCGCCACGACCACGGGGGAGGGAATCACCACCCCGGACACCTTCACCCGCAAGCGCAGGTGCGTCATGGTGGACAGTTTGTCGATGATCTAGGGGATGGAATCAGGGATTGGGATTAGGATTAGGATTTAGATATTGAAGATATGCTGATTGGAAGGGTAGAAGGCAGTGCGGTGAGCACGATCCGGCATCCCAGTTTGAAGGGATGGCGCCTTCTCGTCTGTCAGCCCGTCAACGAGGCGGGCGAGGAGGACGGGCTTCCGGTCCTCTGCCTGGACTGCCTCGGCGCGGGCCAGTATCAGCACGTCCTCATCACCAGCGACGGGAAAAGCGTCCGGGAAAAGATCGGGGATCCTCATTCCCCCGCGCGCTACATGACCATCGCGGTGTTGGATGAAGTCGAGACCGCCGGGGAGGTGCCGGCATGAGGTTCGCGCGGATCATCGGTCGCGTGACCCTCAATGTGGCGGATCCGGCCTACGCGGGAGGCCGCTTCCTGATCGGGATTCCCTGCCGTCCGGATTCCCCGGTGATCGGTCCCGGCGGGGCGCTGCCGAAGGGCAACAGCCTCGTCCTATACGACCGCCTGGGCGCGACCGAGAACGACCTGGTCGGCTACACCGACGGGGGCGAGGCGGCGGCCCCGTTTGCTTCCCCGACTCCGTGCGATGCCTACAACGCGGCAATCCTTGATCAAGTTTTCTGGAAACCACTCAACCCAAGCTGATTTTTATGGCCAAGCGTGTTTACACTGAAAAGGACATCCAGGAATGGATCGGCGCCGGGAAAAAGGTCGCGGACCTCCCCAAGGGCGCCATCCTCACCCCTTCCGCCCGCGATCTCGTCAAGGGCGCGGCCGCCCTTTCCTCCAGGGGAAGCACCCCCGCCACCGTGGCGGACGGCGAGCCGGTCCTGCCCGACTATGTCTTCCGCTGGGAGGCCCGCGAGGATCCCTCCACCCCGGAGGGCCTGCAGGCCTTCTTCCATTCCCCGGAGATTGAATCCATCAAGGCCCGCATGTGTGATATCGGGCGCCGCATGTGGGAGAAGGATTATGTCGACGGTAACGGCGGCAACCTGGTGGTCCGGGTCGGGAAGAACCTCTTCCTGACCACCCAGACGCTGATTTCCAAGGGATTCATGACCCCGGAAACCATTTCCCTTGTCGACTTTGACGGCAAACAGCTGGCCGGTACATTCAAGCGGACCAGCGAATGCATGACCCACCTTGCGATTTACCGCAACCAGCCGAAGGCCCGGGCCACCTGTCACGCCCATCCCCCGCATGCCACCGCCTATGCCGTGGCCAACGTCCGCCCCCCAACCTGCATGATTCCCGAGGCGGAAGTCTTTCTCGGGCAGGTGGGCATGGCCGAGTACCAGACCCCCGGGTCGCCGGCCAATGCCGAGGCCGTGGGCAAGGTGGCGGCCGATCACCACGCCATTCTCATGGTCAACCACGGGGTCATCACCTGGGGCGACCACATCGAGGATGCCTACTGGAAGATGGAAAACACCGATGCCTACTGCAAGACCATCTGGATCGCCTCCCATCTCGGCAACGGGCTGAAAACCATCACCACCGGTCAGGCCCGTGAGCTGATCGAGTTGCGCAAGACCCTCGGGATGTCCGACAAGCGCGAAACCTGGAAGGAATGCGAACTGTGCGACAACAGCGAATTCCGCCCGGGTGTGGTCTGCACCAATCTCCCGGTTGCCTCCAACCCGCCGGTCACCTCCCATGAAAAAGCGGAGGCCGACGCCCTGGTGCGGCAGATCACCGACCTGATCATGGCCGAGCTGGGACAGGCCGGTTGAACGGATTTACAGGAAAAGAAACGAAACCATGAAAGTGACCATCATCGGAGGAGGGGGCCGCGTCGGCTCCAATGCCGCGTTCGCCCTGCAATGCGCGGGAATCGTATCGGAAATCCAGCTACTGGACGCCAATGCGGAACTGGCCGAGGGCGAGGCCCTCGATTTGCTGCACGGTGCGTCCTCGCTGGCCGACCAGCGCATCTATTCCGGCGATTACGAGCGCGCCCGGGACACCAACGTCTATGTCATCACCGCCGGACTGCGCCGCAAGCCGGACGAGTCGCGCCTCGACCTGATCAACCGCAACGTCTCGCTCTTCAAGGGCATCCTCGAGGACATCAAGGCGGCCGGCCACTTGAACTGCGCCAAGTTTTTCATCGTCTCCAACCCGGTCGACATCCTCACCGAACTGGCCACCCGCGAGCTCAACGTCCCGGCCCACCAGGTGCTCGGGCTCGGGACCATGCTGGACACCGCGCGCTTCCGCTCCCTGATCGCCCAGGAGCTGGACCTTGCCCCGACGCAGGTGAAGGCCCTCATCCTCGGCGAGCACGGCGACTCCATGGTCCCGGTCTGGTCCTCGGCGACCGTGGGCGGGCTTCCCCTCGCCGGCCTGCCGGCCATGAATCCGGCCCTCCAGAAGAAACTCTTTGAACGCACCAAGGGAAGCGGGGCCGAGGTCATCCGCCGCAAGGGTGGCGCCGGCTGGGCCGTCGGTGCGACCATCGCCGAGGTGGTCCACGCCATCGTCCTCAATCGCCATCAACTCCTTCCCGTTTCCTCCAGCCAGCGAGGCAAGGCCTACGGGATCCGCGAGGTCTCCATCAGCGTGCCCACCGTGGTCGGCAGGGACGGGGTCCTCGAGCATGTCGACATCGATCTCTGGCCCAAGGAAAAGCAGGGCCTCCAGGCCTCCGCACGGGCGCTCCAGGAGACCCTCCGGAAGGTGCTCTAGCCCCCCGCAAATGGTAGCAGGGGCCGGGATTGAACCGGCGACCTCAGGCTTATGAGTCCCGCGCTCTAACCATCTGAGCTACCCTGCCACGTGATAAAGGAAAGGTAATCAAAAGAGCGTCCGGGGCAAGTCAAGGCGGAAAACCCGGTTAAATGGCCAAACTCGAGTTCCGCCTGGAGGGCCGTGAGGATCTCTGCTCCTTGGTAAGGCGCGTTGGCTATTCTGAGCATCCCATTCCCCCTGGGAAGCCACTGGGGAAAATCCTCGAAAGCCCTCCTTAAGCGAGTGCCATTCAGATTAGGATTAGGATGAGGAGTGTATATAATACCGCTTTCAGTATGGATTGATCAGGTGGAGCATGGGCGTGGGACCTCCGCTTACCTGCCCTGAGCCAGCCGAAGGGCGGATGGTCTCCCTGTGCCTTGGCAGCGGCGCGCAAGCGCGCGCGCCACGAATGCCCGCCTCAATTGCATCAAACCTTGGTGAAACCGGCAAAAAAATGCGGTCCCGCTGCATGGGGCAGCCGGGACCGCGAGGAGATCAAAGAAAGGCAATCTCCCAACCCCAAATACTAGTTGGTCGGGACTTCCTCGATGGTCTTGAGGATGCGGCCGATGACCTTGTAGGGATCCGCCTGCGAATTCGGGCGACGGTCCTCGAGATATCCCTTGTAATTGTTCTTCACAAAACTGTGCGGGACGCGGATGGAGGCGCCGCGGTCGGCCACGCCCCAGCTGAACTTGTCGATCGACTGGGTCTCGTGGAGCCCGGTCAGGCGCAACTGGTTGTCCGGACCGTAAGCGGCGATGTGCTCGTCCCGGTTCTTTTCGAAAGCGTCCATGAGCTTGAGGAAGTAATCCTTCCCGCCGCTCTCCCGCAGGTACTCCGTGGAGAAGTTGCAGTGCATCCCGGAACCGTTCCAGTCGCCGCTGAGCGGCTTGCAGTGGAGCTCGATCGTGACGCCGTACTTTTCGGTCAGGCGCATGAGGAGGTAGCGGGCGACCCAGACGTCGTCGGCGGCGGTCTTGGACCCCTTGGCGAAGATCTGGAATTCCCACTGGCCCTTGGCCACTTCGGCGTTGATGCCCTCGTGGTTAATGCCGGCTTCCAGGCAAAGCTCAAGGTGCTCATCGGCGATCTGGCGGGCGATGTCCCCGACATGGTCGTAGCCAACGCCCGTGTAGTACTTGCCCTGCGGATTCGGATAACCGAATTCCGGGAACCCGAGCGGACGGCCGTCCTGCATCATGAAGTATTCCTGCTCGAAACCGGCCCATGTGCCCGGATCGTGCGGAATCTTGGCCCGGAAATTGGTCGGGTGCGGGTCGCCGCTGGGGAGATAGACCTCACAGAGGACAATGAAGGCATTGTTGCGCCCGGCGTCCGGGTAGAGCCGGACCGGCTTCAGGATACAGTCGGAGTCGTGCCCCTCGGCCTGCAGCGTCGAGCTGCCGTCAAATCCCCATTCCGGGCAATCCTCGACGGAGGCCGGTGCCTTGTCGAGGATCTTGGTTTTACCACGCATATTCGGCTCCGGCATGTAGCCGTCGAGCCAAATGTACTCAAGCTTGTATTTCGCCATATTTTAGATTTGTTTCAGGTGTCAGTTGCCGGTTTGCAGCCCCGTCTCCTGACGAGGCCTCCGCCGATTCAAGGAAGTGAAATGCAGTTTCCGGGCCAATTGTTCAAGAATGATTAAAAAAATCTCCGTCCTCTCCGGGGACTGAAAGATTCAAGCCATGCAAGATGTAAAAGATTCCAAGCAAGCGACCGTCCGCATCGGGTACGACGGACGCGTCCACAAAACCTTCCGCGGTCCCCTTGCCAAGCGGCGCTTCGAGAATGAATTGCAGGTCCTGCGGTATCTCGAAAAGCAAAATTGCCCATTTGTCCCGCGGGTCCTCGAGGCGGATGCTGAAAAATTATACATGGTCACCACGAACTGCGGGACCATCGTGGATAAAATCAGCCATGACAAGCTGGAGCACCTTTTCCAGGAACTGGAACAGTACGGGGTGCGCCACAACGATCCCTTTGCACGGAATGTGACCTACAACGCGGACCTTGGCCGGTTCTGCGTGATCGACTTTGAGTTTGCCACGATCACGGCGACCGGGGAGGGGTTTTCGCTGGAGGAACTGGAGGAACTGAACAAGGACAAGAAGTACGCCAAGGCACTGCAGGAACTGCGGGCGATTGAGCAGGAGCAGGAGCAGGAGCAGGAGCAAGAGCAGGAGCAGGAGCAGGAGCAGGAGCAAGAGCCGGAGCAGGAGCAGGGGAAGTGATGGGCAAGGAGGAAGCCTGCGATATTCAATGGTGGGGGCTGACCGACAAGGGCCCCTTCCGCAAGAACAACGAGGATGCTTTCCTCGCCCTGACCTTTGACGCGGACGAGGTTCATCTGCTCGGGAAGGAGGGGGAGGCGGATTTCGCGCTGGGGGATTTCGTGTTCGCGGTCAGCGACGGCATGGGCGGGGCCAATGCCGGGGAGTTCGCCAGCCGCATCGCCGTTCAGGCCATCACCCAGCGCTTTCCCAAGCAGTTCCGCACGGATTCCCTGCAGGCGGAAGGAGCCCATGAGAAGGTCCTGGTGGCGCTCTTTGAGCAAATCCACGCGGAAATGGTCGTCATGGGCCGCCACTACGAGGAATGCAGCGGCATGGGGGCGACCCTGAGCATGGTCTGGCTCACCCCGTGGAAGGGGTATTTCTGCCACGTTGGAGACAGCCGGATCTACCGGATCCCCCCGGATGGACGGATGGAGCAGGTGACCGAGGATCACACCCACGTCGGCTGGCTCTTCCGGCAGGGCAAGCTCAACGAGCGGGAGGCCCGCTATCATGAGGGCCGGCACATGTTGCAGATGTGCCTCGGGGGCAAAACCTCCACCCTCCAACCGCAGGCAGGCTCTTTTGCCCTGCAGCCAGGGGAACGCCTGGTCCTTTGTACCGACGGCTTGATCGAGGGGCTCTGGGACAGCAGCATCCGGCGGATTCTCCTCGATCCCCCGCCGCGCCTCAACGGCCTTTCCCCGTCCCGCCGCCTCATGGAGGAGGCCCTCTCCGAATCCGGCCGCGATAACACCACGGTGGTGGTGGTTCGGGCGAGGGACGAAGGACGAAGGACGAAGGACTAAGGACGAAAGGCAAAGGGCAATAACGACCTTCGTCCTTTGTCCTTCGTCCTTCGTCCTTTGTCTAAAAGAAAAAAAGATTCCCGGCTGCCGTCTGCTGACACCAGGAGACATCCGGCAACCGGGAATGGGTGAGGGGAAAAGGTTTCCCCGGATTGCGGCAGCAGGTTCCGTGCCGCTTATCCTGACTTGGAAACATCAAAAAGGACTTGGAGCGCTGTCAAAATTCCGCTAATGGAAGTTATTATGAAAAGCTACAGGATTGTTGGAATGATGGCGTGTTTCGCGGTTTTGGCGACGCCGGGGCAGGCCTTTCTGGGAAAGGCGCTGAAGAAGGACGCCGAGTCCGAGGAGGGGAAATCGCAGGTTGAATTGCCGGAGTACACCGGGATCAAGCATGCGCTGGCGGTGACGGGGTTTGACAATCCCCAGAATTACCGTGCGCAGGTCGAGCTTGGTGGAGGGCTGGCGATGATGCTGGAATCGGCCCTTTCGGAATCGGGACGGTTTGTCATCGTGGAGCGGCAGGAGCTGGGGAACGTCATCGCGGAGCAGGATCTTGCGGCGAGCGGCCGGGCGGCGGAAGCCACGGAGGTGGCGCAGACCGGCTTGATTCGGACCGCGAAGTACCTGGCCACAGGGACCGTGACGCGGGTCTCGCAGGAGACGCAGGGCACCGGTGGCGGCATTGGTTTCAAGGGCATCCGGATCGGGCTCGGTGGAAGCGAGTCGGAACTGGAACTGGTCGTGAAGTTGATCGACACGACCAGTAGCACGGTTGTGGCCAGCAAACGCATCCTCGGCAAGGCCGGCGGCAGCAAGCTGCGGCTGGGATACAGTACCCGGGGATTTGGCGGGGACCTGGCGGGCTTTGCGGAAACGCCACTTGGGGAAGCGGCCCAGGATGCCATTTCGAAAGCGGTGGAGTTCATCGCCTTGGAGATGGAGGATTACGAGATCACGGCCAATGTGGTGACGGTGCGGAGTCCTGAAATGATCGTCATCAACCGTGGCGAGAATTACGGTGTCACCGCCGGGGACGTCTTCCTGGTCCGGGAGGCCGGGGAAGTGCTGACCGACCCTGCCACGGGTGAAATTCTGGACGTGTTCGAGGGCGCGGTCACCGGGAAGATCAAGGTCAACCGGGTTTCGGAAAAGGTTGCCTACGCCGAACTGGTGGAGGGTACGCCTCCGGTGCGCGGCGATGCGGTGGTTTTCGACAAGACGGCAATGTAATTCCAAAGGAGCGGCAAAATGAAACCCATCCTTCCCTTTTTCCTCCTCCTGATGGCGGGATCCGCCCTTTCCTCCGCGCCCACGATCGGGGTCGCGGATTTCGGCACTCATTTCGATGGCACCGTGGACCGTATTGTTCCCAACCTGATCACGGAAAACCTGATCAACTCCGGCCAGTTCGTGTTCTATGAACGGGACAAACTGGATTCCCTTCTGCGGGAGCAGGGATTCCAGTCCTCCGGCATGGTGGACCCCACAACGGCGGTGGCCCTTGGCAAGCTGAGCGGGATCGACTATATCCTGACCGGGGAAGTCGTGGATTTCGGGAGGGAAGTGCGGGACTTTTCCGGATACGGGGTGCGGACCCGGACCACTTTCCACCGTCTGGAAGTGGCGGTCCGGATCCTCGAAACACAGACCGGACGGGTCGTTTTCTCGAAGACGGAAATGGCGGAGGAAAAGCAGAACCAGGGATCAGGCACGCGCGTCCTTGATACGACCATCGACGCCAAACTTGGGCGCATCGTCGCCGACCGCCTCTCCAGCGCCATTCTCGCTAGTCCGGTGTTCCGGGTGGAGGAGGAACTGCCTTCCGAGCCGGCTTTCGTGACCATCACCTCCGAACCGGAAAACGCCTCCATTGAGATTGACGGGGTCTTTTACGGCAATACCGGCGCGCCCCTGGAAATTCCCGAGGGCCTGCACCGGATCCGCGTCAGCCTCCCCGGCTTCGAGGTCTGGGACAAGAAGGTCATGGTCCGCGACGGCACCAATTTCCATGTGCCCCTCGTCCGGAGCGCCGATATCCGGGTCGAGGTGGAGGAGGAAAAGACGGTCAAGACCGGCAGCGCCGATTAAACCTGCAGGTTTGGGAAACAAGGCCTACTGCGCATTGCCGACGAACTCGACGTGGTCGTTCCAGGAGCGCTCGCGGATGCGGACGGCCTTGCAGGTATTCCCCTCGATGGTGTAGTAGACGTCGCCGTTGGCGGGTTTGTCCCCGGCCATGGTTTTCCAGCCGGCGAAGAGGACGCTGTGTTCGCCGTCGTTGATGCTCATGTAGTCGCCGGGCCGCAGTTCGTAGACACCGTTCATGCAATCCGCGCGGGTATAGTAGCGGCCCACGGAAAGGAAGTAGGCCTGCATGTCATTGGTGTTGATCGAGCCGGTCGGGGTGTTGAGGCCGGTCTGCCGTATGGCCCAGGAGGTGAACTCGCTGCACCAGGCGGTGTCGGCGTTGACGTACTTGATGGAGCCGGTCTGGCCGAGGTCCTGGGAGGCGTAGTAGAGGGCGGTGCGGCGGGTCAGGAAGAGCTCGTCCCAGCGGGTGAGGGCGTTCTCGATGCTGAAATCAAGGACCCGGGCGTAGCGCTTGTCGAGCCAGGCGCGGGGTTCGGCCTCCAGCACGGTGCAATGGCTGTGGACCATGGTGACGCGGCTGACCTGGATACCGTCGGAACTGCGGGTGAGCAGGCGCACGGAGTCCCAGTCGTCGGGGTCCATGTCCGCCCAGCAACTGACGCAGGAACTGTTATTGAAGTCCCAGGTGATGACCTGGTTGGGCTGGAAGCCGACACTGGGGGCGAGCAGGTAGACGACAAAGTCGCCCAGCCAGAGCTCGATGGCCTCGACGTCGCTGCCGGCGTTGGCATGGCTGCCGGTTTCCATGACAAAGTAATTGTCGAGGGGGCAGTTGAACGGGTCGGTGACTTCATCGGGCTCGTCCCCGATCAGGTCGGGCGGGTAGTCGGTGAAGGTGGAACCCGCAGGCATGGAAGTGGAAGCGGTTCCTGGGTCCTTGTCGGGCAAGAGGGCATCCGGTCCGCCCCCGGGGGGATACTCGATGTCCGGGTATTCGTTCAGCTCCTTGCCGTCCAGTTTTCGCTGGTCCCAAAGCTGGGGCGGTTCGGCGTAGGGATCATTATCGACTTCGTCGTTCGGATCAAAAAGGAAGTCCTCACAGGCGTCGCCGATCCCGTTGCCGTTGGCGTCCTCCTGTCCGGGATTCGGGGTGTAGGGACAATTGTCCTCGACATTGGGAACGCCGTCATTGTCGAAGTCATCGCTTTCCACCTGGTTGATGCGCAACTGGTAGAAGGTGCGGGGCAGCGGGGTGTAGTGATGGATCCGTCCCTCCTGGATCTGGAAGCCTTCCAGCGGCAGGAAATCCCACGGGCCATTCAGGTCCGTGTTCTTCTCCACGGACATTTCCATGAGGACCTGTGCGGGAAGAAGGAGGGGCAGCAGGAAAAGCGCGATCACGGACGCGCGGCCGGGGGTGTGATCCCATGAACAATTCCAAATTTTCACTGTGAATCCTTGGTTCGGCGTGTGTGCTCGGGGGAGTTTTGGAAATCTAAATCTTTCACGGAAAGGAGACAAGAAAATCCGCCATCCTGGTGATTACCTGCCGGAGCGGATAGGACGGCGGAAGAGGCCGCGGTTGCCGTACGGTCTGCCCAGTCTTCTTCCCAGCAGTCGTCTGCGCAGCCAGCCGACCTTTTCGATATGCCGGTCATGGGGCGGCAGGCGATGGACACGGCCATTGGAACCGGTTGCTTCAAGGGAACCGTCCCGGTTCACCCGGGTGACCCGCCAGAGCCGGTCGACCAGGTAGGAATAGGCATCCCCCCGCGGGGCGGGACTGATATCATGCGCGCCCGGTTCAGGATGATCTGAGGATTCCTGCTCGTGGTAGAGAATCCAGTCGTTCACGGAATAGTTTTTCATGGGGTTTTATTTTCCTCCTTCTTTTCTCCCGCAGTAACGTACGGCGACAGCAGGTCGATCGGCAGCGGGAGGATGGTGTGGGTGTTGTGCTCGCTGGAGATTTCCTGGATGGTCTGCAGGAAGCGCAATTGCAGGGCGATGGGCTGGGAATGGATCCGTTCTCCGGCCTCGACCAGTTTTTCGGCCGCCTGGAACTCCCCGAGGGCGTTGATCACCTTGGCACGGCGTTCGCGCTCCATTTCGGCCTGTTTGGCCATGGCCCGCTTCATCGTATCGGGCAGGACGACGTCCTTGACCTCGACCGCGGTCACCTTGATGCCCCAGGGATCGGTCTGGCGGTCGATGATTTCCTGCAGGGTCCGGTTGACCTTGTCGCGGTGGGCCAGGAGGTCGTCAAGCTCCGCCTGGCCGATGACGCTGCGCAGGGTGGTCTGGGCGATCAGCGAGGTGGCTTTCAGGAAATGCTCCACCTTGACGATGGCGGCCTCGGAATCGATGACGCGGAAATACAGTACGGCATCGACGGTGACGGGGACGTTGTCGCGGGTCATCATCTCCTGGCGAGGGACATCAATGGTGACGACGCGCAGGTCGACGCGCACCATGCGATCGACGATGGGGATGAGGATGACCAGGCCCGGCCCCTTGGCCCGGAGCAATTTGCCCAGGCGGAAGATGACGCCGCGCTCGTATTCCCGCAGGATGCGGATCATGGCCGGCAGCAGGAGGGCCAGCAGGATGATGACGGTGATGATCCACAGCATCGGATCGGATATGCCTTCAAATTTCATGACGATTCCTCCTTTGGAGTTGGCTTCACGATCAACCGCAGGCCTTGCCGGCCGATGATCTCGACGGTTTGGCCCATGGAAACGGGTTGTTCACTGGTGGCGGCCCAATCCTCCCCGTCGATGGAGACATGTCCCGACCGGGAATCGATATTGGAGGTGGCGCGGGTGATCTTACCGATCAGGGTTTCGCGGCCGACGCGGACGGGCAGGCGCTGGGCGCGCAACCCGGCCCCGATGACGAACAGAAAAAACGCCGCGGTGAGCAGGGTGCCGGGAATGATGTAGGCCAGGGAAAGATGAAACCCCTGGATGCCCCGTTCAAACAGCATGAGGGCCCCGAGGAAGAAGGAGATCAGGCCCCCGGTTGTGAACAATCCGAAGGTGGGGGTGAAGGCCTCGGCGATGAACAGCCCGACCGCCAGCACCATCAGGGCCAGCCCGGCGATGTTGATGGGAAGGATGGCCGCCATGTAGAGAACGAGAATCAGGGAAACGACCCCGGCCACGCCGGGAAGCACCATTCCCGGCGTGCTCAGTTCCCCGATGATCCCGTAGATGGCGACCAGCATCAGGATGAACATCACCTCCGGGCGCCATAACATCTGGAACACCCGCTCCCGCAAAAGCATTGGAATTTCCACTACATCCGCGCCAAGGGTCCGCAGGACCTGTTCATCCGCCCGCCAGCCTTCGAGTTGGCGGGCCAGGTCGTTCATGTCCCGGGCAATGAGGTCGATCACGCCCAGTTCGAGGGCCTTCTCCGCGGTGATGGAGGAACTGTCCCGCACGGCCGAGATGGCCCATTCGGCGTTGCGCTTGCGCTTTTCGGCGATTGACTCGATGTAGCTGGCGGCGAAGTTCTCCAGCTTCTTGTTCATCGTCTCGTCTGCTTCCCCTGATTCGCCACCCCCGCCCATGACAACTGGATGGGCCGCCCCAATGCTGGTGTTCGGGGCCATGGCCGCCACGTCCGCGGCCAGGGTGATGAAGCAGCCGGCGCTTCCCGCCACCGCCCCGGATGGGGACACATACACGACAACAGGGGTGGGCGAGGCGAAAAAGTGCTTCACGATGGTCTGGGTGGAGTCCAGCAGCCCGCCTGGCGTGTCCAGCTGGATCACCAGGCAGCTGAAGTCCTCCCTCTCCCCTGTTTGCAAGGCCCGATCAATATAGCCCGAAGTGGCCGGGTTGATGGTTCCCTCAATCCGGATCACTCCGATTGCCGGTGTGTCCGCGCAAAGCAATACTGGCAGGCACACCACCGGCAAAATCGCCCAAAGGCATGCCCTCATGGTTTGTCAGTATACAGCCCGAAACCGTTTTGGGCAATCGCATTTTGCCATTGTCAGGAATCCATTGGTTTCCTAGAATCCGTCTTCTGTTTGTATGCAAACCAGGGAGGTGTGGTGATGAAAGCTTTGATTCCCAATCTTGTTCTTCTGTCGCTTTTGTATGGTCTGTTCATTCATGTACCCGCGCAGGGGGCCCTCGAGGTCCTGCAGACGCAGTCCCTGCCGGGGGGAACGGTGCGGGTTCTCTTCCAGGATACGGATCCGCCGACCCCTTATTCGGTGCAGGAGCTGGAATCGCAGAATCCCCAGTCCCCCTGGGCGGAACTTCCGTGGTACACCCTCGAGTGTGTCCAGCCGGCGCGCTTTGCCGTGGAGGTTCCCGGAGCGGTCCAGGATCCGGGCTTCTTCCGCGTCGCGGTGGGGGCGGGCTCCGATCTGCCGCTGGTCATTGCCAGCAATCCCGCCAATGGGGCGACGGGGGTCTCCCCGGAGTTGACGAAAATCACCATCACCTTCGACCGGGAGATGGCGCCCACGGCAGGGGTGCAGGCGGATGCCAACTGGGGGGCCTCCTATGTCACCTGGTCAGCGGACCACCGTACCGTGGAAATCCACCGCCTGTCCGCTGCTGAGGTGTTGCCCGCCAATGCCACGCTGCGCCTGACCCTGAACGCCGGGGGGGCCGGGTTTGCGGATATCCAGGGGCGGAAGCCGGCCCAGTATGCCCTGGCCTTTACCACGGGCACCGCCTCGATTGCCGGACCGTACGTCGTCTGGAGCAATCCTTCCAGCGGGGCGATGGATGTCGACCCCTTCTTTGACACGGTGGAGTTGCGCTTCAGTGAACCGATGATGCCGACCGGCGGATTCACCAGCTCCGGCTGGTGGCCCTGGAGCATGACCTGGTCGCAGGACGGGCGCACCGCCTATGTCGCCCGCGGAACGGCGGGGACGCCGCTCTACGGGCACACCGCCAGCCTGAGCCCGTTTTCCTTCCGGTCCGCCACCGGGACCTTGATGACCGCCCCCTTCACGTTGAAATTCACGACCGCGGATCCGCCCACGGAACGGATCGAGGCCAATCCGGCGAAGGGGTTCTATTGGCCCTATTATCTCCTGATTCCGCCGGCCATCAGCGCCCCGAAGACCCTTCTGGTGGAGCCCAACAACACCGGCACATGGGGCGACGATCCCTGGTTCCATGAGGACGCCGCCCTTGGCCTGCTGCGCTGGCGCAGTTCCTTCGCCGTGGAGCTGGGCTGTCCGCTGCTGGTCCCGGTCTTTCCCCGGCCCCAGAATCCTCCCGCACCGGAGCCCGGCGGACTCTACGTCCATGCCCTGGACCGCTACAGCCTCTCCAACCAGTGGGACGGCATCGAGCAGATCGACCTGCAGATGCTGGCCATGATCGACGACGCCCTCCAGCGCTTGCGCGACAAGGGGCATGCCATGGATAACAAGGTTTTCATGATGGGATTCTCCGCTTCCGGGGCCTTTACCAGCCGCTTTTCCATCCTCCATCCGGAGCGCTTGAAGGCGGCCGCCCCGGGCTCACCCGGCGGCTGGCCGGCGGCGCCCGTCACCCAGTGGCAAGGTACCGCCCTCCCGTATCCTTTCGGCATCAAGGACCTCCAGCCGATCGCCGGTCAGGGTTTCAACCTGCAGGCCTTCAAGCAGGTGGCCCTCTTCATCTATGTGGGTGGGAGCGATTATAACGACGCCCTTGACTGGCGCGGCCTGACCACGGAGGAGGAAAACGCCATCAAGGCCCTCCTCAATTATCCCGCCGATCGCCTCCTTGCCAACCGCTGGCCGTTGGCGGAGTCGATTTATGAGTCCGTCGGCGCCAACGCCACCTTCCGGGTGTATCCCGGCGTCGCCCATACCATCACCGAGGACATGTTCGACGACCTCCGCGCCTTCTTCAGCTCACATCGTTGACCTCGGGCCGTTCGCGCCGCCCACCGGTGACTTGCCCTCCGATCCCTTGAAGAAGAGGTAGTAGAACAGCGGAATCACCACCAGGGTGAGGATGGTTGCGAAGGCCAGCCCGAACATGATGACCACCGTCATGCTGCGGAAGAACGGATCCAGCAGCAGCGGGGCGACCCCGAGAATGGTGGTCAGCGCCCCGAGCGAGACCGGCATCATGCGGCCCACCGCGGAGTCAATGATCGCCGGCTCGAGGGCCTTGCCGGCCCTTCGCTCCACGTCGACCTGGTCGACCAGCACGATGGCGTTCTTGACCATCATCCCGATGAGGCTGAGGAAGCCGAGGATGGCCATGAATTCAAAGGGTGCCTGGAAGAGCAGCAGCCCGATGGTGACGCCGATGACGGCCAGAGGCGCGGTCAACCAGATGATGGCGGCCTGGCGAATGGCGTTGAACATCACGACCACGGCAAGGATCATGGCCGCGAAACCGTAGGGGGCCGAAATGGCCAGGCCCTCGTTGGACTCGCGGGAAGCCTCGTATTCACCATCCCATGACAAGGAGTAGCCCGGGGGAAGCTCGATGGCCTCGATTTGCGGGCGCAAGCGATTGAAGAGGGGACCGGCCAGCTCTCCGGCCAGCGGGTCGCATTGCGCCTTGATGGTGGGGAACCGGTTCTGCCTCCGGATCAGGCTGTCCTCGAAGGCGGTCTCGAATCCGGTCACCAATTGTGCCAGCGGAACGGGGCGCGTTGCCGTGCCGCCGGGAACGAGGATGGTTTCGATGCTGTCGAGAGAGTCCCGCTGGTTCTCGGGCGGGCGGGCGATGATCGGCAGCATGCGGTCGCCGTCGCGGAAAATGCCGATACTGGTGCCGCCGAAAGTGGTCTGCAGGGCCGCGTTCACGTCCGTCGGGGAGAGGCCGGCCCGGCGCGCCGCCACTTCGTTGATAATGGGCCGAAGCACGGGAACCTTGCTTCGCCAGTCATCTTTGATCCCGACCGCCCCGCCATCTTGACGCATGACCTGCTTCGCCTCTTCGGCCAGCCGGCGCAGGACGGTGCCATCCGGTCCCCGGAAGACCGCCTCGATCTTGGAGGGAAGGGGCTTCCCCAGCATGAATTTCCATGCCTTGATCTCCGCCTGTGGGAACACCAGGGTAAGCTCCTCCTGCAAATGGGTGATCAGCTCCGGAATGACCCGGAAGTTCTCCACGTCCACGAGCAGCTGCCCGTAGGAGGAATTCGGCGGTTCGGGCGAATAGGTCAGCATGAACCGGGGCCCGCCGGCGCCGATGAAGGAGGTGACCGCGGTCACTCCCGGTTTCTCCAGCACCCGTTGCTCCGCCGCCTGGATGTCCCGCTCGGTCTTGGAAATATCCGTCCCCTGGGGCAGCCAGTAATCCACGACAAACTGGGGTCGCGAGGAATCCGGCATGAAGCCGGGCGGGACGAATTTCAGCCCGAGAAAGGAAATAACCAGAAGGGCGGCCAGCACACCGAGGGAAGCCGCCCGGTGGGAGAGAACCCAACCAAGCAGGTTCCGGTAGCCACCATAGAAAAAGCCACTGTAGGCCTCTTTTCCCGAAGCGGAGGGCTTTGGCCGGAAGAGGCGGCAGCAGAGCAGGGGGGTGACCGTGATGGCCAGCACCCAGCTCAGCAGAAGCGAGTAGCCGATCACCCAGAACAGGGAGCCGGCGTATTCGCCCATGCCTGTGGGGGAAAAGCCGATTGCACTGAAGGCGAGAATGCCGACGGCGGTGCCCCCGAACAAGGGCCACATGGTGCCGGCGACCACCTCCCGCGCCACCTTCAGGGAATCCTCCCCGGCGCGGATGCGCAGGCGCATGGCATCGGTGACGACGATCGCATTGTCCACCAGCATGCCGAGGGCGATGATGAGCGCGCCGAGGGAAACGCGGTGCATGTCAATCCCCGCAAAGGCCATGCAGACAAGGGTGCCCGAGACGATCAGGAGCAGCACCAGTCCGATGATGATGCCGCTTTTCAAGCCCATGAAGGCAAGCAGTACCCCGACCACGATGACGATGGCCACAATGAGGTTGTTGAGGAAATCCTTGACCGACTGGCGCACGGTGTCGCCCTGGTAGGAAACATCGTGCAGCTCCATGCCGAGGGGTTGCTCCGCCTCCAGTCCAGCGAGCCGCGCCCGCACAGCATCCCCGAGGTTCACGATGTTGCCCCCCTTGACGTTGGAGATGCCGATCCCGAGCGCGGGTTTCCCGCTGTAGCGCATGAGGGTGCGGGGCGGTTCGCGGACCCCCATCTCCAGGGTCGCAAGGTCGCCAAGGGTGATGACGCGGGCCTCGGCCCCGACCCCCAGGCGAATCTGCCGGAGGGCCTCCAGGTCGGGGGCGGGATCCGCGGGCGACAGCCGGATGCGCGTGCCCTCCACTTCGAGATTACCGGACGGTTTGATGAGATTCTGCTGGCGGAGGACCTCGTAGACCCGGGTCAGGGGAATCCCGAGCCGGGCCGCCCGGCTGCTGGAAATTTCCACAAAGACGGCCTCCTCGGGGGCGCCGTACAGGCTGATCTTGGCCACACCTTCGACCAGCAGCAGCTCCTTGCGCAGGTCTTCGGCATACTCCTTCAATTCCGTCAGGTCATAGCCTTCCCCGGTCAGGGCAAGGAAAAGGCCGAACACGTCGCCAAAGTCGTCGTTGATAAAGGAGGGACCGGCGCCCGGCGGAAGTTTGTTTTGGGCGTCGGCGATCTTGCGTCGCAGCTTGTCCCAGATCTGCTCCAGGTCGTTCTGCTCAGGGGCGAATTTCATCTGCATCTCCACCTGCACTTCCGATTCACCGGGGCGGGAGATGGATTGGATTTTCTTGACCTCCTGCAGTTGCTGGATGGCCGCCTCGATGGGATCGGACACTTCCTCGGCCACCTGGGCGGCCGTGGCTCTGGCGTACGGGGTGATGACTACGGCCTGGCGGATGACGAATTCGGGGTCCTCGTACCGGCCAAGGCTGTTAAAGGAAAGATAGCCGCCCAGAAGGAGCAGGATTACCGCCAGCCAACTGACCGTTTCCTTGCGGATACAGGTTTCTGCAGGATTCATGATCGTTTCCCTCCGCCGGATTAACGGCTCTCTTGCGGCCGCACCTTCATTCCGGGAGACAATTGCGCGACGCCGGCCACCACGACCTGGTCCCCTTCGGTGAGTCCGGAAATGATTTCAATCCCCTCGTCCCGCAAAAGGCCGACCTCCACTTCCCGCTGGGCAACCTCGCTGGTGGCGGGGTCATAGATCCAGACCGACCGGCCCCCTTCCGTATCAGCCGTTACCGCGAGTGGGGGCAGCAGGTAGACCGGGTCGCCCCCCACCGCGGCGCGTTCGGCAACCAGCACGGCGGACATTCCGGGCAGGACGGTGATCTCCCCGGTGTCTTCGAGGGAAAAGGCCACCTGGAAGGTCTGTGTCTGGGGATCGGCCTCGGTGCTGACTTCACGAAAGAAGACCGGCAGCGCGATCCCGGGGAGGCTGTCAAACCGGACCTCGGTAGGGGGCGGCTCGCTTTTGTCATATGCGGAACGGATGACCATCGGCTCGGGAACATCGATGACCACATCCAGCGGGCGCACAGACTGGAAGACCATGACCGGCTGCTTGGCCTGCACGTTGGTGAAATTCTGGACCAGGCGTCTGGAAACCAGCCCGTCAAAGGGGGCACGCAGGACGGTGTCCTCAAAACTCTTTTGGGCCAGCTCCAGATCGGACTTGGCGGCCTGCAGGGCGGCCCGTTTCTGGTCGAGCTCCGCGATCGCCACCGCGCCCGATTTGGACAGGTCGTTGAAGCGATCAAAGTCCGTCTGGGACAGTTCCAGCGCTGCCTGGGCGGCCTGCAGGCGGGCCTTGTATTCGGTGTTGTCGAGGCTGGCGAGGAGGGCTCCTTCCGCTAACGGTTCCCCCTCGATGACGGGCAACTCCGTCACTTGCCCGGGAACGTTAAAGGCCAGTTCCACGCTGTTACGCGCCCGGATGACAGCCGGGAATTCAAGGGGCGCACCCTTGTCGGAGGCGGTAATCGCAAGGATCTTGACCGGCCTCACCACTGCTTCTTCCCGCGTCGAGGTTTCCTTTCCACAGCCGGAAAGGAACAGAAGGGCAAGGAGCAAAGGGAGCTTCCCGGCTAAAGTGCCGATTGGACGGAGTGATCGCGACTGTGTTGGCATGGTGGACAAGCGTAGGGGTCCTGTCATCCTGGTCAACCGGCTTGTAATCAAAAAATCCCCCCTGACCGGCCGGGGAAAGCGCCGGTATTGTCTTGCATAGGGCTAAGGTTCCCAGCCATATGCCAACTGACAAGCCACGTGTGAAATTCGGACTGGATTGGCTCATGGTGGCTTTTGGGAGTTACGTTTGTCAGTACATTCAATTCCGCCGAACACTGCCCTTGAATACCGCTTTAACAAGGTGAAAAGAACCGGTACTGGCCATGAATGGGGCTCGGGGACGCCGCGGAACTGGGCGTGACCTACCAGATCGAGCAATCCACCGACCTGGATACCTGGACCGTCATCGAGACCGATATCCCCGGAACCGGGGCCACCATTTCACGTTTTTACCAGGCCCGGAATGGGGAAAAGAAGTTCTTCCGGGCGGGACCGGTGGAGTAGGGGGTCCAAAGGCCTGCCTCTCCCACCTGACCCATGAAGCTTGGCCAACGGAAAATTAACATAATTCACCCACGTTAGTGGTTGCGCTTTCCGGGTTGGGCTGCCATATCCTGTGACGCAGCTCAAAGGCTCTTGTTATGAAAACGCACGATACCACTCTCCTCAGGCTCATGATGGTCCTGTTTTTGCTTATGGCGCCCGCTAGCCAAGTTTTCGGCGCCTCCGCCGAATCCAACATCTTCACTCTCGATACCCGGGGTACCGGATCCCTCACGGTGACCGGGAGGGTACTGAGCCAGGCCACCGGTCTACCGGTCAGCGGTGCGAATGTAAACCTTGCCGGGGTGGTTACTACAACCGGAAGCACCGGGACCTTTGAGTTTCGCAATACCAGTGCTGCCTCGGGATCTTCTCTGGTTGCCAGCGCCACGGGGTTTTCATCTGCAACAAAAACTTTGACTTACGCGGTGGGGGCCAAGTCTGTCGATATGGGAAACCTCTACCTTGCGAACGCAGGCACGAAACCCATACTTGAGGAGTTACGTCTGAATCCAGACATCATGTTTATTGACGGCCTCAGTCCGGAAGTCTCCGCCGATGTAAAAGTAAACTGGAATGGGCATGTTCCCGGTTCTGTGCAACTCTATGCGAATGGTTTTCATGTTAGCACCCTCTCGGGTCCGGGCCCCTCCTATTCCGCCCCATTTGATGTGGACGGTGTTTTCAACCCATCAGCCACTCCGGGAATACTTTCAGCTGTAGCGATGTCCTCTGCCGGTGTATCGTCGGATCCCTTTGAAATCAGGATACCAATGATCGCTTGGCCGTACTTTCTACGGAACCTTTTGGATGAAGTAGTGCTGTATGGTGACACACAACTGGGTGTCGACTGGGAATTTATCCGAAGCGAAAAGAAAGAAACCCTTCCGCTGATAGGGACGTTTGGATGGGAATTTGTAGCAGGTGCGAGTCTCGACTATACCCTTCAGGATGCATCCTGGGAATTAGCGGTTGGTGTCTTGGAAAACAACCTCTCGAAAGGCAAGCGGGGAAGACGTCCCGTTGTGCCAGGGCTTACCCGTTATCCGAGACCCAAACTCTACATTGGGAACAAAATAATCGAGAGCAGTGCCTACGCCGCTGCTACTGGGACCGCCACGTTAGCGGAAGGAATAAAGGTAGAGGAGATCACCTTCAATGCCAGCATTGCTGTAAAACTGGAACTTTCCCGATATGGATTCCTGGATATTTTCGGCCCCGGCATAACCACAGCTGTTTCCAAGGTGAAGGGAGGCGAGGCGTTTACCCGAAACTTCTCCATCATCGTTTATTTTATTCCCAGTGTGGATGGGACTATTACTTGTGCATTCTCCTGGCCGCTTGACTTTAAGGAAGCCACGTTAGGCATCGGAGCGGGACTGGAAGCGGCTTATGAGCCCAAGGTGGGCAAGAAGTTTTCAGCCAGAGTTTACATCGGGGGTAGTGCGGTTGGAACATTCGGATACCCTCAACCGATTTTTAGAAATGTGAATTTACGCGGTTATGCTGGTATTCAATTGGATGTTTGGATTTTCGACTTCAAGCATGAATATGTTTTCGTCGACTGGAGCTACCCCTCCGCCGCCCGGCGCCTTCCTTTGACGGGGATCGAGGACCTGGGCAACGGCTACCGGATAGCCGCGGCCGCCAATGCCACGGCCGACTGGGAGCCGGTGGAGCGGACTTGGCGGGATGCCGGAGCGGAGCGGTTCCTTCTGGCGGAGCCGGAGCCTGGGCGCCGGCTGGATGTTGAGGCTGCGGAGGCAATTGCCGCGCAGGATGTGTTTGCCCGTATGGGAAGTGCCACGACAACGGGTGCAGCTTATACGCCTCCACAGACCTCACCCACGCGTCGCATATCCAGCGATCCGGACTTGCCCGCGCAAGTGGACCTGCCCCTGCTGGCCAATGTTTACCCGGATTCCGAGCCGGCGCTTGCCGGCAACGGCGACACGCTGATGCTGCTGTATGTGCGGGACACCGGCGTGCCGAATCCGGTGCAGTTCACTGAGATTGCCTGGACCTACTTTGACGGTACCACCTGGAGCACTCCCGCTGCGCTGGCCAGCGACTCCCGCGGACAGTTCAAGCCGCAGGTTGTTTTCGATGGCAACGGCGACGCCATCGCCGTTTACGAGCGCATCAAGGATGCCGCCTACGACGGTACGGAGATCGAGACCATGGCGGCGGAAATGGAAATTGTCTGGAGCCGCTGGGATCATGTGTCCCAGACGTGGTCCACACCCATTGCCCTGACCGATAACACATTCGTCGACCACAGCGCGCAGTTGGCGGGTCCGCTGTCCGATGGCGACCTGTTGTTGGTCTGGACGCAGAATGAAGCGAACGAGTTGCAGGGATCCGGTGCCCCCGGCGACCCCGCCAACAGCCGGATCATGACCACCCGGTGGGACAGCACAACGCAGGCATGGGGAGCGGCGGTCACTTTGGTGGACCAGCTGACGTATGAGCTCTCCGGGGACTTGGCGGTTTCCGGACAGGGAGCGGTGTACTTGTGGAGTCGGGACCTGGACGGAAACCTCGACGACTACAGTGATTCCGAGTTGTTTTACCGGGTATGGGTTGAGTCCAGTGGCCTGTGGCTTCCCACCGCGCAATATACAACTGATTCCGTCCACGACCGGAACGCCGAGTTGACTATGGATCCGGCAGGCAACGCATATGCGGTCTGGCAGCGCGGAACCGACCTTGTCATGGACGTCAATTTTGCGGGAACGCCCTCGGTCGTGCGGCCGGACACCGAAACGCTTGGTTTTGCCGACTACGCCCTGACCCTTGGCCCCGGTGGCAACTTGCTGGTCCTCTGGCAGGAGATGAACGAGGCCGGCTCCGATGCCCATTACCGGGTCTATGATCCTGCTTCCGCGACGTGGGGATTGGATACCCTGCTGTCGCAGGATTCAGACGTGGAGTCCGCCTTCGCACCCGTATGGGATGCCGTGGGCAACCTGACCCTTGCCTACACGAACACGGAAATCACCACGGAAACCGTCAGCGTGGAAATTGAGGGCGGGGAAATCATTGACGTGGAAGGCGTTCCGCAGCCCGGCCAGGTCGACCTCTTGGCGGCCAAGCGCGCCCTGATCAAGGATCTGCAAATCGGCTCCGACGGACTTGTGGCCGAGGGAACCGACTTTCTTCCCGGTGACGCGGTCACTGTCACTGTAAAACTGCGCAACAGCGGCAACGTCGCCATCCAGGATCCGGTGGTCGGCCTCTATATCGGTGATCCTCAGGATGGAGGCGGCCTTGTCGAGGAACGAACCCTCACGGGCTGGCTCAAGGCGGCCGATACCACCGAGGAGGTATTCAGCTGGACCGTTCCCGAACCGGCCATTCCGCGTACCCTGTACGCTGTGGTCGATGCCGCCGGGGCAGTCACGGAGTTCGACGAGGAGAACAACCAGCAATTCCTGCCACTCAACGGGATCGATTATGAGCTGGAGTTTGTTTCCGGATCGGTCCTGCGTGACGGTTCGGTCCGGGTGGTCGCACGGGTGACCAACCGCGGCGCGCCGGCCTCACCGGTCACGCAACTGGATCTCTGGCCACAGGAGGCGCCGGGGGCCGATCCGCTCGCCTCGGTGACGGTCAGCTTGCTCAATCCGGGCGATTCCGTGGAGCTGGCACTCGAGCTGCCTGCGGGCTCCCAGGGTGAGGGGGAGACCGCCTACCGTCTTGTGGTCGATGAGGACGATCTCTCCGAGGACATCCTTCTGGACAACAACGAGGTGCTCTTCGCCCTCAACCTTTGGATTGACGATGACGGCGACGGGGTCCCCAGGGGCTGGGAAGAGGCCAACGGGCTCAGTGATTCCGATCCGAACGACGTCCTTCTCGACAGCGACGGCGACGGATTCACCGACAAGGATGAATATCTCGCCGGAACCGATCCCAACGACCCGAACTCCTACCTGAAGATTGGCGAGTTCAACATCATCGAGGGAGGGAGCGGCGATCCGGACACCTTTGTCATTTCCTGGGCCTCCGCCAGCGGCAGCCTGTACCGTGTCGGACGGTCCTACGACCTCACCAACTGGGACATTGTCGCCGACGACATCGCAGCCGATCCGCCGCTCAATACCTTCGAGGATGTGCCGGATCCGGCTGAATCATCCGTCTTCTACCGCATCGAAGCCAAATGAAACGGAGGACTTTATCATGATCAGATTCATCTCATTCACCTTCTATATTCTCGCCATTGCCTGTCCCGTGGCCCTTGCCCAAGTCACCGTCACCGACGTGCGGGCCAGCCAGCGGGCCGGATCCAATGTCGTGGATATCCACTACAATATCACCGGCGCGGAGAATCCGGTCACGGTCTCCGTCGCTCTTTCCGATGACGGAGGTACAACCTACGTGCTGAGTCCGTCCACGCTCTCAGGAGACATCGGCACTGGGATCGCCGCAGGTACCAATCGGCACATCGTCTGGGACGCGGGGACCGACTCCCCGGACTACTACGGTTCCAACATGCGCTTCCGTGTCACCGCCAGCGAGTCTGGCGGACCAGCCCCCGAAGGCTTCTCCCGTATCCCGGCCGGCACCTTCACGATGGGTAGCCCGACCTCCGAGCTTGGGCGCTATTCCAACGAGACCCAGCACACGGTGACGCTGACGCGCGCCTTCTACCTGCAGCAGACCGAGGTCACCAAGGCGCAGTGGGACGCGGTGGCCGCCCAGGGGCCGGGACGCGGCTACACGGACCTGCCTGTTGGGCGTAACGGGTATAACGGCGACGCCAGCGGCACCCACCCGGTAACCGAGGTGTCATGGTATGACGTGGTGAAGTGGCTCAACCTGAAGAGCGAACTGGAGGGCCTGACGCCGTGCTACACGGTGAGCAGTGCCACCTACAAGACCGGGCAGTCCACGCCAGTTTGCAACTTCAATGCCACCGGCTACCGGCTGCCCACTGAATCCGAATGGGAGTATGCCTGCCGGGCTGGGACCACAACAGCCTTTTACAGCGGGCCGATCACCTACACGGGCACTTCGCCGCTCGACCCGAACCTGGACCAAATCGGCTGGTATGGCGGCAACAGCGGAATCAACACGCATCCGGTGGGGGGCAAGCAGCCGAACGCATGGGGCCTGTATGACATGTCCGGCAATGTGTATGAATGGTGCTGGGACTGGTACGCTACTTATCCAGGAACCGTAACCGATCCCACAGGTCCTGCTTCGGGCACGTACCGGGTGATCCGGGGCGGCGACTTCATCAGCTACGCGCGGTACTGCCGCTCCGCGTTCCGCTACGACTACTACCCGGACTTCCGCTACTACTACTTGGGCTTCCGCCCCGCCCGCAGTGAATAGTCCCCTGATGAAAGGTCCGAGCAAGAAAGGCGCGCAGCGACGAGGCGTAGCGAGGCGGTAGCCCGCGAAGCCCGGAGCGGTGCGGACAGAAAATTTTTTAGAATGCCGTACGAATTCTTTCAGATCCCGGTCTCCGGGCAGGGTGCGGGTAAGGATGATCTTAACCGCACCCTACGCGGCGGTCGGATCGCCTCGGTGCGCAAGGAATTCGTGGCTGCCGGCGAGCAATCTTTCTGGGCCTTCTGCGTGGAGGTGTTGGATGCGGCATCAACGGTGGCTGCGGGAAAAGGCGGCCGGGCGGAAAAGGTGGATTATAAGCAGGTTCTCTCGGAGGCGGACTTCGCGGTATTCTCGCGATTGCGGCTGTTGCGCAAGGAACTGGCGGAAAAGGAGGCGATACCGGCCTATTCGGTGTTCACGAATGAGCAATTATCGGTAATCGCCAAGGCGCGTCCCGACAGCCTTGCAGGAATTGGAAAAATTCCCGGCATTGGCGAGGCGCGGGTGGAGAAGTATGGCGCTGCGGTTTTGGAAGCCCTCAAAGCGGAGTTGCCCTCCGTATGAAACGGGTGGGGCACCTTTGGGAGCAGGTCATCGAATGGGACAACCTTGTCCTGGCCTTCCATCGCGCCGCGCGCGGCAAGCGGGGCAAGGTGGAGGTGCGCCGGTTCGCCGATGATCTGGAAGGCAGTTTGCGTATGCTCCGGCGCGAATTGCTGAATGACTCCTTTGTCGTCGGTCGTTTCAACACCTTCAAGGTTTTTGATCCCAAGGAGCGGACCATTCACGCCGCCCGTTTCCCGGAGCGCGTCTTCCACCATGCCCTGATGAATGTTTGCGAGCCGGTCTTCGAGCGGCACCTCGTCTACCACACCTATGCCTGCCGCAAGGACAAGGGCCGGCCCAAGGCGATTGCCGTGGCGGAGAAGCGCGCCCGGGCCAATGCATGGTACCTCAAGCTGGATATCCGGAAATATTTTGAGTCGATCCCCCACGAAAATCTGATCGCCCGTCTTCGGCGACTGTTCAAGGATCCGTATGTCCTCGCATGGTTCGAGTACATCATCCGCTCCCACAATCCGGACACCCGGCGCGGCCTGCCGATCGGCAGCCTCACCTCCCAGCATCTCGCCAACTTCTACCTCTCTCCTCTGGACCGCCTGTGCCAGTCCCTGCCAGGCGTGCATGGCTATGTCCGCTACATGGACGACTTCGTCTGCTGGGCGCGGGACAAGAGGACCCTGCTGGATGCGGGACGCCAAATCGAAGCCTTTGTGTCCGGTCAGCTTGGCCTGCAGCTCAAGCATCCTCCAGCGCCCCAGCGGACGAATCTGGGCATGGACTTCCTCGGATTTCGTATCTTCCCGACCCATACCCGCCTGAACCGCCGCAGCAAGGTCCGCTACCGTCGCAAGATCGGCACCCTCGCAAGGCTGCACGACGGGGGTGTCCTTTCTGAAGCCGCGACCCAGCAGCGGCTCACGGCCCTGACCGCCTTCACGCTGCCCGCTTGTTCATGGCACTATCGTCAACGCACCCTCGCATCCTTTCGGTCGGCGGCCATCGGGCACGAACCGGGTGAACCGGGGCGGCAACTTCAACAACAACGCGCAGAACTGCCGCTCCGCGAACCGCAACAACAACAACCCGGACAACCGCAACAACAACATTGGCTTCCGCCCGGCCCGCAGCTCGGACCAACCTCGCCGGACGGAGCGATCCGGCACCATCAGGGGACTGAACCGGCCGCCGCCCCGATCCCGCTCCAGCGGGACAAAATGAACCTGGATCCCGCCCGTGCCGGTAGGCCCGTGGATACGGGTTCGAACGCCCGCCTTCGCTCCGGAGGAGCTTTGGCGGACACAGCCCGGGCGGGGGACCCTTTCCCAATAAAGAAATGATCCGGCAACAGCATCAGCAGCCCCTCTTCCTGCTTCTCGCCTCTTTTGCCGCCGCGTCCCTGTCCGGGGTGGTGTTGAATGATTCAGCCGGACTGGCCCTGTCGTCTTCTACCGCAGTGACGCTCCTCACGCAGCCCGGCTACGGTGCCACCGGCTGGGTGGAAATTCAGGAGGGCACTTCCCGCTTCCGGGGAACCGGTGTGCTGCTGTCGAACAACTGGGTTCTCACAGCGGGACACAACTGGCTGGGGGATGCCGTGACCGGCCTGACTTTCCACCACAAAGGGGTTGCCTACACCGCCCAACCGGGTTCGTGGATTCAGCATCCAGCATGGACGGCAGATCCTGGAGTCGGGCTGGGGCAGGGGAGCGACATCGGGCTGTTTCAATTGACGACAGCCATTCCGGGGGTCGCGCCGGCTTCCCTCTATGGCGGATCCTCTGAATTGGGCAGCACCGTCACCTTCCTCGGGGCCGGCTCCGCGGGAATCGGCTCCGAGGGCCCACGGCTGAATCCGACGCCCCTCTATTACGCCGGGACCAACGTCATCGACCGGGTATTGGAGTTCGATACTGGAGGCGGGTTGCTTGCCTTTGATTTCGATGACGGGAGTGTCCAACGAAATTCACTTGTCGGAAGTGCGGTCTTTGATGTATCCGGGATCGCCGCTACCTTGCCTTCTGATGTCACCCTTTCTGCTCAATCCAGTTCCACTGCTTTGAGCGCTCTTGAAGCAACCAGTGCCGCTGGTGACAGCGGGGCACCCGCCTTTGCCAACTTCGGCAACGGACCGGAACTGGTGGGCCTGGTCAGCTGGGGCGTCAATCCCAGTGAACCGTCCAATCTCTACGGCAGCACCTACGGCGACATCACCTACCTGACACGGATCTCCTCCTCGCGGGACTGGATCATGGGGATCATTCCGGAGCCGGGTATTACGGCTTTCCTGTTCGGGCTCACCGTCGGCTTGCTGACCATGTGTGTCAGGCGATTCCGAAGGGGATGAGGTAGTTTTTACCGTAACCTTGGAGGAAGTTTGTGGGCTTGGACATACGGCCACCCTTTTTCTTCAATGCCTTTCGCAGGGCCCAGAAGGATTCTTACATTTGAACGCCTTTTTTGTTGAAGATTCCAGGCCGGGAGGACATATCGTTTCCGGTTGAGACCGATACCTGCCGATGCCGAAGAAAGCCGCCCCGAGGAAGAAAACCAGCCAATCCACCGCCAATCTCGGCTTTGAGGCCAAGCTTTGGCTGGCAGCCGACAAGCTGCGCAGCAACATGGATGCGGCCGAGTACAAGCATGTGGTGCTGGGGCTGATTTTCCTGAAGTACATCTCCGACAGTTTCGAGGAGATGCATGCCCGGCTGGCGGCGGGCGAGGGGGACTACGAGGGGGCCGATCCCGAGGATCCCGACGAGTACCGTGCCGAGAACGTCTTCTGGGTGCCCAAGGAGGCCCGCTGGGCCAATCTCCAGGCCAACGCCAAGCAGCCGGTGATCGGGAAGATTGTCGACGATGCCATGGTCGCCATCGAGCGAGACAATCCACGGCTGAAGGGGGTCCTGCCCAAGGATTATGCCCGGCCCGCCCTCGACAAGTACCGGCTGGGGGAACTGATCGACCTGGTCAGCACGATCGGGCTGGGCGACAAGGAGAACCGTTCCAAGGACGTGCTGGGGCGGGTGTACGAGTATTTCCTCGGCATGTTTGCCAGTGCCGAGGGGAAGCGGGGAGGGCAGTTCTACACGCCGTCCTATGTGGTGCGCCTGCTGGTGGAGATGCTGGCCCCGTACCATGGGCGGGTCTACGATCCCTGCTGCGGCTCGGGCGGCATGTTCGTCCAGTCGGAGAAGTTCGTCCTGGAGCACGGGGGCCGGATTGGGGACATCTCCGTCTACGGTCAGGAGAGCAACGCCACGACGCGCCGGCTGGCGGTGATGAACCTCGCCATCCGGGGAATCGAGGCGGACTTCGGTCCCGAGCAAGCCGACACCTTCCGCCGTGACCTCCACAAGGATTTGAAGGCGGATTTTGTCTTGGCGAATCCTCCCTTCAACGACTCCGACTGGCACCGCAACGAGGAGGATGTCCGCTGGCAGTTCGGCATCCCGCCGAAAGGCAACGCCAACTTCGCCTGGGTGCAGCACTTCCTTCATCACCTGGCCCCGAACGGGATGGCCGGATTCGTCCTCGCCAACGGCAGCATGTCGTCCAACCAGTCGGGGGAGGGGGAGATCCGCAAGGCCATCATCGAGGCGGACATGGTCGACTGCATGGTCGCCCTGCCGGGACAGCTGTTCTACTCCACACAGATTCCAGTCTGCCTGTGGTTCCTCACCCGCAACAAGTCGGCCCGGAAGGCGAATGGGGCGGAGGCGGTCCGCTCGCGTCACCGGGAGACCCTTTTCATCGACGCCCGCAAGATGGGGACGCTTGTCGACCGGATCCACCGGGAGCTGACCCGGGAGGACATCGCCAGAATCGCCGGTACCTACCACGAGTGGCGGAGGGAAAAGTCAACGTACGAGGACATCCCCGGATTCTGCAAATCCGCCACCACCGACGAGATCGAGAAGCATGGATACGTTCTGACCCCCGGTCGCTATGTCGGCGCCGAGGAGGTCGAGGACGACGATGAGCCGTTTGAGGAGAAGATGCCGAGGCTGGTGGCGGAGCTGGAGGCGCAGTTTGACGAGTCAAAGAGGTTGGAGAAGGTGATACGGGGGAATCTTCAATTACTCCGACATGAGTGAAGTAGTGGTCAGTGGCAATATCCCTGAATACTGGGAAAAAGTAACTGTTGGAGAAGTCTGCAAGCGTGGACAAGGAGGTGTGCAAACCGGACCGTTTGGCAGCCAGTTGCATGCATCAGATTATGTTGAAGTTGGTGTTCCCTCAATAATGCCAGTTAATATTGGGGATAACCGAGTTGTTCATCAAGGCATTGCTTGTATCACGGAAGCTGATGCACAACGCCTTCAGAAATATAGGGTAAAGACTGGTGATATTATTTACAGTCGCAGGGGTGATGTTGAACGGCGGGCACTTATCAGAAAAGCTGAGGACGGTTGGCTTTGTGGAACCGGATGTTTGCGGGTTCGATTTGGAAAAGATGTAGTTGATCCTGAATTTGCTTCCTTTCAACTTGGGCATCCAGAGGTAAGAAATTGGATAGTGAGACACGCCGTCGGAGCGACAATGCCGAACTTGAACACCCAGATCATGGCGAGTGTTCCTTTTGTCCTCCCCCCTCTCCCCGAGCAAAAAGCCATCGCCCACATCCTTGGCACTTTGGACGACAAGATCGAGCTGAACCGCAGGATGAACGAGACGCTGGAGGCCATGGCACGGGCCCTGTTCAAGAGCTGGTTTGTCGATTTCGATCCCGTCCGGGCCAAGATGGATGGGCGCCAGCCCGCCGGCATGGATGCCGAGACCGCCAGGCTGTTTCCCGATCGCTTTGTCGAGTCGGAGCTGGGGCCGATTCCGGAGGGGTGGGGGGTAGCTCCCTTGTCAAAACTTATCGAGATTCTGAGTGGTGGAACACCCAAAACCTCCGTGGATGAATATTGGAATGGCAATATTCCTTGGTATTCGGTTAAGGATGCACCTACAGAGGCTGACGTATGGGTTATACAAACCGAAAAGAGCGTTACTCAAATTGGAATAGATAATAGCGCAGCGAAGGTTCTTCCTGAGAATACAACTATTATCAGTGCGCGTGGAACTGTTGGTAAGTTGGCTTTGGTCGGGGTGCCCATGGCCATGAATCAATCCTGTTACGGTATTCGTGGAATTTCTGGAGTCGATACTTTCTACATCTACTTCCTCTTGAAAGAAGCAAACGGAGAACTTCAACAAAGGACTCATGGGACAGTCTTTGACACAATAACGCGCCAAACTTTCGATACACTGAATGCCATAATTTCGCCTGAAAAAATTACCGAGATGTTCGGTTCCCAAGCAGGGAATTTATTAAGTAGAATCAAACTAAACCTCATCGAATCCCGCACCCTTTCCGCCCTCCGCGACGCCCTGCTGCCCAAGCTGCTGAGTGGCGAGCTATCGGTAGGCGAGGCGGAGGAGATGGCATCATGAGGTTTGATCAGACCAAGCTAGAAAAGGACTGCCATGTACGCACAACAAACAAGTAAGTGGATTTGCGGATTCATTATAACCGTTGTCTTCTCTCCATTATCCATATGGGGAGGCGGGTATCTCTCCACCGTCCAGGAGATTGAGGTGGGTGTGTGGAATAACGACCCGGAACCGGCGGCATTCGGCGTGGCCGCAATCGGGCCGAAGGCCGACATGATTACTTATAACAACGGCCTTGCCAACGAAGGGATCGCCAGCGATGGGAATGTTTTCTATACTTCGCGGGGCTTTTCCGGTCAGGACGAAGTGATCACCCGATGGAGTGCGAACTTCTCCAGGGAAGATTGGGAAGTCGTCCAATATTATCCCTTAGCCTCCACCCTTGAGCATCTGGGAGATTTGACGGTACGCGATAACCGCATCTATGTGGCCGCGTCCGACTGGAAATTGATTTTTAACGGAGATACGAAAGTGTTGGATATTGCCTGGTTCGACGCCCAGACCCTCGAATACCTTGGTCATTTGGAATTGGGACACTGGTCCAACGATTACAAAATCGGCGGAGGCGATTTCGCCGGGCTCGATGTTGCCGCCGGGTTGATGTTCCTCGTTGAGTATCAGGCGGCGGACTCCCCCCAGAATCCGCGTGTGTTCATTCTCCCCATGGTCAACGGTGAACCGGTTGAAATGAATGTCACGACGGTGGAAATCAGTACGCGGGAGGCGAACGGTATCTTCATCAGAGAGGGTTTTGCCTACATCCCATGGGGAGGCTCCAAGGCGCAAGGAAAGGGGTTGGGGAAGATGGATGTATACAACCTCACGGATCTGATGGAGGTTGGCGCGGCGGAGCCCATCGATTTCTTCTGGTTTGACGCCCCATATATTCATGCGGAGGGGTTGACTTTCAGGAACGACGAATTGTGGGTGGCACAAAACACCCATGTGCTGCAGTTGGAGACGCCCGATTTAACCGCTGATCCATATCCATGGATGAAAACTACCCTAAAGGATTATGCCTGGCGCAAGTCGGATTGGTTCGGAAACTTCCAGGAACTGAGTTATCCGACGGTTTGGCATCAGGATTTCGGATGGATCACCGTTGATTACTTTGCCGATGGTGCCTTGTACTTTTTTGATGAAAAGGCCGCTTCCTGGTTCTGGGTTTTCAAGGACGACCCGAAGATCCTTCACAAGATGGATGGTTACCATCAGGGTTGGTACTGGTACTCCCTGCAGAACAGCAAGCGCGGAGATCCCGCTTTTTTCGATATCCAGGAACAATCCTGGAGGGACTCACATGAAATCAGACTCCGGCAAATGCCTGAGGGAATGGTACGCATCCAGGGTGGGCAGCTCTATGACGGGGAACCAATGGTTCCAACTTTTGAAATGGGACGCTATGAGGTGACTTGGGGTGAGTGGAAAACTGTCGAGAACTGGGCACTGCTCAATGGGTATGACCTTTTTTGGGAAGGCTTTGGGTGCCGTGACAACCATCCCGTAGTAGCTGTCAACCTGTTCAAGGTGTTGAAATGGTGCAACGCCAAGAGCGAGATGGAAGGCCTTGTTCCGGTTTACACGCTCAATGGGGAGGTTTTCCGAACCGGGGAGGAGATGCCCGAGTTCAATTCCTTTGCTAATGGATACCGACTTCCAACTCCCAGTGAACGCACGTTTGCGACCTCTGGTGGTATTTTCTCTCAAGATTATCTTTATAGCGGAAGTGACAATGAGAACCTTGTGGCATGGAATTGGTATAACGCTGTCGGGGCGGAATGTGACTTTTACTCAGGGAATGGAACCTGGCCAGTCGGGCTGAAATTACCTAATGAGATAGGCTTATATGACATGAGCGGAAACGTCACAGAATGGTGCTGGGATGGGAATTACAATTGGGGAGTCATGGGCGGCAGCTTTATGGATTATGTGCTGGAAAATTTGATCTTGGCACCCCTTGACTATATCGATTCATCCAGCGAATATGCTGATGTCGGCTTTCGACTGACTCGCAGTGTTCCCTTGGGAGAGGAACTCGGGTTTTCCAGTCTGTTGCTTGTGCAGGGTGATTACCTTTCCACCTCCTCGGGTGTAGGATCGCAAAGTATCTCCACCTTTTTCATAGGACAAACCGAAGTGACGTGGAGGGAATGGTGTCGGGTACGATTCTGGGCGGGTGCCAACGGATATGACATTGCCAATGCTGGCGAGGGTTGCTATCCCACACATCCGGTGCATTCGGTTTCCTGGTACGATGTTCTCAAGTGGTGTAATGCCAAAACCGAAATGGAGAACACCTTGAATAATGCGGGGTTGACGGTTGCATACACTGTCAATGGACAGGTGTATAGAAAGGGAAAATCCAATCCAGACTGGAATGAGAATGCCGATGGCTTTCGCCTTCTTCGGGAAGCAGAATGGGAGTTCGCTGCCCGAGGCGGAAGTCTGGGAGGCTACTACACCTACAGTGGTAGTAATAACATTGATGCCGTAGGGTGGTACAGCGGTAATTCCGGGAATGCTTTTTGTAATCTTTTTCAAGGGCGGGGAACTTGGGCGGTAGCCAGTAAAGAACCAAACCAATTAGAGCTCTATGACATGACTGGAAACGTTTGGGAGTGGTGCTGGGACACCTACGAAGACCGTAGACTTATTAGAGGGGGAAGCTGGAATCACACTGCTGATCAGTCGAAACTCACACAGCGATATGCAGTAGATCCAAATTACAATGGAAGTCGCTCCGGTTTGCGTGTTGCACGAACCCCCTAGAAGTTCATCATAATTTAGCGGTCGAAAGTTTTTTGGATTATGGACTGAAAAGGAGAGCTGTTATAAATTTCAACGAATCCATCATCGAAGACGCTGCGCTGTCCTGGTTCGAGGAACTCGGGTACCAGATCGGGCACGGTCCGCATATTGCCCCAGGGGAACCTTCGGCTGAGCGGGACAGCTTCGGTGATGTAGTGCTGGAGGGGAGGCTGCGGGCGGCGGTGCAGCGGATAAACCCAACCATCCCCGGTGATGCCCGGGAGGAGGCCGTCCGGAAAGTCCTACGAATTGCCACTCCCTCCCTTGTCCAGACCAACCGCGCTTTTCATGCCATGCTGCGGGATGGCGTACCGGTGGAGTATCGCCGGGAGGATGGCTCGATTGCGGGGGATCATGTCCGCCTGGTGGACTTTGGTCATGCCGCCTCCAACGACTGGTACGCGGTCAACCAGTTCACGGTGATCGAGGGGCAGCACAACCGGAAGCCGGACATTGTTGTCTTTATCAACGGCCTGCCGATCGGAGTGATCGAGCTGAAGAACGCGGCGGACGAGAACGCCACCATCTGGTCGGCCTTCAAGCAGCTGCAGACCTACAAACAGGAGATTGGATCCCTTTTTCACTACAACGAGCTGCTGATCGTCTCCGACGGCCCGCAGGCGCGCATCGGATCCCTGACGGCCAGCGAGGAGTGGTTCAAGGTCTGGCGGACCATCGACGGGGAAGGGGAGGTGCCCCTCACCCACACCGAGTTGGAAGTGCTGATTCAGGGGGTCTTTGAGAAGGAGCGGCTGCTGCGCCTGCTGGAGCACTTCATCGTCTTCGAGGACGACTCTGACAGTGACCGGCTGAGCAAGATCATCGCCGGGTATCATCAGTTCCATGCGGTGAATGGAGCGGTGGATGAAACCGTGCGTGCCAGCGGATTGGCCACGGAGAAGGACCTTGCCGAGGAGAAGGGCAGGTTCTGGGTCGGGCGGCAGAAGAACGGCAAGCCGGGCGACCGCCGGGCGGGGGTGGTCTGGCACACCCAGGGCAGCGGGAAGAGCTTTTCCATGCTGTTCTATGCGGCGAGGATCATCCGCCATCCGGCCATGAAGAATCCGACCCTGGTGGTGCTGACGGATCGCAACGACTTGGATGACCAGTTGTTCGGGCAGTTCCAGCGGTGCCATGAGTTGCTGCGTCAGATACCGGTCCAGGCGGATACGGTCGAACACATGCGGAACCTGCTCAAGGTGGCCAGTGGTGGGGTTGTCTTCACGACCATCCAGAAATTCATGCCCGATGGAAAGGGGGAGCGGATGCCGTTGCTCTCGGACCGGGGCAACATTGTCGTCATCGCCGACGAGGCGCACCGGAGTCAGTACGACCTGATTGACGGATTTGCCCGTCATCTCCGGGATGCCCTGCCGAATGCCTCTTTTATCGGATTCACGGGTACCCCCATCGAGAAGACGGATGCGAACACGCGGGCGATCTTCGGGGACTACATTTCCATCTACGACATCCAGCGGGCCGTGGAAGATGGGGCCACCGTTCCGATTTATTACGAGAGCCGCATTGCCAAGCTGGCCCTGAATGAGAAGGAGCTGCCGCATGTCGATGAGGAGTTCGATGAAATCACCGAGGGCGAGGAGGAAACCGCCAGGCAGAAGCTGAAGACAAAATGGGCCGCTCTCGAGGCATTGGTTGGCGACCCCAAGCGCATTGCCCTCCTGGCGGAGGATCTGGTACAGCATTTTGAGCGCCGCACCGAGGCCATGGAGGGCAAGGCCATGGTAGTCTGCATGAGCCGTCGTATCTGTGTCGACTTGTACCATGCCATCATCAAGATCCGTCCCCATTGGGCCAGTGAACCGAATGACGACATCGAGGCGGAGAACAAGAAGCCGTGCGTGGTGAAGATTGTCATGACCGGCAGTGCCAGCGACGGCCCGGAATGGCAATCGCATATCCGCAACAAGCCCCGCCGCGGAGAGTTGGCCACCCGGTTCAAGGATTCCAGGGATCCGTTCCGGATCGTGATTGTCCGCGACATGTGGCTGACAGGCTTCGACGCCCCCTGCCTGCACACCATGTATGTCGACAAGCCCATGCGGGGACACGGGCTGATGCAGGCCATTGCCCGGGTGAACCGGGTCTTCCGGGACAAGCCGGGCGGACTGGTGGTGGATTACTTGGGGCTGGCCGACCAGTTGAAGCATGCTCTGGCCACCTACACCGAGAGCGGGGGGAGGGGAACACCGAGCCACGACACCGCCCAGGCGATTGCGGTCATGCAGGAGAAACATGAAGTGGCCTGCGGGCTCCTGCATGGCTTTTCCTGGGAAAAATGGGTATCCGGCACCCCGGCGGAGAAGATCGGGCTCCTGCCGGCCGCCCAGGAGCATATTCTGCAGCAGGAGGACGGGAAGGCACGCTTTGTCCAGGTGGTCACCGACCTGTCCCGGGCCTTTGCCCTTTGCGCGGCCACCGATGAGGCGGTCGAGCTGCGGGATGACATCGCCTTTTTCCAGGCCATCAAGGCGCAATTGGCCAAGACCTCCACCTCCCGGAAATCCGCCGACGAAATGGATGCCGCCATCCGGCAACTGGTCTCCAGTGCGATCACCGCCGACGAGGGGATCATCGACGTCTTCACCGCCGCCGGACTGCAGAAGCCCGACATCTCCATTCTTTCCGACCAGTTCCTCGCCGAGGTCCGGGGCCTGAAGCATAAGAACGTCGCCGCAGAATTGCTGGCCAAGCTCCTGCGGGATGAGGTCAAGATCCGCTCAAGCCGGAACATTGTCCAGGGACAGGTCTTCAGCGAGATGCTGAAACGGACCCTCAACGCCTACCACAACCGGGCCATCTCCACCATGGAGGTCATCGAGGAACTGATCCAACTGGCCAAGGAACTGGATGCCGCCACAAAGCGGGGAGAGGACCTCGGCCTCGATGAGAACGAGATCGCCTTTTACGATGCCCTCGCCACCAACGAGAGCGCCGTCAAGGCGATGGGCAGCGATGAATTAAAGGTCATCGCCGCGGAACTCGTCACCAAGGTCCGCAAGAGCGTCACCATCGACTGGACCCTTAGGGAGAGTGCCAGAGCCAAAATCAAAGTCATGGTGAAACGAATTTTGAAGAAGCACGGCTACCCGCCCGACCTGCAGGAAGAGGCCGTGAAGACGGTCCTCATGCAGGCGGAGCTGCTGTGCAAGGATTGGGTGTGAGGGGATTACTTGGATCGCCTTTCTCTTCCTGCATGCGAAATCCGGGTCAGCAACCGCCTGCCGGCGAAGGCCTTGCCCGAGTGGGATTTCAGGTAGCGCTCGAAGGCAAGGGCGGGCGCGCGGTGCTTGAACCGGATCACGGTTTCCATGGACCAGGGACGGTATTTACGGGTGTGGTGGGATTGGCCGGAATTATGGATGGCGAGGCGGTTGGATAAGTTGGTGGTGTAGCCTACGTATGTCTGTGTAGGGTATTTGGTGGAGCGGAGGATGTAGACGTAATGGTAGATGGGTTTGTGAGGCATTCCATAAACCTGCCGAGACAGGAGTACAGTTCGACGCTCAGGATTACCTGAATTTGGGTATGGTTATCCGCTTTAATACCGCTTTCAGTATGGATTGATCAGGTGGAGCATGGGCGTGGGACCTCCG